>NZ_ARVV01000001.1:2400000-2708502 GCF_000385375.1 Methyloversatilis discipulorum
GTTGTCCATGTAGATGTTGCTGACCGGGTTGATGAAGCGCGCACGGTTCTCGATGCGGCCCTGGTCGATGCGCAGGAAGCCGCGTTCCATCGTCACTTCGGCATCGAGTGCGCTGAAGCGATCGAAACGCACGCCGATTTCGCTGTTGATGGTCAGATCGACCCAGCGCGCCGGCACGCCGCCACGGCCGACCGCGCGCATCGCCAGCGGCGCGTCGTTGCGGGTATGCAGGATGCGGGCAGTGACCGACTGCGAATTGAAGAACAGCGAGCGGCCGACGCTCAGCGTGCCGAGGTTCAGATCGTTCTTCGCCGACAGCGACAGGATGTCGCCGGTGATGCGCGACACGCTGACGCTGCCGTTGTTCGACTCCAGCGTCACGCCGTTGCCGGCGGTGACCGCATCCATCAGGATGTCGTCCTCGGCGATCACCGTCGTGCTGCCCAGGTCCGCCGTCGCATCGACCACGGTCACCTTGCCGCCGGACAGCAGATCGATATTGCCGTGCGATGCATACACCGTGCCGTTGGCGATGTCGCCGGCGGCACGTACCCAGGCGTCGTCGCGAACCTCGATGCGGCCGATCTCGATGTCGTCGCGCTCGTCGATATGCACGCCGCCGGCAGTGCTGATGGCGTCGATCTTCGCGATGTCGGTTTCCAGCGCATCCGCTATCAGACGCGGAGAGCCGTTGTTCCAGCTCGCGTTGCCGACGCCGCCAGCGGCGTCCAGCGTGACGCCGGCTCCGGGCGTGGCAGCGACCAGATCCCAGGTGCCGATGTCACCGCCATCGAGAATGCGGCTACCGGTGGTGATGCGGATGGCGTCGGCAGTCGCGTTGTTCGTCGCCTCGATGCGACCGACCACGACGTCGCCGGTGGCCTCGATGTCGATGGTGCCGCTGTCGGCGCGCAGCACGGTGCCGTCGTCCATCAGGTAACGCCCTGCCTGCACCGCGATATCGCCCGCTGCCTCGGCGTCGCCGGTCTGACGCAGATCGCCGACCGGTGCGGCGAGCGACATCGAACCACCGGCACTGACGGAGCCGATAGTCAGCGCCGGCGACAGGCCGGGTTCGACCGCCCGCGTGCCGGACAGATGCACGTCGCCGCTGGCCTGCGCATTGACCAGCCCGCCCGTATCCTGCGCGATCAGCAGCGGCTGGCCGTCTGCACCGATGCTGCCGCCGAGCGCCACCAGGTCGATGTCGCCAGCCGCCGTCTGCATCGCCACCGCGCGCTGCGCGCCACTGGCACTCAGGATGCTGCCGGCACTGCTGAGGTGGATACCACCGCTGCCGGCGAACATTTCGGCCACCCGCATCGGACCGCTCATCTCGTTCAGCCAGATGCCGGTCGAGGCGCGCGCGGTCAGCGTCGCCGCCTCGCCCAGATCGAGGGTGATCGGCCTGGCTGCACTGCCTATGCTGCCGCTGCCCGCTTCGATGATGGTGCTGCCGCCGCGCAGGTTCGGCGCGTTCGTCGTGCTGGCATCGACGATGCCACCGGACACCTTCAGCCGTATCGTCTTGCTGAAGTCGACGCCGCCGCCGGTCGCATCCAGCGACACCAGATTGATATCGCCCGGCAGCACGGTGCCGTTGCGGTCGTAGTCGTCTGCGCCGAGGAAGACGTGGCCGCGCGCGTTGACCGTGACCGAGCCACCCGCCGTGGTGGCGATATCGACGTCGTCGCGCTTGAGCACGGTGGCGGTCTTGGCCACCGTGTCGATGGCCACGTCGTCAGCCTCGGCCGCCGACAGCGCGCGGCGCTGATCCGGCGTGAGCGCGGTCAGACTGGCGATGCTGACGGTGAACTGCCCCTCGTCGCGGCCAACGCCGCCATTGGCGCTGTTGGCGTTCAGCACGATGTGGCGGCCGACCACATTGGGCTGTTCGACGCGCGTTTCGGTGTCCGACGTGGACTTGTTGTAGATCGCTGCGCTGACGCCGTAGCGCACCTGGTTGTCGGTCCACACATGGGTACCGTCGGACATGCCGGCGATGACGGTATCGGTCGCGGCCGAGCCGACGTAGCTGAAGTTGCTGTCGTAGCTGGCACCCGTGCTGCCGAGCGAGATGCCAAGTCCGCTCAGCTTGTCGTGCAGCGTACGCAGCCGCGTCGATGCGCTGGCCGCGTTGTAGCTGTCGGCGCGATAGACGAAGGTGCCGGCGTTCTGCGGATCCTCGATCAGTTCGACGTTGCGCAGCGACCAGTACTCCTGGTACTCGCGGCTGATCTGCGAGCGGTGGCCCTTCAGCGCGTCGGCCAGACTGTCGGCGGCGCCGTCCGATTCGCGCAGGCGCAGATCATTCCACAGCGCATCGAGCTCGGCTTCGGCACGCGTATCGCGGGTTTCGTTGCGGTTGCCGTCGGTGATGCGACCGCCGAGCGCGGTGAGCGTCACGTCGCCCGATTGCGACTCGATCTTGTCGAGCTGCATGTCGCCGTCCGGCTGCATCAGATGGATGTCGCCGCTGGCGGTAGCGCGCAGACCGCCCTGCGGCGTGGCCTGGGTCTGCACCACGAGCGCCTGCGCGTCGGTGCCGATCTGACCCGAGCTGGAGATCAGCTCGACGCCGCCGCCCTGCACGCGTACCGCGTTGCCGCTGCCGGCCGCAACGATGTCGCGGTCGGCCTGCAGGAACACGCGGCCGCTGTTGTCGGTGCGCACCTCGCTCACCCGCATGTCGCCACTCATTTCGCGCAGGCCGATGTCGCCGCGCGCGCTGATGGCAGTCACCGCGCCGTTGCCCAGCATGTCGATCTGCATCGGCGCGAGTGTGTTGCCGATGCCGTCGGCGGCACGCAGGGTCAGGTTCTGCGCGGTGATGACGCCGCGCACGCTTTCCGCCGTGATGGCGCCCCCCGGCAGACCGTTGCCGGCGGTGGCGTCCACCGTCGTCGTACCGGTGCGGTTGGTCAGGCTGCCGGCGAAGATGATGTCGGCGCGGCTGCGGATGTCGACCTGGCCGCTGTCGTAACCGATGAAGTTGATCGGGATAGAGTGATCGGCCTTCACCGTGTGCGTGTTGTAGCGCTTGGAGCCGGTTTCGGTCCACACCTCGTAGGTATGCCACTTCCAGATGCAGAGGAAGGCCGAGCACTCGGAATCCTCGCGGTCCCAGGAGCGGAAGTCGGTGGTCACGTCGCGCCGCTGGTAGCGGTAGGTCGTGCTGCCCATGCCGGTGTCGATCTTCGTGTACTCGCCCTCGGACAGCGGCGTCGGATCGTCCCAGGTGCGGTAGGCGGTGCGATCGGCCAGAGACCAGCTGCCGGGGAAGAACCAGAACTTGGTTTCCTTCTCGTACCGCGAGTAGGTGTTCGTCGTGTTGCGCTGACCGGTGACCCAGGTATAGGTCTGTCCGGTCACCGGCGAGTATCCCGTGTTGCGACCGACCACGTCGTCGTAGTGCTCGACCTCGACCTCCTTCAGCTTGTTCTGGGCATCGGTGGTGGTGATGAGGTCGCGTGTCTTGACGGCGTTGCCCAGACGGGTGACTTCGCGCGTCACCGGCGTCAGGCTGTTGTAATAGGCCAGCGTCTGCGTGCTGGATTGCGATGCGTTGGTGACGATGGCGCCCTGGCCGCCGTTGGCCAGCGGATCCCAGCGACGCAGGTAATCGGTGATGCGCACCTTGCCTTCGATGTCGTTGCCGGTATCGAGGCCAGTGATCACGATGTCGTAGCCGCTGCGATTGTCGATGTTGAAGCGGCCGTAGCCGTCCATCGCCGCGATGCGGCCACCGCCGGTGTTCAGTATCTCGCCCAGCAGCTCAAGCTTGCCCCCCTCGACCTTCACCGGTTCCAGCTCGACGCGGTTCAGTTCCGCATTGAAGAAGGCCACGATGTTGCCTTCGGTGTTGCTGATGCGGAAGCGCGGATCGGACGGTTTCATCCCCGCCGCCACCAGCGCGTCGTAGTTGGATTTTGCCTCTGCCAGCGTCGTTGCCGTCTTGTAGGGACCGATGTTCAGGTTCACCCGCGCGCTGTCGCCGATGACGATGTTGCGGTCCGGCAGCCCGCTCTGCAGCAGGCCGTTGATGTTCAGGTAGCGCGCGCTGATGAAGATGTTGTTGCCGGCGATGGTCGGGCCGCCGGTGCCGTTGCGTGCTTCCGTACTGGAGCCGGACGACGCGGTGCCGTCCTCGAAGTTGTTGGCCAGACCGCCGCTGTTGCCACTCGGCGTGCGCGTGCCGCCCCACATGTCGCGCGGGTTGCCGGCCGTGTGATAGAAGGCCGACGGTGAGCTGAACACGAAGTCGCGACCGGCGGTGATGTTGATGTCCGCCGCCTGGATATTGGGTGCGGTCAGCGGGTTCAGCGGGTCCTTCGGCTGCACCAGCACGCTGCCGCGCTCGCTCTCCAGCGTCACCGATCCGAGCAGGTTGCTGATGTTGCCCACCACCTCGATATCCGGTGCGCGCGTATCGCCATCGGCCGGAACATAGGTGTTGCGCACCGTGATCGACGGCGCCGGCGAGTTCGGTGCGATGCCGATGCTGGCGAAGGCGGCCGTGCCGCCCTGGTTGCGATCGTTCAGCGCGGCGTTGATCTGCCCGGTGGTCGGGTTGCTGCCCGGCGTGTTCAGGATGGCGACGCCGTTCAGCGTGAGGCGGCCGGTCGCGTCCTCCGGAATGATCAGTTCATCGGTCCGCAGGAAGGCCGAACTGTTGTTGATGATCTCGATCTTCGCTTCGCCGCGCGCATTGAGGCGACCGTTGCCAGCGAGGTTGTCGCCGATCACGTTGATGTTGCCGCCACGCGCGTCGACCTCGGGCATCACGATGAAGGCCGCGTTGGCAATCGATGCGTTGGCGCCGCCGGCCGGGAACAGGTCGGCCATCTGCTGCTCGAGGAAATTGATTTCCGCGGTCAGTGCAGCCACCGTTTCCGGGTTGCTGGCATCGCCGCCGGTGCTGGTCGTGCCCTGGTAGTTGCCGCGGATCTCCTTCAGCGCGTTGATGCGCGTGCGCAGGTTGTCCTGCAGGTTCTCCACGCTCAGCGTCGGCAGTTCCATGCCGTCCGAGCGGGTGATCCAGTACTGCTTGGTCACCGTGTCATAGGTGCAGCCGGCGGTGCCCGGAGTACGGCACTCCGCCCCCTGTCCCTCGCGCGGCACCTGCACACTGAGCGTCAGCGTCGGCGCGCCGCTGCCGCTCTCGTTGATCGTCATCAGCTGCTGGTTCTGGATGCCTGCATCGACCAGACCGCTCACCGACACGCCGGCACGCGACTGTTCGATGCTGCGGCCGCTGTTCTGTTCGATCGACACGTCGCCGCCGCCGAACAGATTGCTCACCCCGCTGGCGATCGCACTGGCGGCCTGGCTGTACAGATCGCGCGCCACGCCCTGACCGTCGACGCGGTGACCGAAGCCCTTGTCGGCGCTCAGGTTCACGTCCTTCACACTGCGCAGCGTGCCGACGATGGTGATCTGGTTGTCCTGGTTCAGCAGTGCGTCGGCACCCCAGTCCGAACTGGAGATCGGTACCGCTGCGTTGTTGTAGAGGTCGGCGGTCGCAACCGTCGAGAAAGTGTTGCGCGCGCCATTGGCATCACGCCCGGCGCCAATGTTGATGAAGCCATCCGCACGGATGTCGCTGCCGCTGCCGACGGAGGCCCGCGAACGGACACGCAGGTCGGACAGCGAGTAGCCGTCGGCATAGGCGGCCAGACCCCAGGTCTTGGAATTGGCGCGCACCTCGACGTCGGCCACATCGCGCGCCGCCAGGTTGAAGTTGCCGACGGTGTCGATCACCACGTTGTTGCCGACGCGCGCTTCGGTCCGGCCGATGTCGTCCGCCGATGGCGTCAGCGGCGTGGCGTTCAGCCACGCCTTGGCCTCGGCGTCGGCGGCGCTGATCGCGCCGCCGGCCTCCAGCTTGGCGCGATCGCGCAGCATCACGTCGGACACCGCGTTGAAGTTGGTGCGGCCAGGGGCATCCTCGTCGCCGAGCACGCGCACGCGAGCACCGTCGCCCACCTCGACCAGCGTGATGTTGTCCACCGTCGTTTCGCTGGAGCCTGCAGCGCCGCCGGCCAGGCCGCCGGCACCGGCGAATACGTTGAACTCGCTGAGCCAGGGCTTGCGTGTCTGGTTCAGCGCATAGACGTCGAGATCCCAGGTGCGCAGATTGGCACCGGCCTTTATGCCGGCCACCACGCGCGCGTCGATGTCGTTGCGCGCCTGCGCACCGCTGGCACCGACGACACCGGCGGACAGCGAGTCGACGCGCGAATTGAAGGTGGCGACGTGATCGGCGCGCACCTCCATGCGACCGTTGGTTGCGGTGCTCAGCGCCGCCGTCGAGGTGCCGCCGCCGAGCAGCGCCTGGGTGTTGGACAGGTTGCGCGTCGAGGCGACCGCCGCCGCGCCGGCGATGATGCCGCCGGAGCCGGCTTCGGCATCGGCGTAGGTCTGGTCATGGCCGGTCGCCAGCACCGACAGTGCCGAACCGACGCTGCCGGTGTTGCCATTGTCGATCGACGCCAGCGTGACCGAGCCGGCACTGGCCGATGCCAGGTTGGCGCCGATGGCCAGCAGGCCGCCTATCGTGACGCCGCTGGTTTCCGCCGTCTGGCGCGTCTGGTTCGACGCGGTCAGGCTGGTACTGCCGCTGATGGCGAAGCTGTTGCTGCCACCCACCGTCGCGTTCACCAGCGACGTACTGCCGGCCCAGGAGTCGCTGCCATTGGCGCCGACCAGCAGCGAGCCGCCGGTGGCGTTGGCGTACGAGTAGGCCGTTTCGCCCAGCGTCGGCAACAGCGTCGCGGCGTTCAGCGACAGGCTGCCGGCGGTGATGCTGTTGTTGCGTCCCATCGTCGCGTAGGACTGGGTGGCCGCCGTTGCTTCCGCCAGCGACACGCCGATCGACACGGCCAGCGAGCCGTTGTAGCCGCGCGAAACCGCACTGACTTTCGGCGTGCTGCGTGCGGCAACGGAAATCGCCGAACCCGGCGCATTGACCGTCACCCAGTCGGCGATGGTCGCCCACGCTGCACCGGTGGCGCTGGCCGTCGCTTCCGATCCGGAACCGGCTGCCACGCCGCCGGAGCCGGCTTTCGAACTGGCACTGACGGCGTCGCCGCGCGTCGACTCCACCGCCAGCGCGCCACCGCCCAGGGTGACCGAGGTCGCCGCCGCCTGAGTCGTGCTGTCTGCCTCGCCGATCTGCGCCGTACTGCTGCCGGCCTTGTCGGCACGCGCGATGACGATGCCGGCCGCGACCACGCCCACCGCGTAGCCCTCGGCGTGCGCGCTGGCGTCCATCGCGTCACCTGCGAGCACGCGCACATCACCGGCCGCGCTGCCGACCGTCGCCTGGGTGCCATCACCCAGCTTGGCGACGACGGTATTGGCCAGATCGGCCGTCGCGACCGCGGCGCCGACGCCGACAAGGCCACCTGCCGCCTGATAGCTCTTCACGTTCACTGCCGCCGTACCGGCCTCCAGCCGTCCGGTGCTGGCGTCGAGCTCGATGTCGCCCGTATCGGCACGCAGCGTGATCGCGCCGTCGGTGGTCGCGCGCACGTCGTGGCGCACATTCAGCACGCCGACCGCTGCACCGACGCCGGCGATGCCGCCCAGCGCCCCGCCACCGACCAGCACGTCCACCTTGTCCTTTTCGGACGCCGTGATGCGGATATTGCCGCCGGCGCGCAGCGTGTTTGCTGCGGTGTTCGCCGTATCGACCACGGTCGCACGGGTCGAGCCATCCGGCGCGGCATTGACGTCAGCCTTGGCCGCGACCTTGCCGCTGGCGTTGATGCGCGTGATGTCCGACTGCGAGAAGTTGCTGCCGGTGCTGATGTTCCCGTCGTCATCGCCGGTCTTGAGCTGGTCACCGCTGGAGAAGGCATTGGCCTTGCTCAGCGTGCCGTTGTTGTCCTTGTCCGCTTCGCCCGACGCGTCGCTGCTCAGGCCGGCATTCATCACCGTGACCGCTACCGCGCCGCCGATGCCCACCGTGCCGCCGGCCGCCGCGGCGACTGCCGCATTCGACAGATTGCGCTCGGCGCGAGCGGTGACCGCGATGTCGTTGTCGACGTGGACGTTGCTGTCCTGGATGGTGGCCGTCGTCGTGTTGTCTATCTTGGTCACCGAGGCGCCGGCACCGGCACCGCCGATGCCGCCGACCGCGGCCACACCGGCACGGCTTTCGGTCACCACGCTGTCGGTCGCCTGCACCGCCAGTCCGCCGCTGCGGTCCGCTGCGCTGCCGACCCGGCTATCGACCACCTTGGCGCTGGTCGTGCTGTCGATGATGCCGACGGCCACCGCACCGGCAATGCCGGCCGCACCGCCACCGGCTCCGCCGATGGCCCAGGTCCGCATTTCGGTCGAGCTGTCGGCCATCACATTGACCTGACCGTCAGCATCGACGGCGCCGCCGTCGACGCGCGCTTCGGTAGTGCTGGTATCGAGGCCCACCGCGAAGGTGCCGGATCCGGCTACACCGCCTGCAGCCAGGCCACCACCGGCCACCAGGAAAACGGAGTCGTGGTCGGCGCGGATGTCGAGTGCGCCGACGCGCCACACGGCGTCGTCCGAATAGGCTTCGGTGGTGCTGGTGAACTTGGCCACCGAGCCGCTGCCCACCACCGCTACGGCACCGCCCGCAGCGCCGACGACGATGGACGACACGCCCTGGCTGGAGCGCGCCTTCACCGTCGCCGCGCCCTTGGCAGTGACCGAACTTGTGCTGCCGCTGACGCCGGCGCGCGTGTCGCGATCGAACACGTTCACGTCAGCCGAAGCACCGACACCGGCCAGGCCGACCGCGATCGAACCGATGAAGGTGTTGCCGTAGGCATGGTCGGCCGCCTTGATGCTGACCGCCTGCGCGTTGCTGGCCGCGCTGTTGTCGCCGCCATTGAGTACCGAGTCGGTCACCGTGGCGGTGGTTGCGCCGCCGATGATGTTCATGCTCACGGTGGCCGCGACGCCGGCGAAACTGCCGCCCGCGACGTTGGCGACCGCCGTCGTCGTCTGGTGGGTCGAGGTCGCATTGACCGCGATTCCGCGCACGTTCTCGCGTGTGCGCGACGCGACGAGGTCGGGGGCGACGAAGGGGTTGGACGAAGAATAGCCGCCACCGCTCTGGTTCATCCGGTCGATGCTGGCGCGCAGATTGACGCCGCCGATCTCGCCGGTATTCACGCTGACGCCGCTGCCCTGCTTCGCGCGCGCCGCCACCGAACTGCCGCGGATGGCCGCCTCGGTCGCGCCGCCGATCTCGTTCACCGTGGCCGACGCGCCGACGCCGGCAGCGGTGATGCCGATACCGGCCGCGCCGGCGAGCACCGTGATCTTGTCGTCCGACTCGGCCAGCACCGCGACGTTGTCACGCGCCTCGATGTCGGCGCCTTCCTTGATCACCGCACGCGTGTCCGAGTTGATCAGGTTGACCGCCACCGACCCGCCGACGCCGACATCGACGCCACCGCCAATGCCGACTGCCGCGGTCTTGATGGTCGCCAGAGAATCGGCGTTGAGGATCAGATTGGTCACGTCGAAGCCGCTGCTCTTCAGGCCGGACACCGTGGCGTGCGTCGAATTGGCGATCTTGTTCACCGCGATGGCGGCGCCGACGCCGGCCGAGCCACTGATGCCGACCGCGCCGGCCAGTGCATTGATGCGCGCGCTGTCGACCGCGTTGACCGACACCGCAGCGGTGCCGCCGCTGATGTCGGAGCCGGTGATTTCGGCGACCGTCTTGTTGTCGGTGCGATTGCTCGATGCCGAGCCGGCGAAGGCACCGGTAGCCGCGCCAGCGCCGGCGACCGATCCGGATTCGATCAGCGCCGTGTTGCTGCCGGTCAGCGTCAGCGACGCTGCGCCGCCGATGGTGCTGTCATGTACGCGCGCCTTAGCCGTGTTGCGCACCCAGTTGTCGCCGACCGCACCGCCCACCGCTGCGTTGCCCGAGAAGGCGGCCGCACCGGCCAGCGACTTGATGGTCGACGTGTCGGATGCCTGCAGCGTGATGGCCGAGTCGTTGTCGACGTTCTCCAGCGTGCTGCCGACGATTTCGGCGGTGGTGACGTTGCCGCCTTCGCCACCGGCATTGGTGTCGCCGGAATACATGCCGATGTGGTTGAGCGTGATCGAACCGGACAGCGCGACGCCCTGCGCACCGCCGGCGGCCAGCGCCAGCGTTTCGATGGTGGCCGTTTCCAGCGCAGTCAGGCTCAGCGCCGACGCATTGCGCACGGTCGCGCCATCGATCGAGGCCAGCGTCGTATTGCCGATCTTGTTGTAGCCGAAGGCACCGCCGACCGCGCTGCCGCCAATGCCGACGGCGACCGCACCGGCCAGTGACCGCAGGGTCGAACTGTCGGTCGCGCTGACAGTGACGGTGTTGCCGTCGCCGCTGTCTTCCAGCAGCGCGTCATCGACCGTCGATTCGGTCCGGTTGCCGATGAAATTCACCGAAATCGACGCGCTGACCGCTGGCGAGGTGCCCAGCGCCAGCCCGCCGGCCACCGACAGGCTGCGGATTCGCGCGTCCGACAGTGAGGTCAGGCTCAGCGTGCCGGCCGCGTCGACATGGGCGCGGTCGATCTGTGCCTGCACCGTGTTGAAGATTTCCGAATAGGCGACCGAGGCGCCGATGGCCACGCTGTTCATGCTGGCCGAGAAGCCGCCGGCCAGCGTGTCGATGCGCGAGCGGTCCTTGGCCTCTATCGTGACGCTGGCGGCCGACACGTCGTCGAAGGCGGTGTTGGCCTGCGGCGCGCTGACGTTCGCGAGCAGATCGTTGTCGATGAAATTGACCGACACCGAGCCCACACCCGACACCTTGCTCGACGCGCCTACGCCGACCGCGATCGAGGTGATCAGCACGTCGGATTCCGCCTTCACGTTCAACCGGCCGGCGGGGCCGGTAACGTCGACCTTCGAATCCTCGACCTTGGCGGTCAGGTCGTTGTCGATCGAACTCCAGTTGAACGAGGCGCCGACCGCGTTGCTGTTGCTGCCGATGTTGACCTGCAGGATGCCGGCCACCGAGGTGATGCAGTTGCCGCTGGGCGTGGCGCCCGCGCCACTGCGGCCGCAGTAGTCGAGGCCCTTGACCGTGTTCTCGCGCTGATTGCCCGGCTCTATCGTGTCTTCGAGTGCGGCGTCGGCGCCGCGGTCCTGCGCCAGCACATCGACCGCGCCGGTCGCGGTGACCGAGGACAGGCCAACGATCTGCGCCGTCGTGTCGTTGTCGATTTCGGTGATGACGACCGCGCCGCCTATCGAGTTCGCGTTGTTCGACGCTGAGGCCTGACCGTGCGCGGCGCCGGCGCCGATCTCGGTGGCGTTGAAGGCGCGCACAGCCGCGCTGTCGACGCCGCTCACCGCCGAGCCGCCGGCGATCTCGGCAGTGACGACGTTGGCGACGTCGGAATAGGTGACCGCGCCGCCGGCACCGGTCTTGCCGCCCAGCGCCAGCGTGCCGCCGCCGGTGCCGATGAACATGCGGTTGTAGGCGGTCACGTCGAGCGCGCGACCGCTGCCGGCGGCGCCGGTCAGATCGGTCGAATTCAGCGCCGCACGTATCGTGTTGTCGATGATGGACAGCGACAGCGAGCCGGTCAGCGAGTACGAACTCTGGTTCTGGTTGCTGCTCGCGTTGGCGGCGACACCGATGGCGATCGACAGCTGCTCGCCGCCGGCCAGCGCCTGCACCGTCACGTCCTGCGTGTCGTTCAGGTCGGCGTTCTCGACCAGGCCTTCGACCGTGTTGTCGATCATGTTCACCGACACGCTGCCGGTGACCGCGGCCGACTTGTTCTGACTCGGGTTGTTGGCACGGGTGAAAGCGGCTGCACCGGAGGCGGTGACGATGTCGAGGTCGGACACGCCGAGCACGGTCAGCTTGGCCGCGCTGCCCCCGTCCGCCTGATCGACCGTCACGCCGGACAGCTTCGCGCGCGTCACCAGCGTCACGTCGTTGACCGCCGCGCTGCCGGCGGCAGACAGACCGAAGCTGGGCTTGGACTGCGTGCCCTGGCTGCTGGTATTGCCCTGCTTCGAGGTCGAGGTCGGCTTCAGTTCGACCATGCCGGCGATCTTGGTCTGCACCTCTTCGTACTTGCTCTTGATGCTGCCGAAGAAGCCGCCCTGCGAACTGCTTTCGCTGCTGCTGCCGCTGACCGCCACCGCGCCGGTCACCGCGATCGCCTCCATGCGACCACTGGCGCGCGCCTCCACCGTCACGTCGCCAGACTGGATGACGGCATTCGTGATGCTGCGCTGGCTGCTGCGCGTGTCGCCCTCGTTCAGCGCTTCGCCGTCGTTGTTGCCGACCAGCGCCTCGGTGGTGCCGGTGACGCCGTTGTAGGCGATGCCTAGGCCGACCCCGGCCGATTCCGACTTGTTGAAGCCACCGGCGATGGACCACAGCACCGGCTCGTCGAGCGCGGTGATCGACAGCGTGCCGGCGCGCAGCGTGGCTTCATCGTCGACCAGCGCCCGCGTGTTGTTCGTCACCTCGACGATGGACACCGAGCCGTTGATGCCGAAGCTCGATCCGTAGCCGGCGATCGTCGCCAGCGAAATGACCAGATCCTTGCCCTCGGCGGCAATGCTCACCTCGTCGGTGGCGCGCGTGCCGGTGACCGTGTAGCTGCGCTGGCCAGCGGTGCTGCCGCTGACGCTCTCGGTCACCCCCTGGATGGCGGCGCCTTCGCGCACGAACACGAGGCTGTCGCCATTCAGGATTTCCTGCGTGTAGGCCATGCCCAGGCCCTTGCTGCCGCTGCCGCCACCGGTGCCGCCCGGCAGGAAGTGGCCGCCGTGGAAGAGCAGCGTCACGTCGCGCTTGGCGCTGACGTCGGCCGGCGCTCCGAAGGACCAGTCCTGCAGTACCTGTTCGTCTTCCGAGGTCGAGCTGTCGTCGGCCACGGTTTCGTAACTTGCGGTCCAGGCGCCGCTGGCGTTGCCGGTCAGGTTCAGCTTCGCCGATTCCTGCACCTCGGTCTTCGCCGAATGATCGAACTGCAGCAGGCTGAACGAGCCCGACAGCGAGATCGCGTTGTTCGAGTTGTCCGACGTCGACTTGGCGGCCGAAGCGCCGTTGAACACGTCGAGGATGCCGGTGAGGTCATTGAACCAGTCCTTCACCGTGGACAGGCCGTCCCAGCGCGTGAAGCTGCCGCCGGTGATCAGCGATTCCCGCACCGGGATGATGACGTCGGACGCCACCGCGATGCGCGGTGCGGTGACAGTGGCGCTGCGGCCTATGGTGGCCAGCGCGTCGTGACTGAAGTTGCCAATGGCGATGCCGGCGGAGAAGGTGTTGCGAGCGGTGTTGCCGGTGGCGCGGTCCTTCGATTGCGAAATGGCGGAGGCCTCCGCCATCACCTGGATGTCCGAGCCCAGCGTGCGTGCGGCGACGACGGCGCGATCAGTCGCATGCACGTTGGCGTTCGGGCCGATGCTCGCGGAGGCCGAAGCGTCGCTGTCCACCCAGGCGATGGCGCCACCGACGCGCAGCGAGGTCGATTGCGGCTTCTGCGCCTTCTGGTCGGTCTCGGCGCCGGCAAGCAGCTTCTCCCACAGTTTTTCCTCGATGAAGCCGCCAGTGTCGGTGATCGGCTTGGCCTTCTCCTTCGCCGCGTCGAGGATGGCGTCGTTCAGCGAGGTGCCTACCTTGGCCTCGGCTGTGGTGGCGTTCGAGGTGTTGTCGTTGATCGCCAGCACCTGCACCTTGGTCGCGTCAGCCACGTTGGCATTCAGCGAGGCGTTCGCTTCTGACGACAGCTGGCTCACCGCGATCGCCGCGGCCGCCTTGCCCTCGTTGCCGAGCGAGGCGGTGACCGAGTTGGTGAAGGTGTTGCGGTTGGTCGCCGCCACCGTCACGTCGCCCGATACCTGCACCGTGGCACCGGCCTCGACTGTCGCATTCGCCTGCACGTCGGCGAAGGTGAGGCCGAGCGCGAAGCTCATCTGCGAGCTGGCGTCCTCGCCCGGGTCTGCCGCTTCGACCGACGCTTCCAGCGTGGCGTCGTTGTTGGCACGCACACTGAGATTGGCGGCGCGCACGGTGGCGCCGGACTTCACGTCCACGGTCGCGGTGGAACTGTTGCGCGCATACAGCGCGCCCAGACCCAGCGGCGTGTTCACCTGGGTGCCCGGGCCACTGATGCCGGTGTCGGGCGCCGCCCCTGCTGAGGTGAGGTTGTCGGCGAGCAGCGTGAGGTCCTGCGTCGCCTCGACCACCGAACCGGCCTTCAGCGTGATGGTCGAGGTGCCGACCGCCTGCGAATGCACGATGTTCAGGCCGAGCAGCGTGGCGCCGATGCCCAGCAGGCCGGTGGCGCCTTCGGTGGCGAAGTTGGCGGCGTTCTGCTCGAAACTTCCTTCATCGAAGACCCAGCGGTTCTGCACGTCGGTCGACGCGGTCATCGACACGTTGCGGCCCTTCACCGTCGCGTTGTCCAGCTCGATCGACGCGCTGGCTTCGCGGTAGCCCAGGATGCTCACCGACGACACCTTGTGCGCGGTGAAGGTGACGTCGCCGCCGTTGAAGTTGCCGCCGCCGTGTGCCAGCACCTTGCTGCCCGACTTGAGCAGGATGTTCGGTGCCTCGAAGGTGATGTTGCCCGAGTGTCCGGTCGACACCCCATTCACGTGGTCGCTGCCGACCAGACGGCTGGACACGACGATGTTGTCGTTGACGGTGATGCTGTTGGTCGCCTGCAGCAGCAGGTTGGCACCATTGACGGTGACGCCACTGTCGGCGCCACCCGGCACGCCGCTGTAGGCAGAGGCGCCGCGCAAAAGGTTCTGGCTGAGCACGATGTTCAGCGGGTCGATCAGCACCAGGCCCGCTGCGCCCCCGCCGCGGCCGTCCGCATAGAACTGACCGCCGGCCAGCTCGACCGTGTCCTTCGCCGAAAACTCGACGAAGCCGCCGTCGCCGCGCGTGCCCGCACTGGCGTCCATCACCGCACCGCTGCGGATGACCGCATTGCGCTGCGCCAGCGAATCGATGCGGCCGCCGTCTGAGTCCTCACCGTCACCGGCGGCCGTCACCATGGCGTCGATGTCGGCCACGATGTCGCGGCCGGCGCGCAGGCGGATGTCGCCGCCGTCGGTGCCGGCGCCGCCACGGGCGTCCAGCGTGCCGGCGATCTCGATGTCGTCCGCCGCCGCTATATATATGCGGCCGGAGCGCTCGACCACCCGGCTGCCGATGGCCAACCCTTGCGCATTGACCACGTCGGTGAAATCGGGCGCCTGGCCTTCGAAGCGGGCGCCGGTCAGCACGGCACCCTTGACGCTTACCGTGCCGGCCGCCAGTTCGACCGCATCGATCGCGTTGATGCGGCCGTCGATGCGGATGGCCGCCGACGACAGCGGTGCCGTGCCGTTCAGCAACTGCGCCAGCGCGCCGGCGTCGACCACGCCCGGCGCGGTGAAGAAGCGGTCGACGAAGCCCTGCGTCGGCGTGCTCATCGACAGCGCGCCGACATTCACGATGCCGCCGGCACCGACCACGAAACCGTGCGGATTGGCGAAATAGACGTTGCCGCCGATCCGCCCGTCGCGGATCGCGTTCAGCGTGCCGTGGATGTCGGTGCGCGTGTCGCGCACGATGTTGACCAGGTTCAGTGCGCCGCCCGGCACGTGCAGGTTGGCCGTGTGGCCGGCGTTGACGCTGAAGCTCTTGAAGGAGTTGAAACCGGTGTTGCCGGACACCGTTGCGGTGCGCACATCGGTCACCGCGCCGGCCGTCGTCACCGTGGTCAGGGTTCTGCCGTCGGCCTGTATCGCCTGCGCCCAGGCCGCTGGCGACATCAGCAGCGGCAGGCTTGCCACTCCGACCATCAGTCCGTGCCCGTTGCGCAGATTGGCAACCAGGGTGCGCAACCGGGGCTGGCTGCGGCGACGTTGTGTGGCTTTCATGACCTGACTCCTGAGTGCTGCACCGCCCGCGGATGCTGTCCGCGTGTAGGAATATTTCTTACATAAGTGTAAGCCGATGTGTAGGAAGTGATGTGCACTGCTTCCGCCCCGGCCCACCGGATCCACCCGCTTTATTTGACTTCCGTCAACCTTCCGCGCCATCCGTCACGGTGGCGATGCAAGCCGCGGCATCGCCGACTCACCGACAGCGCGCCGATCGCCAGCATCGCCAGTGCAAGCGAACCCGGCTCCGGGACCGGCGTCACCGTGGTGCCGGTGAGCTGGAAGGTCGCGTACAGGTCGCGCAGGTGATAGGCCGGCGTATTGGCGGGCAACTGCACAGCCTGCGTGTAGAACGCATTCGGCGTTACCGTCAGCGTGCCGGTGGCGCCGAGGTCGAAGGTGAGCGACGGCATGGCGAAGGCGTGGATCTGATACTGGTCGTTGGCGATCTCCTGCACGCCCAGATCGAATTCGAAGTACTTCGTGATCCCCAGAACCGTCAGGCCGACCGAGTAGGGCTGGTACTCGATGCCGGTCATTCCGGGATCGGCCGGCCCGGTACCGGCGAAGAAGGTGAAGAACCGGGCCTGCTGGCCGACGTCCGGGGTCAGATCCAGAGCCCCGCTCACACCCGCGAACTGCACGGTGGCAGAGACGGCGGGGGTGGACTGGAAGTAGGTCTGTACCGGCGAACCGGTGGTGCTGAAGCTGATCGGCACCGCCTGCGCGGCGCCCGCGCAGAGGCCGAAGGCGAGCGCCGCCGCCGCCGGGAAACGGTTGGTCATCTGAAACCCCCTTGTATTGGTCTTGTAAGTGACCCGGCCGCGGCTCTCGCCGTCACCGCCGTCGCACTACGCTTCCGGCAGCGCTGTCCAGTGCCTGCACGAGGCTGCGGGATGAGGAATGCGCCCAGGCGCCGGGAAAATCCATGCGGCATTGAAGCGCGTCCGCCCTGCGGGGGTAAATACGCACAAGCGCGTAGCGCGCTGGCAATCAGCGTCCGGACAGGGAATTGCTCACGCTTCCGGCAGCCTGTGCCGCACGGCCCAGGCCACCAGTTCGGCTGCGTTGCGCAGGCCGAGCTTGCGCGCGATGTTCTCGCGGTGCTTGCGTACGGTGTGTTCGGAAATGCCCAGTTCGGCGCCGATCTGCTTGCTCGACAGACCGCGCCCGACACGCCCGGCAATGTCCATTTCGCGCGAGGTCAGACCCTCGTGCGTGTCGGCCATGCCGTGACCGAACAGGGTCGCCAGTTCCGGACTCACGTAATAGCCACCGTCGGACACCGTCATCATCGCGCCGACCAGCGCCTCGGCGTCGTCCGTCTTCAGCATGTAGCCCTGCGCGCCGAAGGCCAGCGCCGCGTGGAAGGAGGCGGCGTCCTGGCGCGCGGTCACCACCAGCACCCGCGTCGTCAGACCGGCGGCAGCGATGGCCTGCATCACGCCGAGGCCGTCCAGACCGGGCAGGCCGAGATCGAGCAGCAGCACATCGGGCGACAGACTGCGCACCAGTTCGAGCGCCCGTTCGCCGTCGCCACAGTCGCCCAGCCAGCGCACGCGCGGCTCGGCCGACAGCATCAGACGCAAGCCCTGGCGCACCAGCGCGTGGTCTTCGGCAACGACGATGCTAATCTCGCGGGCGTCCATGACTGCGGAAACTACCATGACCGGAACATCCGCCACGCTCGACGACGCCACGTCGCCCAGCGATTCGGACGCCGTCCGGCGCGACCTGCTGGGCGTACTTTTCGGTCACACGCCCACCATCGTCGCCGGCAATCTGGCGGTGTCGCTGACCGCCTCTGCTGTGCTCGTCAGCGCCCAGGGACACGGCCTGGTCTGGTTCTGGCTGGCCGCGATATGGGTACTGGTCGGCCTGCGCTACGCACTGGTCCGCCAGTTGCGGCCGCAACTGGCCTCGCTGCAGCGGCCCGGTCTTGACCGTGCCGAAAGCGCCTACACCGCAGTCGCCGGACTCACCGGTCTGGCCTGGGGCCTGCTGCCCTGGCTCGGCTACGAGGGGCGCGATCCGTTCATGGATTTTTTCAGCGTCGCCATGCTGGCAGGCATGGCCGGCGGCGCCGTCACCGCCACCACCGCCCTGCCGCGCGCGCTCAACCTCTACCTCGTCTGCGCGCTGCTGCCCTTCATCGTCAAGTCATGGCTGATGGGCGGGCTGATCAACATCGGCGGCGGCCTCACCTTCCTGTTCTACCTGCTGGTACTGGTGTCCTTCGGCCGCAACGCGCACGGCACGATGCGCAACGCGCTGCTGCTCACCCGCCAGAACGCCCGTCTGGCCGACGATCTGCGGCAGGAACGCGACGCCGTGCAGGCGGCGATGCGCGCCAAGAACCTCTTTCTGGCCGGCGTCACGCACGACCTGCGCCAGCCGGTCCATGCGGTCGGGCTGCATGTGCGCTACCTGCGCTCGCAGGACCCGGCCGGTCTCAGCCGCGATGTGCTGGACGAAGTCTGCGGCGGCATGGACGCCGCGGTGCGCGCGATGAGCAGACAGCTCACGCGCTTGCTGGAACTGTCGCGCCTCGAAGCGGGCGAGGCCCGTGTGCTGCGGCGGGCGGTGCCGCTGTCCGAGGTGTGGGCCGCCTGCGCCGCGCAATTCGTGCCGCTGGCGCAGGAAAAGGGGCTGGACCTGCGCTTCCGTCCGACCGCGCAGGTGGTGGACAGCGATGCCATGATGCTGCAGTCCATCCTCGACAACCTGGTGTCGAACGCGGTGCGCTATACCGAGCGCGGCCGCGTCCTGATCGCCGCCCGGCCGCGCGGCAGCGAGGTGGAACTGCAGGTATGGGACACCGGCCCCGGCATCGCCGCCGAACATCTGCCGCTCATCTTCGTTCCCTACCGCCGCTTCGATGATCGCAGCGCCCGTCACGACGAAGGCCAAGGCCTCGGTCTGGCGCTGGCGCGCGGTCAGGCCGACGCGCTGGGCCACGCACTCGAGGTGCGCTCACGCCCCGGTCACGGCAGCACGTTCACCGTTACGGTGCCGCGCGCGGGGTCGGCGCCGCGCGGGTGACCGACGCCGCCAGCGATGCTGCATCTACAGAGCGCCCTTCATCAACCGCTGCAATCGCGAGCAAGCTCGCTCCCACGGGAGCCTGCAGACGCTGCAGGCCGTTCAGCCTTCGAGCTTCCTGCCCTTGGTCGCGCGCACACCGCGCCAGTTCATCAGCGACGCCTCGTCGATGTTCAGCGTCTTCGGCCGGCCGCGCGAGCCGGGTACCGTGAGCGCGAGACGTTCGCGGAACACGTCGAGCAGTTGTAGCGACGCCCCATCGGGCAAGGTCATGATCTTGACGCCCTTGCCGCCCGACAGCTCCTTCATCTCTTCCAGCGGGAAGGCGAGCAGGCGGTCGCCGCCCAGCGCCACCACCCACTTGTCGCCCGGCCGCAGTTTCACCGGCGGCAGCGCAGTGCTGCCATCCGTATTGAGGAAAGCCTTGCCGGCGCGCTGGCGGCTCACCATGTCCTCGATCGCGCAGACGAAACCGTAACCACCGTCGGATGCCACCAGGAAGCGGCTGCCCGGCTCGCCAGTCAGCACCGCGACCAGCTTCTTGCCGGCGAGGTCGGCCAGCGAGGACACAGGCACGCCGTCGCCCTTGCCGCTGGGCAGATCGGTGGGCTTGATGGTGTAGCTGCGGCCGTCGCCGTCGATCAGCACCACTGGCCACACGGTGCGGCATTTCAGCACCGCGAGCGGACCGTCGTCCGCCTTCCAGGTCAGCGCGGCCTCATCGACGTCGTGGCCGGAGCGCAGCCGGCCGAAACCACCGCGCGACACGATGACGGTGACCGCCTCGTCGATCTGCGGCACTTCGCGCGTGCGCGTGGCCTGCGCGTCGGCATTGATCAGCGTGCGGCGCTCGTCGCCGAAGCGCTCGACGTCGGCGCGCACCTCGTCGCGCACGAAAGTGCGCAGTGCAGCGTCGCTGCCGAGGATCTTGAGCAGGCCGGTGCGTTCGGCATCGAGCGCGTCGCGCTCGCCCTGCAGCTTGATGGCCTCCAGCTTGGCCAGCTGGCGCAGCCGGATCTCCAGCACGTCCTCGGCCTGACGCTCGGTGATGCCGAAGCCGGCCATCAGGTCGGCCTTCGGATCGTCGGCGGCGCGAATGATGGCGATCGCGCGGTCGATGTCGAGCAGGATGGCCAGCCGGCCATCGAGGATGTGCATGCGCTCGTCGATGTCGGCGATGCGCTGCGTGAGCCGTCGCGACACGGCACCGAGGCGGTAGTCGCACCACTGGCGCAGCACCGCCGGCAGACCGATCTGACCGGGGCGGCGATGGGTGTCGAGCAGCGTCAGGTTCAGGCTCGCATTGCACTCGAGATCGGTATAGGCGAACAGGAAGGCCAGCAGGTCTTCCTGGCTCACCGCGCGCGACTTCGGCTCGATCACCAGGCGCACCGGGTGACGCGCGTCCGATTCGTCGCGCACCGAATCGATCAGCGAGGTGGCCAGCGTCTTGGTGCGCGCCTGGTCGTCGCTGATCTTCTTCTTGTCGCCCTTGGGCTTGGGGTTGGCGAGGTCATCGATGCGGCTCATCACGCCGCCGGTGCTCACGCCTGGCGGCAGCGCCGTGACGACGATCTGCCACTGGCCGCGCGCCAGCGCCTCGACCTCGTAATTGGCCCGCATGCGGAATGAGCCACGCCCTTCCTTGTAGGCGGCGACGATGCTCTCGCGCGACGAAATGAGCGTAGCCCCGTTCGGGAAGTCCGGCCCCTGGAAGCAGTCGATTACGTCGTCGTCCGGCATGCGCGGATCGATCAGCAGCTTGCAGGTCGCGTCACCGATCTCGCGCAGATTGTGCGGCGGGATCTCGCAGGCCATGCCGACCGCGATGCCGGACGCGCCATTGGCCAGCACCACCGGCAGCCGCGCCGGCAGCAGCGACGGCTCCTGCTGCGTGCCGTCGTAGTTGGGCTGGAACTCGATCACGCCGGCGTTCAGTTCGGACAGCAGCACGTGGCGCGCGAACGGCGTCAGGCGGCATTCGGTGTAGCGCATCGCGGCCGCGTTGTCGCCGTCCATCGAACCGAAATTGCCCTGGCCGTCGATCAGCGGATAGCGCAGCGTGAAGGGCTGGGCCAGCCGCACCATGGCTTCGTACACCGACGAATCGCCGTGCGGGTGGTACTTGCCGATCACGTCGCCGACCACACGCGCCGATTTCTTGTGCGCGGCATCGGGCCGGGCGAAGCCGTCCATCGCGTACAGGATGCGACGCTGCACCGGCTTCATGCCGTCTTCCAGCCCAGGCAGCGCGCGCGAGGTCACCACCGACATCGCATAGGTCAGATAGGCCTGCGCCGCGTGCGCATCGACCGGAATGTCGGCGATGTCGGGTTCGAACAGGTTGTCAGTCAACGGAGTGCTCCGGGTGTTTCGTTGTTTGTCTGTGAAGGGGCTGGGGATGAGGGGCTAGGGGCTAGGGGCTAGGGGCTAGGGACTAGGGCCTAGCCCCTGCCCTCACGCATCCGGCACCACCTTGTCGCCTTCCAGTTCCATCCAGCGGCGGCGACGTTCGGCTTCTTTCTTGCCCATCAGCATGGTGAAGGTGTTCAGCACCAGATCGGGGTCGGCACCCTGGGTGATGCGGATGAGGCGCCGCGTTTCCGGGTTCATCGCGGTTTCCTTCAGCTCGTCCGGATTCATTTCGCCCAGGCCCTTGAAGCGGCTCACCGTCAGCGCGCTCTCACTGATGCCGTCGGCGATCAGGTTGGCCAGTATGGTGTCGCGCTCGGCCTCGTCCAGTGCGTAAAGGCGGCGCGCCGGTCGCGTCTTGGTCGGCGCGATCTTCACGCAGTACAGCGGCGGTTGACCGATGAACACGTGGCCACGCTCGATCAGCTTCGGGAAGTGACGCAGGAAGAGCGTGAGCTGCAGCGTCTGGATGTGCGCACCGTCGACGTCGGCGTCCGACAGGATGATGATCTTGTGGTAGCGCAGGCCGTCCAGCACCGCGTCCGGCGCATCCGGCTTGTGCGGATCTATGCCCAGCGCCACCGCGATGTCGTGCACCTCGTTGTTGGCGAAGATTTCCGACGAGTCGATCTCGAAGGTGTTCAGTACCTTGCCGCGCAGCGGCAGCACCGCCTGGAACTGGCGATCCCGCGCCTGCTTGGCGCTGCCACCGGCCGAGTCGCCCTCGACCAGGAAGATTTCGTTCTGCTCCGGCGACGTGCCGGTGGCGTCGGTGAGCTTGCCCGGCAGCAGCGTCACGCCGGAACCGGCGCGCTTCTCCACCACCTTGCCGGCGCGCGCGCGCGTCTGCGCGCTCTTGATCGCCAGGCCAGCGATGCGCTGCGCTTCGGTTGCGTGATCATTGAGCCAACGGTCCAGCGTGTCCTTGATCGCCTCGTACACCAGCTTCACCGCCTCGCGGTTGTTCAGCTTGTCCTTGGTCTGACCCTGGAAGCGCGGCTCAAGCACCTTGGCGCTGAGCACATAGCTCGCATGCTGCGACACGTCTTCAGACTGCAGCGCGAGCTTGGCCGGCATCAGGCCGTGGTGGGTGGCGTAGTCCTTCACCGATTCGAACAGCGCCTGCCGCATGCCCGATTCGTGCATGCCGCCGCCCGGCGTCGGAATCAGGTTTACGAAGGACTCGCGCACCGACACGCCCTCGGGGAAGGCGATCGCCCATTCAGCGCCCTCGCCTTCGTCGTAGCCGGCAATCGCGGTGCGCGCGCCGCAGAACAGCTCGCACTTCGCGTCGCCGATCTCCTCGCGCAGATAGCCTTCGAGTCCGTTGGCGTACTGCCACTCCTGCACGACGCCGCTTTCCTCGTCCTCGAAGCGGATGCGCACGCCGGGCAGCATCGCACTGCGGGCGCGCAGCAGGTGCTCGATGTCGGCACGCTTCACCTTCGAACTGGCGAAGTACTTCGGGTCCGGCCAGGCGCGCACGCGAGTGCCGGTATGCGACTTCGGGCAGCTGCCGACCTCGGTCAGCCCCTGCGAAATGCCGTGATCGAAGGTGATCGAATGTTCCTTGCCGCCGCGCTTGACCGTCGCCTCCAGCCGCGTCGACAGCGCATTGGTCACCGTCACCCCGACGCCGTGCAGGCCGCCGGCGATCTTGTAGGCCTTGCCCTCGAACTTGCCGCCCGAGTGCGGGATGGTAAAGATGACCTCGATCGCCGGCACCTTCTTGGTCGGGTGGATATCGACCGGAATGCCGCGACCGTTGTCCTCGACCGACACCGAGCCGTCGCCGTGCATCACGACGCGGATGCCGTCGGCGAAGCCGCCCTGCGCCTCGTCGCAGGCGTTGTCGATCATTTCCTGGATGATGTGGTTCGGACTTTCGGTCCGGGTGTACATGTCCGGCCGCTTCTGGATCGGCGCGATGCCTTCGAGCACCTGGATTTCAGCGGCGTTGTAGCTGGGAGTCGTCATCGGAATGAATCAGCGGAACGGAAGCGCGGCACGCGCCGCGCGGAAGGCCGCTAGTGTGCACGGAGAGGGGCGCGGCCGTCGATATTGACATGCGCACGCCGACGCGGCAGCGCCTGCCGCCTTTCTCCACTCATATACACTGCGTCCCTTTTTGCCCGACGCCATGTGGTTCAAGAACCTGCAGATCTACCGCCTCACCGCCCCCTTCGCGCTCGCCCCTGAACAACTCGACGAAAAGCTCGCCGCCAAGGCTTTCCAGCCCGGCAGCAGCGTGGAGATGCAGTGCATGGGCTGGATGTCGCCGCGCGACAACGGCACGTTGGTGCATGCGGTCGGCGGCCAGATGCTGATCACGCTGCGCACCGAAAAGAAGCTGCTGCCGGCCACCGTCATCAATCAGGTCGCCAAGGCCCGCGCCCAGGAAATCGAGGAAAAGCAGGGCTACAAACCCGGCCGCAAGGAAATGCGCGAACTGAAGGACAGCGTGACCAACGAACTGCTGCCGCGCGCCTTCGCCATCTGGCGCGATACCCAGGTATGGATAGATCCGGTCAAGGGCCGCATCGTCGTCGACGCCGCCGCCAGCGCCAAGGGCGACGAGGTGATGCAGTTGCTGAACGAGTGCGTCGAACAGCTGGGCGCACGTCCGCTGCAGACCGCACTGTCACCGGTGTCGGCGATGACCTCCTGGCTGGCCGCCGACGAAGCGCCCGCCGGCTTCAGCATCGACCAGGACACCGAGCTCCGTTCCAGCACCCAATCCAAGGCCACCGTGCGTTATGTGCGTCACGCGCTCGAAGCGGACGACCTGCGCCGTCACATCGAAGCAGGCAAGCAGTGCACCCGCCTGGCGCTGAGCTGGATGGACCGTGTTTCATTCACGCTGACCGAGAACCTCGCGGTGAAGCGGGTCGCCCCGCTGGACGTACTGACCGAGAACGACGACGGCAGCGGCGACGAAGCCGAGCGCTTCGACACCGATTTCGCGCTGATGACCGGCGAAGTCAGCCGCCTGATCGATCACCTGGAAGAAGCGCTGGGCGGCGTCGCGTCGAACTGAGCGCACCGCCGCGAAGCACGACCGACATGGCGACTGCGAATGGAAACGGTTTGCGCCACGATTCCGCGGAATGCCATCAAACCCAGCACAGAAGCCAGAATTGGCGCATCATCGAGCAATCTTAGTATGCGCCGGACATCCGGAAAGTGAGATAAACCATGCAAGGAAAGCAGGTCATCCTCGACGCGCTGAACGCGCTGCTGGTCTACGAACTGGCGGCACGCGACCAGTACTTCATCCACTCGCGCATGCTCGACGAATGGGGCTTCGGCAAGGCCGCCGCACGTATCGCGCACGAGATGGATGACGAAACCGGCCACGCAGACGCACTGATACGCCGCATCCTGATGCTGAGCGGTACGCCCGACATGAAGCCCGCCCCGCTCAACGTCGGACACGACGTCGTCAGCATTTTCGAGAACGATCTGGCAGTGGAGATTTCGGTCGTGAAGCATCTGCGCGAAGTGATGGCGCTGACCGAGAAGGAGCAGGACTACGTTACCCGTGATCTGCTGCTGCCGATGTTGAAGGACACCGAAGAGGACCACGCGCACTGGCTGGAACAGCAGCTGCGCCTGATCAAGCTGATGGGCGAACAGAACTACCTGCAGAGCGCTGCGGGCTGAACGCCGACGGCGGCGATGGCCGGGGAGCGAGCTCCGCCATCGCCGCACGATGCGATGCCTCGGCACGTGCGATGACGGCGAGGACCTCGCGCGCGACGAATGCCGGCGCGACGGACTCGCACAATCAACAACAAGGGAATTTGGTGGGGTGGCTGATGGGACTCGAACCCACGACAACTGGAATCACAATCCAGGACTCTACCAACTGAGCTACAGCCACCACTGGAACGGCTGCCAAACGGCAACCGCTTTGAAACTCTCTCAGGCCATTGCTGGCCTGCCCGGCAGGAATCGAACCCGCAACCTACGGCTTAGAAGGCCGTTGCTCTATCCAGTTGAGCTACGGGCAGGTACTAAGAACGGTGTTGCGGACCGATTATGGTCGGGGTGGAGGGATTCGAACCCCCGACATCTTGCTCCCAAAGCAAGCGCGCTACCGGGCTGCGCTACACCCCGAGAGGCCGAGATATTACCGGCCGACCGGGGTGCGGTCAATGCCTGCAGAGCGTTTCAGCGAAATTTCTTAAAAGAAATTCGCCGGACGCCCCGCAGTACATCAGCCCTGCTCGCCGTTTGCGTCCGGCGCAGCCAGCAGTGCCTTCATCGACAGGCGGATGCGGCCCTTCTCGTCGGTCTCCAGCACCTTCACCTTCACCTGCTGACCTTCCTTCAGGTGATCGGCGACGTTGGCGATGCGCTCGTTGGCGATCTGCGAAATGTGCAGCAGACCGTCCTTGCCCGGCAGCACACTGACGATGGCGCCGAAGTCCAGCAGACGCAGCACCGTGCCGTCATAGACCTTGCCCACTTCCACTTCGGCCGTGATCGCCTCGATGCGGCGCTTGGCGTGCTCGGCGGCCTCCGAATTCACCGATGCGATGGTGATGGTGCCGTCGTCGCCGATGTCGATCGTTGCACCGGTCTCTTCGGTCAGCGCGCGGATCACTGCACCACCCTTGCCGATCACGTCGCGTATCTTTTCCGGATTGATCTTCATCGTCAGCAGACGCGGTGCGTAGGTCGACACGCCTTCACGGGCGCCCGACATCGACTGCTGCATGATGCCCAGAATGTGCTTGCGCGCTTCGTGGGCCTGGGCCAGCGCGACCTGCATGATTTCCTTGGTGATGCCCTGGATCTTGATGTCCATCTGCAGCGCGGTGATGCCGCTGTCAGTACCGGCCACCTTGAAGTCCATGTCGCCGAGGTGATCTTCGTCGCCGAGGATGTCGGTCAGCACGGCAAAACGGTTGCCGTCCTTGATCAGACCCATCGCGATACCGGCGACATGCGCCTTCAGCGGCACGCCGGCGTCCATCAGTGCGAGCGAACCGCCGCACACCGAAGCCATCGACGACGAACCGTTCGATTCGGTGATTTCCGACACCACGCGCATCGAGTAGCTGAACTCTTCCGGCGACGGCAGCACGGCGAGCAGCGCGCGCTTGGCCAGACGACCATGGCCGATCTCGCGGCGCTTCGGTGCGCCGAAGCGGCCGGTTTCACCGGTGGCGAACGGCGGCATGTTGTAGTGAAGCATGAAGCGGTCACGATACTCGCCGCCGAGCGCGTCGATGATCTGCTCGTCACGACCGGTGCCCAGCGTGGCAATCACCAGCGCCTGCGTCTCGCCGCGCGTGAACAGCGCGGAACCGTGGGTGCGCGGCATCACGCTGTTGCGGATGGCGATCGGGCGCACGGTGCGCGTATCGCGACCGTCGATGCGCGGCTCGCCGTTCAGGATGCGGCTGCGAACGATGCGCGCTTCCATGTCGAAGAAGTAGTTCTTGATCGTGTTCACGTCGGGCGCCGTCGCAGCGTCGGCAGTCAGCGCAGCGATCACTTCGTCGCGCAGGGCATTCACGCTCTGGCTGCGCACCTGCTTCTGCGTAATGCGGTAGGCATCCTGCAGCTTGGCTTCGGCCAGCTCGGAAATGCGGCTCCACAGCGCTTCGTCGCGGGCCGGCGCCTGCCAGTCCCACTCCGGCTTGCCGGCGACTTCGACCAGTTCATTGATCGCGTTGATCGCGGCCTGCATCTGCTCATGGCCGTAGACCACGGCGCCCAGCATGACTTCTTCCGACAGTTCCATCGCTTCGGACTCGACCATCAGCACGGCCGCTTCGGTACCGGCGACGACCAGGTTCAGCTTGCTGTCCTTCAGCTGCGACGCGGTCGGGTTCACGATGTACTGACCATCGATATAGCCCACGCGGGCGGCGCCGATCGGGCCGCTGAACGGGATGCCGGAGATCGCCAGTGCGGCGGATGCACCGATCATGGCCGGGATGTCGGCATCGACTTCCGGGTTCAGCGACAGCACCTGCACGATGACCTGGACTTCGTTGTAGAAGCCTTCCGGAAACAGCGGGCGGATCGGGCGATCGATCAGACGCGAGGTCAGCGTTTCCTTTTCGGTCGGACGGCCTTCGCGCTTGAAGAAACCGCCGGGGATGCGGCCGGCGGCGTAGAACTTTTCTGCGTAATCAACGGTGAGCGGGAAGAAATCCTGGCCGGCCTTTGCCGACTTCTGGGCCACGACGGTCGCCAGCACGACGGTTTCTTCGACGTTTACGATGACGGCGCCGCTCGATTGACGCGCAATCTCGCCGGTTTCCAGCACCACTTTCTGGGTGCCGAACATGAATTCCTTGCGGGTAGCGTTAAGCAAGTCGATTCCTTTCGATTCGATGAGTGACGGGCATCGTCCGCCCGCCAGAAAAAACAAACCGGCGGAGCCGCCAAGGACTCACGCCGGTATGTGGTGTCAAGCCTCAGGAGGCCTGGACATTGCCTGCGGATGCAATTACTTGCGCAGTCCGAGGCGGCCGATCAGCGAACGATAGCTGTCGGCGTTGGTGCGCTTCAGGTAGTCGAGCAGCTTGCGACGCTGGCTCACCATCTTGAGCAGACCACGACGCGAGTGGTGGTCCTTGACGTGTTCCTTGAAGTGACCGGTCAGGTCGTTGATGCGTGCGGTCAGCAGGGCGACTTGAACTTCGGGCGACCCCGTATCGCCGGCCGCGCGCTGGAAGTCGGCCACGATGCGGGCTTTATCGGCGGAAACGATAGCCATTGATCTAAACTCTCTCGTTTGGAAAACCCAAAATTATACGCCACAGTTGCGCAATCTCAAGCCTATTTCAAGGCTTTTGCGCACTTTCCTGCGGCAACAGGCGCTTCACCCGCAAGCGGGCGCCGCGTACGACGACCAGACCGAGAAAAACCGGTCCGGCATAGGCGCGCAACACGCCCTCCTCTTGCAGTTCGATGTCCGCCTCGACCGCTGAAAGCGGCACCGACTGGCCGTTGATCAGGCGCTGCGCATCGGCGTCGGCAATCCGGCAGAGCGGCATGTCCTTCAACAGGATGTCGGCGGGGTTCAGCAGCGACGCGCGCGCGTCCTCGTCGAGCGCGGCGATCTGCTCAAGCGTCACCGCACGATCAAGTCGCAGGGGCCCGGTGCGAGTGCGGCGCAGTCCGGTCAGGTGGGCACCACAGCCCAGCATCGCGCCAATGTCTTCAGCCAGCGTACGGATGTAAGTGCCTTTGCTGCACAGCACGCGCATAGAGAATGACGGCAGCGTGACATCCAGCAGTTCGATCTCGTGTATGCGTACATGACGCACCGCGCGCTCTATGGTCTCCCCTGCACGGGCGTATTCATAGAGCGGCTTGCCGGCGTGCTTGAGCGCCGAGTGCATCGGCGGAATCTGCTCGATGTCACCGGTATGCGCAACGAGCGCGCCGCGCAGCGCAGCTTCGTCGATCGCGACCTCGCGGGTTTCGAGCACGTCGCCTTCGGCATCTCCGGTCGTCGTCCGCACTCCGAGCCGTACCTGCGCGACATACTCCTTGTCGGCATCCAGCATCAGCCCTGCGAAGCGGGTCGCTTCGCCGAAGCAGACCGGCAGCAGACCACTGGCCAGCGGATCGAGCGTACCGGTGTGTCCGGCGCGGGCGGCCTGAAACAGACGACGCGCCTTCTGCAGCGCGTCGTTTGAACTGAGACCTATGGGTTTGTCGAGCAACAGCACACCGTTGATCGCCTTCCAGCGCGAGCGCGGCTGCAACTCAATCCTCGCCGGTGGAGGGGCCGGAATGCAGGGCCTTGTCGATCAGGCGGGACAGCTGGTCGGCACGCTCCATCGTCTGGTCATGCACGAAGTGCAGCTGCGGCGTGGTGTGTATGCGCACGCGGCGACCGATCTCCCGGCGCAGGAAACCGGAGGCGCGCACCAGACCTTCATGTATCAGCTTCTGCGCATCACCTTCAGCCAGCGTGCTGTAGTAGATCTTCGCGTGCGCATAGTCCGGCGTCAGCTCGACCGCGGTCAGCGACACCATGCCGACGCGCGGGTCCTTCAGTTCGGTGGCGATCAGCTGCGCCAATTCGCGGCGGATCGCCTCCGATACACGGTCACTGCGGGAGTAACGTTCGCTCATCGAATATGCACGTCAGGCTCAGGCGAGCTTGCGGGCGATTTCCTGGATCTCGAAGACCTCGAGCTGGTCGCCTTCTTCGATCTCGTTGTAACCGCGCAGCGACAGGCCGCACTCGTAACCTTCCTTGACTTCCTTGACGTCGTCCTTGAAGCGCTTGAGCGAGTCGAGCTCTCCGGTCCACACCACCACGTTGTTGCGCAGCAGGCGGGCGCTGGCGCCGCGCTTGACCAGACCCGAAAGCACCATACAACCGGCAATCGTGCCGATCTTGGTACCGCGGAACACCTGGCGGATTTCGACCGTACCGAGCACGTGCTCGCGCTTTTCCGGCGCCAGCATGCCCGACAGCGCTGCCTTCACCTCATCGACCGCTTCGTAGATGATGGTGTAGTAACGCAGATCGACACCGAAGTTCTCGGCCAGCTTGCGCGCACCGACATCGGCGCGGACGTTGAAGCCGATGATGACGCCCTTGGAAGCCTGCGCCAGGTTCACGTCGGTTTCCGAGATCGCGCCGACCGCAGCATGAATCACCTGCACGCGCACTTCGTCGGTGGACAGCTTCATCAGCGACTGCACCAGCGCTTCCTGCGAACCCTGAACGTCGGCCTTGATGATGAGCGGCAGCACGCGGACTTCGCCCTCGCCCATCTGCTCGAACATCGATTCCAGCTTGGCGGCCTGCTGCTTCGCCAGCTTCACGTCGCGGAACTTGCCCTGACGGAACAGCGCAATCTCACGCGCCTTGCGTTCGTCGGCCAGCACCATCGCCTCGTCACCGGCGGCCGGCACATCGGACAGACCCTGGATTTCCACCGGGATGGACGGACCCGCTTCGCTGATCGCCTTGCCGGACTCGTCCAGCATGGCGCGCACACGACCGAATACCTGACCGCACAGCAGGATGTCGCCGCGCTTCAGCGTACCCGACTGCACCAGCACCGACGCGACCGGGCCCTTGCCCTTGTCGAGACGCGCTTCGATGACCAGACCGCGGGCCGGCGCATCCTTCGGCGCCTTCAGTTCCAGCACTTCGGCCTGCAGCAGCACGTTCTCGAGCAGTTCGTCGATGCCCGTACCCTTCTTCGCCGACACCGGGATGAAGGGCGAATCGCCACCGTATTCTTCCGGCACGACGCCTTCGGCCACCAGTTCCTGCTTGACGCGGTCCGGGTTGGCTTCCGGCTTGTCGATCTTGTTGATCGCGACAACCATCGGCACGCCCGCAGCCTTCGCATGGTGGATGGCTTCGCGCGTCTGCGGCATCACGCCGTCATCGGCAGCCACCACCAGGATGACCAGGTCGGTCGCCTTGGCGCCACGGGCACGCATGGCCGTAAAGGCTTCGTGACCCGGGGTGTCGAGGAAGGTGATCATGCCGCGCGGCGTATCGACGTGATAGGCGCCGATGTGCTGCGTGATGCCGCCCGCTTCGCCAGCAGCCACACGGGCGCGGCGGATGTAGTCGAGCAGCGAGGTCTTGCCGTGATCGACGTGACCCATGACGGTGACGACCGGTGCGCGCGGCAGCAGTTCGACATCCTTGTGCTCTTCGTCGGCTTCGCCGAGGAAGGCTTCCGGATCGTCCAGCTTGGCCGGCTTGGCGACGTGGCCCATTTCCTCGACCAGGATCATTGCGGTTTCCTGGTCCAGCACCTGGTTGATCGTGACCATCTGACCGAGCTTCATCAGCACCTTGATCAGTTCGGTCGCCTTGATCGCCATCTTGTGGGCGAGGTCGGCGACGGAAATCGTTTCCGGCACCAGCACTTCGCGCACGACGGCCTCGATCGGCGCCTGTTGCTGGCCCTGATCGTGGTCGCGATGGTTGCGGCCCTTCGGGCCACCACGCCAGCCGCCGGTACCGGCGTCGCCGCGCGTCTTGATCTGACGGCGCTTGGCCGCGTCGTCCTTCCAGTTCGAACCCGGCTTGGCCTTGGCTGCAGCGGGCGCAGCGGGCTTGCTCTTGGCTGCCTTGTCGTCCGGCTTGGCCGGTTTGTGCAGCGTTCCGGCAGGCGCCTTCGCGGCCGCAGCCTTCGCCTCTTCCTCCGCTTTGGCCTTCGCTTCGGCTTCGGCTTGCGCGCGCACCAGACGGGCTTCCGTCTCCTGGCGCATGCGGATTTCGCGTTCCTGCTTCTCCTTTAGCTCACGCGCCTGGTGGGCGAGCAGTTCGGAGTGGCGCTTGGCTTCACGTTCGCGCGCGGTCAGCGGACGCGGCTCGGACGGAACAACCGCTTCGGCCGCGGCTTCCGGAGCACTTTCGGCCACCGGCTCGGGCATCTCGACGGGTGCGGGCTCGGGCTCCGGTTCCGGCTCGGGTTCGGGCTCAGGTTCCGGCGCCACTTCGAGCACCGGTTCCGGCACCACCGGCGTCGGCTCGGGCTCGGGAGCAAACGTCGCTTCGTCCGCCACGACGTCGGCTGCGACCTCTTCGGTCGCCGCCGCCTGCGCAGCTTCTTCGGCCAGCAGTTCGGCCGGGTCGCGCTTGACCAGCACGCGCTTCTTGCGCACTTCGACCTGCACGGTGCGCGCCTGACCGGACGAATTGGTCGCCTTGATCTCGGTGGTCTGACGACGGGTCAGCGTGATCTTGGTCTTTCCCGCCGTATCGCCGTGCTGACGCCGCAAGTAGTCGAGCAGGCGCGTCTTGTCCTGCTCGGTCAGCGAATCGCCTTCGCTCTTCTTGTCCACACCGGCCTGCTTCAGCTGCTCAAGCAGCGCGGCCGCGGGGATTTTCAGCTCGGTCGCAAACTGGGAAACACTCATCAACGCCATACCGTCCTCAATTATTCAAACCAGTGCGCGCGCGCAGTGGTGATCAGCGATGTCGCGCGCGCAGCATCGATGCCGGCGATCTCGACCAGTTCATCAACAGCGAGATCAGCCAGATCATCGCGCGTGCGCACATTGGCGCGCGCCAGCTGCGCCGCCAGCTGCTTGTCCATGCCGTCCAGCGCCAGCAGGGCATCATCGACCTGCTCCAGCTGCTCTTCGTCGACAATGGCTTCGGTCAGCAGCACGTTACGTGCGCGGGTGCGCAGTTCGTTCACCGTGTCTTCGTCGAACGCCTCGATCTCGAGCATTTCGGCCAGCGGCACGTAAGCCACTTCCTCCAGCGTCGAGAAGCCTTCCTCGATCAGGATGTCCGCCACTTCCTCATCCACGTCCAGCTTGGCCATGAACAGCAGGCGGATGGCGGCGTTCTCGGCGTCGGACTTGGCGGCCGACTGCTCGACCGTCATCAGGTTGATCTTCCAGCCGGTCAGCTCGGACGCGAGGCGCACGTTCTGCCCGCTGCGACCGATGGCGATCGCGAGGTTGTCTTCGCTGACCACCACGTCCATGCTGTGTGCGTCCTCATCCACCACGATGGAGGCGACTTCGGCCGGCGCCAGCGCGCCGATGACGAACTGCGCCGGATCAGGCGACCACAGGATGATGTCGACGCGCTCGCCGCCCAGCTCGTTAGTCACCGCCTGCACGCGCGAACCGCGCATGCCGATGCAGGTGCCTTGCGGATCGACGCGCGGATCATTCGACTTGACAGCGATCTTGGCGCGGATGCCGGGGTCACGGGCGGCGCCCTTGATCTCGATGAGACCGTCTTCGATCTCCGGCACTTCGAGCTCGAACAGCTTCATGATGAACTCGGGCGCGGTACGCGACAGGATGATCTGCGGGCCGCGCGCCTGGCGATCAACACGCAGCAGCACTGCCTTGACGCGGTCACCGACACGCAGATTCTCGCGGGCAATGATGTGTTCGCGCGGCAGCAGCGCCTCCAGGCGACCCACTTCGACGATGGCATTGCCGCGTTCGATGCGCTTGATGGTGCCGGTGACCAGATGGTCCTTGCGCTCAAGGAAGTCGTTCAGGATCTGCTCGCGCTCGGCGTCGCGGATGCGCTGCAGGATGACCTGCTTGGCGGCCTGCGCACCAATGCGGCCGAAATCGACCGGCTCCAGGGCTTCTTCGATGTAATCGTCGACCTGGATGTCGGCGATCTGCTCGCGTGCGTCGATCAGGCCAATCTCGGCCTCGTCGTTCTCGACCAGTTCGTCCGGCAGCACATGCCAGCGACGGAAGGCTTCGTACTCGCCGGTTTCGCGGTCGATCGACACGCGCACATCGGCGTCGTCATGGGTGCGCTTCTTGGTGGCCGAAGCCAGTGCGGTTTCGAGAGCGCCGAAAACCACTTCGCGGGACACATTCTTTTCGCGTGCCAGTGCATCGACCAGCAACAGAATCTCGCGACTCATCGTTTCAACTCCTGCTTGCGTTCAAAGTCCGGCACCAGGCGGGCACGTTCGATCTGCGACAGTTCGAACTCGTGGGCTTCGCCCTTGATCTCGAGGGTGAGCCGGTCGTCGGCCACGCCGGCCAGTCGACCGGTGAAATTGCGTTGATTGCCCACCGGCACGCGCAGACGCAGCTGCGCCTCCTGTCCGGTGAAGCGAACGAAATCGGCGGTCTTGCGCAGCGGCCGGTCAAGCCCCGGGGAGGACACTTCAAGACGGTCGTAATCGACGTTTTCGACCATGAAAAGACGGGTCAGGTGATTGCTCACCGTCACGCAGTCATCCACCATGATGCCCTTGTCGGTGTCGATGAAGACACGCAGCAGACGGCCTCTTGGCGAAGTTTCAAGATCGACGAATTCGTAGCCGAGCCCAGTTACCGCCTGCTCGATCAGTTCCGCAACACTCATCCCAGCAACACACTTCCGGATGTACAAATAAAAAATGGGCTGACCGCCCATCGAAAAACGCCGGCAGGGCCAGCGCAACAAGCCGAGGAGTGTAACAGAGGCCATCCATCCCCTCAAGCTGCAAGGATGGACGGCCCCGCCCAACGGTGGTATGTCGTCAGGCCTCTCCGCCGCCTGCCGCAGGCTTGGCCGACGGGCGGCGACGGCGTCGCGGCGCCCGCTTGCGCGCCGGCGCATCGCCCTCGCCACCCTGCGGCGACGGTGCGCCCTGTTGCGGCGCAGCGCGATTGCCTCCCTCACCCGCTTCGCGGGGTTTGCGCGGACCGCGGCGACGGCCGCGCTTGGGCGACGTCGGCGCCTCGCCGTCAACCGGCGGCCGGGCTTCTTCCGCCGGGCCCTTGCGCTGCTTGCCCTTGGCCGGCACCACCGACAACAACTTCTCGACCTGTTCCGCCTTCAGCTCCTCCGACTTGCCGCGCGCCAGACGTCGCGGCAGCTCGAACGGACCATAGCGCACGCGCATCAGGCGGCTCACGGTCAGACCGATAGCCTCGAACATGCGGCGAACCTCGCGGTTGCGGCCTTCGGACAGCGTGACGCGGTACCAGTGGTTCGAACCCTCGCCGCCACCGTCAGCCAGCGAGTTGAACTTGGCGATGCCATCTTCGAGCTCGATGCCCTCGGTCAGCTTCTTCGACTGTTCCGGCGTGAGCTCCCCGATCAGCCGCACCGCGTACTCGCGTTCGAGCTCGTAGCTCGGGTGCATCAGCTTGTTGGCCAGCTCACCGCTGGTGGTGAACACCAGAAGGCCCGACGTATTGAAGTCGAGGCGACCTACCGCGATCCACCGGCCGCCGCCTACCTTGGGCAGCTTGTCGAACACGGACGGACGCCCCTCCGGGTCGTCGCGCGACACGATTTCGCCTTCCGGCTTGTGGTAGATGAGCACGCGCGGGGCACGCTGGGCGAAGTGGATGTGGATCAGCTTGCCATTGACGCGGACCTTGTCCTCCGGCCCGACGCGCTGCCCCACGTGCGCCGGCAGCGAATTGACGCTGATGCGGCCGGCGATGATCCAGTCTTCCAGTTCGCGGCGCGAGCCCAGGCCCATGTCGGCCAGCATCTTGTGCAGCTTCTGCGGCTCGTTGAACACCACCGGGCCGCGCCGCTTGTTCTTGCTGTCCTGCGAGCGGTAATTGGCCACATTGCCATTGACCTCGCCGCCGGCGCCCGGTCTGCGTCTACCTTGCATCATTGAATTCCATCACCTTCTGTAGTTCGGCCAGCGGCGGCAGCTCAGCGAGCGTGCGCAGGCCCAGATCGTCGAGAAAACGTCGTGTCGTTGCATACAGCGCCGGCCGGCCGGGGACTTCGCGGTAACCCACGCTGTCTATCCATCCCCGCCCTTCGAGCGCCTTGATGATGCCCGGCGACACCGCCACACCGCGGATGTCCTCGATGTCGCCGCGCGTCACCGGCTGGCGGTACGCAATGATCGCCAGCGTTTCCAGCACCGCTCTGGAATACTTCGCGGGCTTTTCGTTCTTCAGTCGATCCAGGTAGGGCTGGACGTCCGCGGTGGTGCGGAAACGCCAGCCGGACGATACCTGGACCAGTTCGATGCCCCGCCCCGCCCAGTCCTCGCGCAACTCGTCGAGCAAACGACGGATCAGCGCGTGGTCGAGCTCCTGTTCGAACAGCTTGCGCAGTTCGCTGGTGCTCATCGCGTCCTGGCTGGCGAGCAGCGCGGCTTCGAGTACGCGCTTGACCTCAGACGGGCTCGGCGACTGCTGCTGTTCGGGCAGTTCGGACATAGATCGGCGCAAAGGCTTCGAGCTGAAGCAGTTCAATCAGGTTCTCGCGGGCCAGTTCGAGCACCGCGAGAAAATTCACCACCATCTGGGCGGCCGGCGCGCCAACCTCGAACAGCTGGTCGAAGCGCAGATCACCTTCTTCGTGCAGCCGGCGCAGGATGCCGGACATGAACTCACGTACCGACAACGCCTCGCGCGTCACCTTGTGATGGCGGGTCATGTCGGCACGGCGCATCAGCGCCAGCCAAGCCAGCTGCAGATCGGTCGCACTGACGTTCGGCTGGATCTCGACCAGCCGTTCGGCCACCTGCACGCCGACCCACTCGTGCTCGCGCTGGATGCGCGGAATCGCGTCCAGCGCCAGCGCGGCCGCCTTCATCTGTTCGTACTCGATCAGCCGGCGTACCAGTTCCGCGCGCGGATCTTCGCCCTCGTCGGCGGCTTCACGCGGCGGCCGCGGCAGCAGCATGCGAGACTTGATCTCGAGCAGCATGGCCGCCATCAGCAGGTATTCCGCCGCCAGTTCCAGGCGTTGCGAGCGCATCGCCTCGACGTAGACGAGGTATTGCGCGGTCAGCGGCGCCATCGGAATGTCGAGAATATCGACGTTGGCCTTGCGTATCAGGTAGAGCAGCAGATCGAGCGGCCCCTGGAACGCGTCCAGGAACACTTCGAGCGCGTCGGGCGGAATGTACAGGTCGAGCGGAAGTTTTTCCAGCGCCTCGCCATACAGGCGCGCCGGCGGCGCGGCCGTTTCGGCCGGCACCGGTTCAGCCATGAGCGCCTCGCCGGACATCAGGCGTAGTTCAGGCCCATGGCCTCGCGCACGTCGCGCATCGTTTCCGACGCCAGCTTGCGCGCCCGTTCGCAGCCGTCGGCGACGATGTTGCGCAACAGCATCGGATCCTCCTCGTACTGCTTCGCGCGCTCGTGGATCGGCGCCTGTTCCTTCAGCACCGCGTCGATCACCGGCTGCTTGCACTCCAGGCAACCGATGCCGGCCGAGCGGCAACCTTCCTGTACCCACTGCTTGACCGAATCGTCCGAGTAGATGACGTGGAACTGCCACACCGGGCAGCGGTCCGGATCACCCGGGTCGGTGCGACGCACACGCTGGGTGTCGGTCATCATGCCGCGGATCTTCTTGGTGACGACCTCGGGTTCCTCACGCAGCATCAGCGTGTTGTTGTAGGACTTGGACATCTTCTGCCCGTCCAGGCCCGGCATGCGGGCCGCCTCGGTCAGCAGCGCGCCCGGCTCCGCCAGGATCATCTTGCCGCCGCCTTCCAGGTAGCCGTATAGACGCTCGCGATCACCCATACTCAGACTCTGTGCCTCTTCGAGCAGCGCCTTGCCCTGCGCCAGCGCGTCTTCCTTGCCCTCCTGCTGGTACAGGCGGCGCAGTTCCTCGTACAGCTTGCCGCGCTTGCCACCCAACTTCTTCACCGCCTCACGCGCCTTGTCCTCGAAGCCGGGCTCACGACCGTACAGGTGGTTGAAGCGACGCGCCACCTCGCGCGTCAGTTCGACGTGCGGCACCTGGTCCTCGCCCACCGGGACCAGATTGGCGCGGTAGATCAGGATGTCGGCCGACTGCAGCAGCGGATAGCCGAGGAAGCCGTAGGTCGCCAGATCCTTGTCGGCCAGCTTTTCCTGCTGGTCCTTGTAGGTCGGCACCCGCTCCAGCCAGCCGAGCGGGCACATCATCGACAGCAGCAGATGCAGTTCGGCGTGCTCCGGCACCCGCGACTGGATGAACAGCGTCGCCTGGTTGGGATCGACGCCAGCGGCCAGCCAGTCGATCAGCATGTCCCACACGCTGCGCTCGATCACCTGCGTGTCTTCGTAATTGGTGGTCAGCGCATGCCAGTCAGCGACAAAAAACAGACAGGGGTATTCGTGCTGCAGCTTGACCCAGTTCTTCAGCACGCCGTGGTAGTGACCAAGATGCAGGCGACCGGTGGGGCGCATGCCGGAAAGAACGCGTTCTGCGTACATGTTATCGATTCATCCGGTTCAGAAAAGCAGGGACATCAGCAGCGCGTTCGCCAGCACGAGCAGCGGACGCAGGATGTCGTCGAGTACGTGCGACACCAGCAGCGCGATCAGGATGAACATGCCGTAAGGCTCGATGCGCGCGAACACCATCGACAGGCCACGCGGCAGCAGGCTCACCATGATGCGTCCGCCGTCGAGCGGCGGTATGGGCAGAAGGTTCAGCACCATCAGCACCAGATTGATCAGTATGCCGGCCTTGGCCATCAGCAGCAGTGGCTCGGCAAAGTAGTGGCCGGGCATGCCGAGCGCCAGCTTCATTGCCAGCCCCCAGCCAAGTGCCATCACCAGATTGGCGGCCGGACCGGCCGCTGCAACCCAGAACATGTCCTGCTTCGGGCGACGCAGCCGCGAGAAATCGACCGGCACCGGCTTGGCCCAGCCGAACAGCAGGCCCTCGTGACCCGCCATCGCGCCGACGAAATACATGACCAGCGGCACCAGTATCGTGCCGATCGGATCGATGTGCTTCAAGGGGTTGGCGGTGATCCGGCCGGCCAGATGCGCGGTCGGGTCCCCCTTCATCAGTGCGGCGTATCCGTGGGCCGCCTCGTGCAGCGTAATGGCAAGCACGACCGGCAGCACGATGACCGCCAAGCGTGCAATGCTTTCGTCCATAGGCGGGCGGATGCTAGCAGAACGCGGGCGGCACGTCAGTCCAGGCCGAAGCGCGCGACGTCGCCCGCGCCGGCCCGTACGAGTTCGGGCGTGCCCGACGACAGGTCGATCACCGAGGTCGGTTGCGTGCCGCAGTGACCGGCATCGATCACCAGATCAAGTTCGTGCTGCAGGCGCTCGCGGATGTCCTCGGCGTCGGTCAGCGGAAGATCCTCGCCGGGCAGCAACAGGGTCGAGCCGAGCAGCGGTTCGCCCAGCGCCTCCAGCAAGGCCGACACGACCGGATGGTCCGGCACCCGCAGGCCGATGGTCTTGCGCTTCGGATGCAGGATGCGCCGCGGCAGCTCGCGCGTCGCCTCCAGAATGAAGGTGTAGGGCCCCGGTGTCGCGCTCTTGAGCAGCCGGAACTGTGCGTTATCGACCTTCGCCAGAGTGGCGATTTCAGACAGGTCACGGCACATCATCGTGAAATGATGATGCACATCCACGTCGCGGATGCGGCGGATGCGCTCGAGCACGCGCGCATCGCCCATGTGGCCCACCAGCGACCAGGCGCAGTCGGTCGGAATGGCCGCCAGCCCGCCATCACGGAGGATGTCAGCGGCGTGTCGTATCAGTCGGGGTTGCGGATTATCGGGGTGTACGGTGAAAAGCTGTGCCACGTGGATGCATTCGTCAGAGGGTGTGGAAAAGCGGCGTCAGGCCGGACAGGCGACCCTCGAGCCGAGCTCAGGCGCATGCCACACCGGCTCGACACCGGCCGGCAGATGGGCGCCTCGTCCAAGGTCGATCGGACTTTCGTCCGGCGCATGGAAGTCGGACGCGCGCGAGGCGTAGAAACCGAAATCGCGGGCCAGCCGGGCGAAATTCCTGACCTCGGTCTCGCCGTGCGAGCCGGACACCACTTCGATGGCCTGCCCCCCGGCATCACGGAAGTCGCCCAGCAGGCGCAGCAACTGATCGCCGGAAATGCGGTAGCGGCCCGGATGGGCGACCACGGCGACGCCGCCGGCGCCGCGTATCCACGCCACCGCCTGCTCCAGCGCCGTCCATTGGTGTTCGATGTAGCCGGGGCGACCGCGCACCAGATAGTCGCGGAACACCGCATGCACGTCCTGCGCATAGCCCTGCTCGACCAGCACGCGAGCGAAGTGCGAACGACCAACGAGCGACGGATTGCCGGCGTGGCGCATCGCGTTGGCGTAGGCGTCGCGCACCCCCAGCGCTTCGAGCGCTTCGGCCATGCGCAACGCGCGCTCGTCGCGGCCGCTGCGCACACTGGCCAGTCCCTGCTCCAGCGGCGCGTGGCGCGGATCGATGCCGAGCCCGACGATGTGGATGGTGGTGCCGTGCCAGGTGACGGAAATCTCGACGCCATTAATGAAACGCATGCCCAGTACACGCGCCTGCTCGCGCGCTTCGTCTAGTCCGCCGAGATTGTCGTGATCGGTGAGCGACCACAGTTCGACGCCGTTGGCCGCGGCGCGCGCGGCGAGCGCGGCCGGCGACAGTACGCCGTCGGAGTGGCAGGAGTGGCAGTGCAGGTCGGCATTCATAGCCTCGGGATTCTAGCAGGCGGCCGCTGACGCTCCTGCGCGGCTACAATCTCGCCCGGTCAAACCCACCAGGAAACAGCAATGAATCATCCGGACAATCTTCGCTACACCGACACACACGAATGGGTCAGGGTCGAACAGGATGGCACCGTGACGGTCGGCATCACCGACCACGCGCAGGATGCCCTCGGAGATGTGGTCTTTCTGCAGCTGCCCGATGTCGGCCGCACCGTCGCCCGTACCGAGGCGATGGCGGTGATCGAGTCGGTCAAGTCGGCCTCCGATATCCACGCCCCGGTGTCGGGCACGGTCACCGCGGTCAATGCCCCGGTCGCCGATCAGCCCGAATCGGTCAACCAGGATCCCTACGGCGCCTGGCTGTTCGTCATCAAGCCCGACAATGCGGCGGAACTGGACGAACTGCTGAGCGCCGACGCCTACAGCGCCTCGCTCGGCTGACGCGACGCGGCGCCGGCCAGCCCCGGCGCCGATGATTCACTGCCGGCCGCGCTCCATGCGCTGGCCGTGCTTGCGCAGACTGGCGGACAGCTGGTCGATGATCTCGCCCGCAGCGCCGACGATCTGGTTGTTGCCGAAACCGGCCGCCTTCATTTCCCGATAGAAGGATTTAGCCAGCATGCGCGCCACCTGCGCCGGCTGAGCTGCCCCTTGCGAGAACGCTTCCGCGAGCGCCGTCACCTCCTCGCCCTGCAGAGCCCTCTGCGCAAACTCCGATTTGACCAGGAAAGCCAGTTGCGCGGTCTGCACCGACTTGCCGCCGAACAGCGCGAGGCAGTCGAGCATGCCCTCCTCCATTTCCGTGAATGGCGGCTGGCCGCGACCGCGTCGCACGTTGATCACGCCCAGTATGCGTCCGTCGAGCGGCAGCGGCGTGCAGATGAAGCTGCCGCCCTCGCCGCGCGCCCAGCCGCCCGCCTGAGGCGCGTCGGCGTCGATGACACGCCGCACCCGGCCGCTGGCGAACACCTCACCCGCCACCGAACTGCCGCTGCTGATCCGCGCATTGACCACTTCCTGCGCCAGTTCGCCACGCCAGGCTGCAATGCCCAGCACGGCCTCGTGGCCCTCGCCGTCGGCCAGCATGATGGTGACGCGTTCGCACGGCAGGCGCGCCCAGCATGCCTCCGCAACCTGATCCAATGCCGCCTGCAGCAGACCGTTGTCGCGTGGTGCTGCATTTCCCGGATTCATGATTCACACCTCCTGCTCAGCCCTTCAGCCTCCGCCCGATCGAGCCAGTCGGCGATCCGCACACCGAGCGCATCGACGCCCCGCGACAGCGCAGCAACGCCGGACGGCGCATCGGCACCGGTCGCCTTCTCGGTCAGCGAGAAGCGGATGCGGTCGACGATGGTCCTGCCGTTGGCGCCGACCAGTGTGGCGACCCCGGATATCAGCGCGGCCGACTCCTGCGGCTGCTCGAACACCTGTATGAACTCGTCCAGCTCGACCACCAGACGACAGGTCGACGGCGCCCCCGGGCTGTCCAGCATGCGTCGCAGCGCGACTGACAGCAGTTCGGCCGGTGGTGCCGCCCAGCGGCTCAATGCGTAACTGCGCCGGCGCGTTTCGCTCTCGTACGCAAGGCGATAGTGGATGGCAGTGCCGTCCAGCCAGTTCGGCGCACGCACATCGGTCAGCACCGGCACGCGCGCCAGCGGGCGCGCGGCACGCTGGCTGCCCAGATCGTGAAGTTCCGGCGTCGGCGAACGCGGCAGCAGCGGCCCGCAAGCGGCCAGCGTGATCGACAGCAGCGCGCTTGCCCAAAGTGCTTTCATCTCCGATGCTCCTCAGTCGCGCGCTCTGCCGGCGGCGGGTTCGAAACCGGGCTCGCCGGGCCCCGGCTGTTGCGTCTCGCGCCCGAGCAGCAGCATCTGTGGCGAAGACTCGAGTTCGCCCAGCACACGGCGCAACTGGCGGGCGTCGCGGTTCGCCTCGTCGAGCAGGGTCTGCAGCCGCGGCAAGGTGTCGCCGTTGATCTGCTGCCCCATGCTGGCAGCCAGCGCGTCCAGCCGCGATGACAGCTGCTGCATCGATGCCAGCGCGATTCGCAGTTCCTGCGCCAGCGGCTCACCCTGGGCGCTGACTGCTTCCAGCTGACTGAGAATGCGCCCGCTACGTTCGAGATTTTCAGCCGACAGCAATGCCTGCGCACGCTGCAGCGTTTCACGCAGATCGCCGGCGACCCCCGGCAGATGGACCAGCGTCCGGTCCAGGTGCGCAGTCGCCGACTGCAGGCTGCCCAGCGTCGCACCTATGCGTTCGAGATTACGGTCGTCGAGCAGCACATGCAGCCGCAACAGCACCTGACGCATCACGTCCATCGTGTCGCTGGCCTTGTTGCCCAGTCCGCCGAACTGCGAACCGCGCAGCGGGATGCGCGCGTCGGCCGGCGACAGCGGCGTCGGGTCGGAGCCATCGTCCGTCATCTCGATCAGCGCCAGACCGGTCACGCCGAGATAGCCAAGTTCGGCGCGCGTGCCTGCGGTCACCGGATAGCGCGCCGGAATCGAGATGCGGACATGGATTTCGCGCGGGTCGTCCGGGTTGATGGAAATATCTCTCACCTTGCCGACACGGATGCCGCGGTAGCGCACCTGTGCCTGAGGACTCAGGCCACCGACATCGGCCGTGGTCACCAGCAGATACTCCTGTCCGGCGTCATCCCCGCTCGACAGATACCAGATCGCCAGCCCGACGGCGACGCTCATCAGCAGCAGGAACAGACCTGCAGCCAGTGCGTGGGCGCGGCTTTCCATGATCAGCTCCCGCTGCGCGCGAGCACGCGCGACATGCGTTCGGCGCAGAAGAAACTGCGGATGAAGGGATGATCGTGTTTCATGACGTGATCAAGTGGACCGTAGGCGAGTATACGTCGCTCGCCGAGCACAGCGACCTGTGTCGCCAGCGCAGCCAGTGTGTCGAGATCGTGGGTCACCAGCACCACGGTCAGACCAAGCTGATCACGCAAGCGGCGGATCAGCGCGACAAAAGCCTCAGAGCGGTCCGGATCGAGGCCGGCTGTCGGCTCGTCGAGCAGCAGCAGCTCCGGTTCGAGCGCCAGCGCGCGCGCGAGTGCAACCCGCTTGATCATGCCGCCCGACAGTTCGGCCGGCATCAGCCAGGCATGCTGCGGTTCCAGTTCGACCATGGCCAGCTTGATCATGACCAGATCGTTGATGGCATCGCGATCGAGCCAGCGCAGCTCGCGCAGCGGAAAGGCGATGTTCTCCAGCACGTTGAGTGCGGAAAACAGCGCACCCTGCTGGAACAGCACGCCGAAACGACGCCGCAACTGGCGGTCGGCCAGCGCATCGCCGGAAAAGAGCGGCTGACCGAACACCCTTATCTGTCCCTGCTGCGGCCGCAGCAGGCCGATCACCTGGCGCAGCAGCGTGGTCTTGCCGCTGCCCGAACCGCCGACCAGCGCGAGCACCTCGCCGGCCGGCAGCGCGAGATCCAGTCCGTCATGCACGACATTGCTGCCGAAGCGCGTGACCAGCCCGCGGATGTCGATGACCGCGTCGTTCATGTCGGCATGCCGATGTGGCGCGTGGCAATGGCGAACACCGCGTCGACCAGGATGACGCAGGTGATCGCACTGACCACCGAACGCGTCGTGTTGGCCGACAGACTCTCGGTGTTCGGCTTGACCGTCAGTCCGAAGTGGCAGGCGACCAGCGCGATCACCAGCCCGAAAGCGAGGCCCTTGCCCAGGCCGATGTAGAGATTGGCGATCGGCACTACGCGCGGCAGCGTTTCGAGAAAGAAACCGTAGCTGATGTCCAGCTGTATCGACGCCGCCACCATGCCGCCGAACAGCGCCGACGACGAGGTCCACAGCACCAGCAGCGGCATCGCCGCGAGCAGCGCCAGCACCTTGGGCAGCACCAGCCGCAGCGTGGCCGGCACGCCCATCGTGGTCAGCGCGTCGATCTCTTCGGTCACCCGCATCACGCCGAGCTGCGCCGTCATTGCCGAGCCGGAGCGTCCGGCCACCAGCACCGCCACCAGCACCGGCCCCAGTTCGCGCACGATGCCGATGCCAAGGATGTTGATGATGAACACGTCGGCGCCGAAGGTTTTCAGTTGCAGCGCCGACAGGTAGGACAGCACGACGCCGATCAGGAAGCCCACCAGCGCGGTGATCGGCAGCGCCGTCACGCCGGTCTTGTACAGATTGGCCGACAGCTCGCGCAGCGGCGCGTCGTGCGGGCGACGCAATGCGGCGGCGAGATCGAACAGCATCTGGCCGGTCAGCGCAATCATGCCGATCAGCTGCCGCCACAGCGCGATGCCGACGCGACCGAGCGCGACAACCGAATCGCCGAAACGTGATTGCGGTGCGCTGGCACGGCGGCGTACTCCGAGCGTCGCAGCCGATTCCAGCATCCTGCGCGTGCGCGGATCAGCCTCCAGCCGCTCAGGCAGCCGGTCGCCCCAGCCGCGCCACAGCACGCTGGCGCCGAGCGAATCGAGACGGCTCACGGCGGCGAGATTCCAGCTCTCGATCTCACCTGCTTCGGCCGCGGCAAGTTGCGCACGCAAGGCGTCGAGGCGCCCTTCCAGTCCTGTCAGCGTCCAGTCGCCGGCAAGCACGGCAATGCGCAACGGCCCGGACATCTCGAACTCGATCGTCGGGACGCCCATGCTTGCGTTCAGGCGGCCGACTGGCCTTTGCCGCGCTGCGGCCGCAGCCGCAGCTCGATGCCTATGGCCGCCCACAGCCGCTGTTCGTCGTGCAGGCTGGCGGCCGTCAGCGGTGACGCCGACAGCCACTCGGCGCGAGCCGACATGACGTAGCCCGCGCCACTGCGGTCGAGGCGCAGCGGCAGTTCGTCGTAGTCGTCGCGGCTGCGATGCAGCAGCACGGCCAGCCGCAGACAGAGGATGAGCGGCCAGTCGCGCAGGTCGGCGGCGGCGGAATTCACCTTCTCCAGCTTGCCGCGGTGCGCCAGCACCAGCCGCGCGAGTCGCGCCTGGTCCATGCGCGAGAAGCCCGGCATGTCGGCGTTGCCGACGATGTAGGCGCTGTGCTTGTGATAGCCGGCGTGCGCCACCGAAATGCCCAGTTCGTGCAGGCGCGCCGCCCAGCTCAGCAGGTGCAGATCCGGATGATCGTCGCCGGCGTCCGGCTCAAGCTGCCGGTAGAGCTTGAGCGCCGTGGCGTGGACACGATCGGCCTGCCGCTGGTCCACCTGGTAGCGGCGCACGAACTGCAGCACCGTCGCATCGCGCAGGTCACGATGGTGATAGCGCCCGAGCAGGTCGTACAACACACCCAGCCGCAGCGCCCCCTCGGAGAAACTCATGCGTTCGAGTCGGAAGGCGTCGAACACCGCCGACATGATGGCAAAGCCGCCGGCCAGCACCGGCAGGCGGTCAGGACGGAGCCCGGCGACGCCCAGACGGTTCACGTCACCGACGCGCAGCAGCAGCGAACGCAGCTTGTCCATGCCTTCACGCGTCAGCGCGCCCTGGCACCAGCCGTTCAGTTCCATGATGTCGAGCAGCGCGCGCGCAGTGCCGCTGGAACCCACCGCCTCGTCCCAGCCGAGCGAACGGTAGTCCTGCTCTATGGTTTCCAGTTCGCGCCGCGCCGCCAGTTCGGCTTCGCGCAGCGACTTCTTGTCCATGCGACCGTCGGGAAAATAGCGCAGGCTGAAGGCGACGCAACCCATGTAGAGCGATTCGAGCGCCATCGGCTCGAAGCTGCGACCGATGATGAACTCGGTAGAGCCGCCGCCGATATCGACCACCAGTTGCTGGCTGGATGGATTGGGCAGCGTGTGGGCAACGCCGACGTAGATCAGTCGCGCCTCCTCGCGCCCGGCGATCACCTCGATCGGGAAGCCGAGCGCCGCCTCGGCCTGCGGCAGGAACTGCGGCGCGTTCTTCGCCACCCGCAGCGTGTTGGTGGCCACCGCGCGCACCTGGTCAGGCGCAAAGCCGCGCAGACGTTCGTTGAAACGTGACAGCGCCTCCAGGCCCCTGAGCTGCGACGCCCCATCGAGCAACTTGCCGTGCCCCAGACCGGCCGCGAGGCGAACGGTTTCCTTCACGCCGTCCAGCGGGTAGATCTGGTCATCGATCACCCGCGCCACCTGGAGCCGGAAACTGTTGGACCCGAGGTCGACGGCGGCGAGAAGTTCGTAGCTCATGCGGCGGCGCAATAAAAGAGATCAGCGCGGAGTGTAGCAGCGCGCAAGCCGCGCGCCGTCACGCACGAGGCGCCCGGACGCTGTAATAATTCCATAGCACTTGTGTCACAAAATACCGGGTCGCATAACAACAACTTCAGAGACAGAAACCGATCATGCCGTCCATCCTGCCGGTGCCGCGCTACGCACCCGATCACTTCATCAACCGCGAACTGTCGCTGATCGCCTTCAACCGGCGCGTACTGGCGCAGGCGGCGGACGAGCGCGTACCGCTGCTCGAACGGTTGAAATTCCTGTGCATCGTGTCGAGCAACCTCGACGAGTTCTTCGAGGTCCGCATCGGCGGCCTGCGCGAACACATCCGCATGGGCGCCCGTGGCGTCACCTCGGATGGCCGCTCCGCGCAGGAAGCACTGCGCCTGATCGCTGCCGAGGCGCATCAGCTGATCGCCGAACAGTATTCGCTGCTCAACGACGTCATCCTGCCGCTGCTGGAAAAGGAAGGCATCGTGTTCCTGCGCCGCGGCGACTGGACCGAAGCGCAACGCGACTGGGTGCGCGACTACTTCATGCGCGAGCTGATGCCGGTGCTGACGCCGATCGGGCTCGACCCCTCGCACCCCTTCCCGCGCGTGCTGAACAAGAGCCTGAACTTCGCCGTCGAGCTGGAAGGCCGCGACGCCTTCGGCCGCAGTTCGCGCTACGCCATCGTGCAGGCACCGCGCGCGCTGCCACGCGTGATCAAGCTGCCGAAGGAACTGACCGGCGTTGACCACGGCTTCGTGTTCCTGTCGTCGGCCATGCACATGAATGTCGGCGACCTGTTCGAAGGCATGAACGTGCTCGGCTGCTACCAGTTCCGCGTCACCCGCAACTCCGACCTCTTCCTCGACGAGGAAGAGGTGAAGAACCTGCGTCAGGCGCTGCAGGGCGAACTGCCGCAGCGCCATTACGGCGACGCCGTGCGGCTGGAGGTCGCGGACAACTGTTCCGAACACATGGCGGATTTCCTGCTGCAGCAGTTCAACCTGACGCGCGACGACCTCTACCGCGCACCGGGCATCGTGAACCTCGTGCGCCTGATGCAGGTGCCGGACTGGGTCGAGCGCCCGGACCTGAAGTACCCGCCCTTCGTACCGCAGGTACCGCGCACGATGGAAAAGCGCTACGACATCTTTGCCATGATCCGCAAGCAGGACCTGCTGCTGCATCACCCCTTCCAGTCCTTCAAGCCGGTGATCGACCTGGTGCAGCAGGCGGTCGACGACCCTGAAGTCGTCGCGATCAAGATGACGGTGTACCGCACCGGCACCGACTCGGTGCTGATGGAAGCGCTGGTGCGCGCCGCACTGAAGGGCAAGGAAGTCACCGTCGTGGTCGAGCTGATGGCGCGCTTCGACGAGGAAGCGAACATCAACTGGGCGTCGCGCCTCGAAGAGGCCGGCGCACATGTCGTGTATGGCGTGTTCGGCTACAAGACGCACGCCAAGTTGCTGATGGTCGTGCGGCGCGAGCAGGTGGATGGCGTGCACCGCTTCCGCCGCTTCGTGCACCTCGGTACCGGCAACTACCACCCGCGCACCGCCCGCTTCTACACCGACTTCGGCCTGATGACCGCGAACGAGCAGATCGGCGAGGACGTGAACGAGGTTTTCAAGCAGCTGACCGGCCTCGGCCACGCGGGCACGCTGACGCACCTGTGGCAGGCGCCCTTCACGCTGCACAGCAATGTGATCGCCGCCATCGGGCAGGAAGCGGAGAACGCGCGCGCCGGCCGCAAGGGCCGCATCATCGCCAAGATGAATTCACTGGTCGAGGACGAAACCATCGAAGCGCTTTACGCGGCCAGTCAGGCCGGCGTGGACATCGACCTCATCGTGCGTGGCGTCTGCGCGCTGCGCCCGGGCGTACCCGGCCTGTCGGACAAGATCACCGTACGCTCGGTGGTCGGCCGCTTCCTCGAACATTCGCGCATCTATCACTTCCACGCCGACGGCGAAGAAAAGCTCTACCTCGCCAGCGCCGACTGGATGGAGCGCAACTTCTTCCGCCGCATCGAGGTGGCTTTCCCGGTGCTCGATCCGAAGCTGAAGCGACGCATCATGAAGGAAGGCCTGCGCCCGTATCTGCTGGACAACAGCCAGTCCTGGGAAATGGAACCGGATGGCCGCTACCGGCGCCGGGTATCGCGCGCCGCGCGGCATTGTGCGCAGGACACCCTGCTGGCCGAGTACTCGCGCGGCGCGCTCTGAGTCCGGCTGCGCGCTCAAGCAGCGGCGTGCGCTGCCGTAAACCGGGTGTGTGCCCAGTTTCCGGAAGCGCTTCCAAGGTGAAAGCTGTCCCCTCCATCGTGCTGATCGCGTGCGCAGTCCTCGTGACTGGGTGCGACAAGTTGCCCATTCCCGATCCCAATCGCGCCGCGGCGCAGAAGGAGCTGGAGGCCAAGGCCGTCGGCGGCGCCTGCCGCCACGCGGGCCGCGCACTCGAGGACTGTTACGCCTTGAATCCGAAGGCGTCGAAGGCCGCCATCTTCGCCGGTTGGCGCGAGATGAACGACTATATGACGCAGAACAAGATCGAGGTCGTGCTGCCGACGGTCAACCCGAAGAACGCCCGCAAGCTGAAGCCGGTCGACGCCGAAACGGTCGCCGACGAGGCAGTGGTGGACGAGGCACCGGCCGCGAAGGAAACACACGGCAGCCGGAACCCGGCGCTGACCGCAGGCTGATCCTCGGACGACAGGACAAAGAAAAAAGGCCCGGTGACTACCGGGCCTTTTTTCTTTGGAACGACTCAGCGCGTGCTGACCAGTTCGCTCACGTCGCGTCCGTCGACCCTTACCCGGGCCAGCGTCACGTCACCTCCGTCCATGCCCAGCGGTTCGATGCTGACTCGACCGGAATCGAGCAGTTGCTGCAAACGCTGCTTGGCCATGCCTGAGGCACCCGCCATTTCAATCCCCTCCAGACCGGCGGCGCGCACCCGCACGCCATCGGCGTAGAAGGTGCTGCCATCCACCGCATAGTGACGCTGCGCCGGCGGCTTCGGCGGGCGGAAGGCCGGCACCGCGACAGCAAGCGGCGCCGAGCGCTTGGCCGCGGCCTGCACGGTGGGCGAAACACGTTTCTTGGAGGCGATCTTGGCCGCAGGGCGGACCGCCGACTTGACCTGCTTGCCGCTGGCGACCGAACGCGCGGCAAGCGCGACATCGGCGGCAAACATCGAAAATCCGAAAACCAGCGTCAGGGCATAGAGGCCCGGGCGTCGAAACATCATGCACGTCTCCCACTGTTGATGCCGCGAACGATCTTAAAAAGCCGATCAATTTCGCGTGCCAGTTTGTTGTTTCGGATAAATTTTCCAAATCTTAACCATTGCAGCACGATGACGCCAGCCCCGGGAGGGCAATTGTCACCCGCAGCAGCGGCGGGCCGTGCGACGTACAATGCGCGCTCTGCGGATTTCACCCCTGTACGCCCCATGCTTCGCGTCTTCGGTATCAAGCGCTGCGACACGATGTCGCGCGCCTTCGCCTGGCTTGCCGACCGGCACATCGATTTCCAGCTGCATGACTACAAGAAGGACGGCGTGCCGGCAGACGCCCTGGCCGACTGGATACGCCGCGCCGGCTGGCAGGCCGTCGTCAATACGCGCGGCACCACCTTCCGCAAGCTGCCGCCCGACCAGACCACCGACCTCGACGCCGATCGCGCGTTCGCGCTGCTCAGCGCCAACCCGTCGGCCATCCGCCGGCCCATCGTCGATCACGGCGGCGAACTGCTGATCGGTTTCGATCCGCAACGCTGGGCGGAGGTGCTCGGATGAGCGCGACTGACCTGATCCAGCGCTTCATGTTCGAAGGTCTGGACATACGCGGCGCCCGCGTACGCCTGTCTGAAGGCTGGCAGTCCATGCTGCGTGGCCGCGGCTACGGGCCCGTCGTGACGCGCCTGCTCGGCGAGGTGACCGTGGTGTCGCTGATGGTGGGCGGCCAGCTCAAGCAGCCGGGCCGGCTGACCGTTCAGGTGCGCGGCAATGGCGCGGTGAGCATGCTGGTGGTCGATTGCGACCAGCAATTGCGCATCCGCGGCATGGCGAGTGCGCCGGCCGATCTGGTCGAAGCACCGCTGCCCGAGTTGCTGGGCGACGGCCATCTGGTCATGACCATGCAGCCGGAAAGCGCGCCTACGCCCTACCAGAGCGTGGTACCACTCGAAGGCGCGACGGTGGCCGAGGTGTTCGAACATTTCCTCGAACAGTCCGAACAGCAGCCCACCGCACTGTGGCTGGCTGCCGACGGCGATACGGCGAGCGGACTGTTCCTGCAGAAACTCCCGGGCGCCGACCAGCGCGATCCCGACGGCTGGGCGCGGGTGTGCCATCTGGCCGCCACGGTGACGCCGAACGAACTGAAGACGCTGGACACCGAAACGCTGCTCGGACGACTGTTCCACGAGGAGATACAGGCAGGCGGCATCCGCGTGTTCGAAGCACAGACGCCCCGCCATCACTGCCCGCGCGACGAGGAAAAGGTCCGTCGGCTGGTGCTGTCGCTGGGCCGCGCCGAGGTCGAATCCATCCTCGCCGAGAAGGGCGAGCTGCACATCCATGACGACATGTGCAATCACGACTACCGCTTCAGCGCGGCCGACATCGCCCGCCTGTTCGGCGATCCGCCGGCTGCAGTGCATTGAAGAGCCGTGTTGCCCGCAGGTCGGGCACTGAGTAGACTTTCGACATTTCCCGCGGACTCCCCATGGCGCGCAAGCCCGATACTTCGGCCATAGAACTCAAAAGCGCCACGCTCGAAGCGATGCGTGCCGTGCTGCGCAGCGACGACTGCTCGGCCATCGCCGCGGCGCTCGACGCACGGCTCGGCAACATGCCCGGCTTCTTCTCCGGCGAACCGGTGGTGATCGACTGCAGCGAACTGCCGGCCGACGCCCGCCCCGACCTGCCAGCCATCCGCGACGCACTTGGCCGGCACGCGCTGACCGCCGTGGCCGTGCAGGCCGCGTGCGATGAGGCGGCCGACGAAGCGCGCGCGCTCGGCATGGCCGTGCTGGCAGCCGAGAGCGCGCCGCGCGCCGTACCGGCGCCCACACTGGAATCCGCGCCAGAAACGCCGGCCCCGGCACCCGAGCCCGCACCCGCACCCGAGCCCGTGGCCGCAAGCGCGCCGGAAGCCGTGGTCACGCAGGCCCAGCGGCGCACCGAAATCATCGACAAGCCCTTGCGCTCCGGTCAGCGCATCTACGCGCGTGGCTGCGATCTGGTGGTGCTGGCCATGGTCAGCGCCGGCGCCGAAGTGATCGCCGACGGCAACATCCACGTCTACGCGCCGCTGCGCGGCCGCGCGCTGGCCGGCGCCTCGGGCGACACGCAGGCGCGCATCTTCACCACCTGCTTCGAGGCGGAACTGGTGTCGATCGCCGGCGTGTACAGGACCTTCGAACACACGGCCAGCGGCGAACTGCTGCGCCGACCGGCGCACGTGCGCCTGGAAGACCATTCGGACAAACAGGTATTGACCGTCGCCGCTTTGGCGACCACCTGAATCACAAGAGGGAGAACACAGTGACCCGTATCGTAGTCGTCACATCCGGCAAGGGCGGCGTGGGCAAGACCACGACCAGCGCCGCGTTTTCGTCCGGCCTCGCACTGCGCGGCAAGAAGACCGCGGTGATCGATTTCGACGTCGGCCTGCGCAATCTCGACCTCATCATGGGCTGCGAACGCCGCGTGGTGTATGACTTCGTGAACGTGATCCACGGCGAAGCCAACCTGACCCAGGCGCTGATCAAGGACAAGCACTGCGAAAACCTGTTCGTGCTGCCCGCCTCGCAGACGCGCGACAAGGACGCGCTGACCGAAGAAGGCGTCGAGAAGGTGCTGAAGGACCTCGCCGACATGGGTTTCGACTACATCGTGTGCGACTCGCCGGCCGGCATCGAGCACGGCGCGGTGATGGCGCTCACCTTCGCCGACGAGGCGGTCATCGTGACCAATCCGGAAGTCAGTTCGGTGCGCGACTCGGACCGCATACTTGGCATCCTGCAGTCGAAATCGCGCCGCGCGCGCGACGGCCGCGAGCCGGTGAAGGAACATCTGGTGGTCACCCGCTACTCGCCCAAGCGCGCCGTCGAAGGCGAAATGCTGAGCCACGTCGACGTGCAGGAAATCCTGCGCATCCCGGTGCTGGGCGTGATCCCGGAATCGGAAATCGTGCTGCAGGCCTCGAACCAGGGCACGCCGGCCATCCACATGGAAGGCAGCGACGTCGCCCAGGCGTATGAGGACGTGGTTGCGCGCTTCCTCGGCGAAGAGCGCCCGCTGCGCTTCGTCGACTACGAAAAGCCCGGCCTGCTCAAGCGCCTGTTCGGAGGGAAGTAAGCATGTCCCTGCTTTCCCTGATCTTCGGCCAGAAGCAGAAGACCGCCTCGATCGCGAAGGAACGCCTGCAGCTCATCATCGCGCGCGAGCGCGGATCGAACTCGGCGCCCGACTTCCTGCCGGCGCTGCAGCAGGAACTGGTCGCGGTGATTTCGAAATACGTGCGCGTGAACCCGGAAGACATCAAGGTCCAGCTCGAAAAGCAGGACAACTACGAGGTACTCGAAGTCAACATCGTGCTGCCCGAGCAGCGCAATTGAACCTCGCTTCGCTGTTGGGCAGCGGCCGCACGAAGACACCGCGCAACTCGATAGACGTGTCCGAGGCGGCCGGCGTGCGCTACCTGCACTTCGGTTCCGAATGGGTGCAGGGCGCGATGCGCGTCGCGCGCCCGTTCGCGCTCGAGCTCGAGTACACGCGCGAAATGATGCTGCCGCTGCTGTTCGCGCCGCACGACGCATGGCCTGCGCGCGTGCTGGTGATCGGGCTGGGTGCTGGCTCGGTCACCAAGTTCCTGCATCGTTACTGCCCGCAGTCGGACATCACCGTGGTCGAGATCGATCCGCGCATGCCGGCCGTCGCGGCGATGCATTTCCGGTTGCCGGCCGAGGATGAGCGTCTGCGCATCGTCATCGGCGACGGCGCGAAGTTCGTCGCCGAAACCGAGACGGAATGGGACTTCATCCTGGTCGACGGCTATGACCACCGGGCGCGCGCCAATGCGCTCGATACCGCCGCCTTTCACCAGCACTGCCGCACGCACCTCGCCGCCGACGGGCGCGTCTGTCTGAACATGTTCGGTCGCACGCGCGGCTTCCGCGCCAGTGCGCAGCGCCTGATCGACGCCCACGACGGGCGTGCGCTGGTGCTGCCGTCACTGGATGAAGGCAATGCGATCTGCGTCGCCGGCGGCACCGAGGTGATCGACCTGTCGCTCGACACCTTGCGCGAGCGTGCGCGCCAGCTGCGCGCGCAGACCACGCTGAATCTTGCACCGACCTTGAGCCGGCTCGAAAAGGCCGGTTACTGCCCGGGCGGACGCCTCAAGCTCTGAACGGCGCCGCACGGCCGGCGGGCAACAAAAAAGCCGGCAATGCCGGCTTTTTTGTTGGAGCAGAGACGCAAACTCAGCGACGGGTGACCAGCGGACCGGCCTGCGACGCGAAGTAGGCGGCCAGATCGGCCATGTCCTGATCACTCAGCGCACCTACCTGAGCCGCCATGATGGCGTTCTTGCGCGTGCCCTTCTTGTACTGCTGCAGCGCCTGCAGCAGGTAGTCCTCGTGCTGACCGCCGATGCGCGGGAAAGCCGGTGCCGGGCTGTTGCCGTCGGCACCATGACAGGCGGCGCAGGCAGCCGACTTTTCCTTGCCCTTGGCGGCATCGCCAGCGTGGGCGACGGACATGCCCACCATGGCGGCGAGCGCAACGAATGCGAATTTCTTCATCATGGCCTGCGTTCCTTATTTCTGGGCGCCGTAGTAGGCAGCGAGGTCGGCCATGTCCTGCTCGGTCAGGCTGGCAGCGATACCGGTCATCGTCGGGTGCTTGCGGTCACCGTTCTTGTAGGCCTGCAGCGCGGCAACGATGTACTCCGGGTACTGACCGCCGATGCGGGGCACCTTGTAGGTCTTCGGGAATGCGGTCTGGTAGCCCGGAATGCCGTGACAGCCGACGCACATCGAAATCTTGTCCTTGGCTGCGTCGGCATTGCCCTCGGCAGCGAAGGCGAGCGGGCTGGCGCAGACGGCTACGACAGCAAGAAGGGTCCTGGCGCTCATCGAGTCTCTCTTCTTATGGGTTGAAGTGGATTCCTGCAAAATCGCGGCGCAGTTTAGCCAAGTACTTGATGAGCGTCAAAATTAGTGCGCCGCAACAGTGCTTGGCAACCGCGCCGCCGGTGCTCCTCAGACCACCGAAGTGTCGACGACGAGACGGCCGCGCACCTGACCATCGATGAATCGTGGGGCCACGGTGATCACATCGGCCAGCGGCACCACCTGCGTGATGCGGTCCAGCAGGTCCATCGGCATGTCGCGCACGATGCGTGCCCAGGCCGCCTCGCGCGGAGCGCGGGCGACGGTGACGCTGTTGATGCCGTACAGCGTGACGCCGCGCAGGATGAAAGGCGCCACCGTGGCCGGGAAGTCCATGCCCTGCGCCAACCCACAGGCCGCCACCGCACCGTTCTCGCGCGTCGCCGCGCACGCATTGACCAGCGTGTGCGAACCGACGCTGTCGACGACGCCCGCCCAGCGCTCCTTCGCCAGCGGCCGGCCGGGCGCCGACAGCGTGGCGCGGTCGATCACCGATTCGGCGCCCAGCGATTTCAGGTAATCGGTCTCCTCCAGCCGGCCGGTGCTGGCCACCACGCGGTAACCGAGCCTGGCGAGCAGCGCCACGGCAACCGAGCCGACGCCACCGCTGGCGCCCGTCACCAGCACCTCGCCATCACCCGGCTGCAGGCCGTGACGTTCCAGCGCCATCACGCACAACATGGCGGTAAAACCGGCGGTGCCGACCGCCATCGCATGCTTCGCATCCAGCCCCGCCGGCAGGCCGACCAGCCAGTCGCCCTTCACCTGAGCGCGCTGTGCCAGACCGCCCCAGTGACCTTCGCCGACGCCGAAGCCGGTCAGCACGACCGGGTCGCCCACCTTCCACAGCGGGTGACTGCTCTGTTCCACCGTGCCGGCGAAATCGATGCCCGGCACCATGGGCCACTTGCGCACGATGGGGCTGCGCCCGGTGATGGCCAGCGCGTCCTTGTAATTGAGGCTGGACCAGCTGACGGCGACGCGCACATCGCCTTCGGGCAGCGCTGCGTCGTCGATATCCTTCAAGCTGGCGATCGTCTTGCCGCCCTCGCCCTGCTCCAGCAATATGCCCTTGAACATTCTTTCTTTCCTCCGGTCGTTAGCCCGGGAGCGTCGATGACGTGTCCCGCTGCCGGCGAAGCATACTGCAGCTCGGCCGTAAGGTTTTCCGCCCGCAGGCGGTCTGCTGCCGCACAGACATCGAGGACTTCTCCGCATGCACGCCACCCTGCCGCTGCTGTCCCGCACCGACTTCCCGCCACTGCGCCGCCATCGCACCGAAGTGCTGCAGGTCAATCTGGGCTACACCTGCAACCAGAGCTGCCTGCACTGCCACGTGAATGCAGGCCCGACGCGCACCGAACAGATGAGCGCCGAGAACATCCGCGCCGTGCTCGACTTCATCCGCGCCAGCGACGTTCGTCAGCTCGATCTGACCGGCGGCGCACCGGAAATGAATCCGCACTTCCGCGCGCTGGTGGTCGAGGCGCGCGCGCTCGGCGTATCGGTGATGGACCGCTGCAACCTCACCATCCTGTCCGAACCGGGCCACGAGGGATTGGCGGCCTTCCTGGCCGAGCAGAGCGTGCAGGTGACCGCGTCGCTGCCCTGCTACCTGGAGGACAACGTCGACCGGCAGCGCGGCAGCGGCGTGTTCGCACGCAGCATCGCCGGACTGAAGCAGCTGAATGCGCTCGGCTACGGCCGGGCGGACGGCGGTCTCGAACTGAATCTGGTGTTCAACCCGCAGGGCCCCGCACTGCCACCGCCGCAGGCCCAGCTGGAAGGGGCGTATCGCGAGCACCTCGGGCGCGCATACGGCATCGTGTTCACCCGCCTGCTGACGCTGGCCAACATGCCGATCCAGCGCTTCGGCTCGACGCTGGTGTCCAAGGGTCTGTTCTCCGGCTACATGGAATTGCTGCGCGGCGCGCACCGTGACGACAACCTGCAGAACGTGATGTGCCGCAACCAGTTGAGCGTGGACTGGCAGGGCCACGTGTACGACTGCGACTTCAACCAGATGCTGGGGTTGCCGCTGCGCATCGAGGGACGGCCGCGCACCCATCTGTCGCAACTGCTGGGGCGCGATCTCGATGGCAATCCGGTGGTGGTGGCCGATCACTGCTATGGCTGTACCGCCGGACAGGGTTCGTCCTGTGGCGGCGCACTGAACTGAACGCGCCGCGATGAACGACCCTCTGCTGTTCGGCGCCGCCTTCTGGGGCTTCCTGATCCTGTACGGCGCCGGCATGTACGCGCTGTCGCCGCGCGCGGTCGGTCACGCCGGCTTCTTCCGCGGCCACGACGAAGCGGGCCGTCCGGCCGCCACATGGGCGCTCGGCGCCAGCATCTTCATTTCGTGGATATTCGCCAAGTCCATCACCAACGCGGCGAACCTCGGCGCCACCTACGGCATCGTCGGCGGCCTCGCCTACGCCACCTACTGGCTGTCCATCCCGCTCGCCGGCTGGGCCATCCTGCGGCTGCGTCGCCGGTATGCGGCGACCGGTCTGCTGTCCTTCCTGATCACCCGTTACGGCCGCCTCGCCGCGCTGGCCTTTTCGCTGGCCATTCTGGTGCGACTGTTCAACGAGGTGTGGAGCAACACCTCGGTGGTCGGCGGTTACTACGGCGAAGCGGGTTCGGCCGGCTTCATCGGCGCGGCGCTGCTGTTCACCGCGGCCACGCTGTTCTACAGCCTGAAGGGCGGACTGCGCTCGTCCATCTACACCGACGTGCTGCAGACCGTGCTGTTCGTCGGCTTCTTCGCCGTGGTCATGCTGATGGTGCTGCCCACGCACGGACCGGCGACGCTGCTGTCGACCGGCGACTGGCGCTTCGACACGGGCGTCGACCTGTTGCTGGTGGCCGCGCTGCAGGTACTGTCCTATCCCTTCCACGATCCGGTGCTGACCGATCGCGGCTTCATCACCGACGAGCGCCGCATGCTGCGCGCCTTCGTCTGGGCCGGCCTGCTCGGCTTCGCCTGCATCCTGCTGTTTTCGCTGGTGGGTGTGCACGCGCGGCTGGAAGGCATCGCCGGCGGCGACAACGTGCCGGCCGCGCTCGCCCGCAGCATGGGGCCGGCTGCGCTGTTCGTGATGACCATCGTGATGGTGGCGGCCGCCGGTTCGACGCTGGACTCGACCTTCTCTTCGGTTGCCCGCCACGTCGCGCAGGAACTGCCGCAGCTGGCCGGCCGCCCGGAGCCGGCGCGCGCCATCGGCGTCGGCATGCTGGCGATGGCGGCGATCGCGCTGCTCGGCAACATTCCGATGATCGCTGGCACCGACATCCTGAAGGCGACGACGATCAGCGGCACCATGGTGATCGGGCTTGCGCCCATCTTCCTGCTGGCCGGTTTCACGCAGCCCGGCACAAGCGCCGCCGCGTGGTCCTTCCATCTCGCCTTCTGGACCGGCATGGTGCTCGGCGTGCTGCTCGCCGCCGGCCTGATACCGGACAGCTGGGCCATCGGCAGCGGCAAGTACGCCAAGCTGCTCGGCGTCAATCTTTACGGGCTGCTGCTGTGCACGGCAGGCTATCTGCTGCCCGCCCTGCTGACACGACGGGCGACATGAATATGGACAACGACATCGCGCACGGCAGGCCCGGTCGCAGCTGCCCGCTGCACTATCGTTACGGCGCCAGCGCACTCGCCAGTAACGCGCACGACGTCGCGGCCGACACGCTGTACGTGGTCGGTGGCCTGTACGGCAACCGCCCCGCGCTCGACGCGCTCGCCTGTTTGCTGGAAGCGGAGCGCGGCCCGGTGTGCGTGCTGTTCAACGGCGACTTCCATTGGTTCGACATCGACGCCGCCCACTTTGCCGACGTGCAGCGCCGCGTGCTCGCCTTCGATGCGATCGCCGGCAATGTCGAAGCCGAACTGGCCGACGACGCAGGCGACGCCGGTTGCGGCTGCGCCTACCCGGACGAAGTGCCGGAAGCGGTGGTCACCCGCTCGAATCTGATCCACGCCCGGCTGTCACAGACCGTGCGTCACGATCCGATGTGGCGCGGCGAACTGGCGGCGCTCGACTACTGGCGCGCGGTGCGCGTCGGCGAGGCACGCGTTGGGGTGGTGCATGGCGACGCCGAGGCACTGGCTGGCTGGACCTTCGACGCACGCGCGCTGCATGACCCGGCCCAGCGTACGGCGCACGAAGCGGCCTTCGCCGCCGCCCGCTGCGACGTGTTCGCCAGCAGCCACACCTGCCTGCCCGCGCTGGCGCGCTTCAACGAAGGCGTCGTGATCAACAACGGCGCCGCCGGCATGCCCAATTTCCGCTACGCGCTGCATGGCGTCGTATCGCGCATCGCCGTAGCGCCGTCGCCGCACAGCCCTCTTTACGGTACCCGCATCCGCGGTGTGCATGTCGACGCCCTGCCGCTGCATTACGACAGCGCACGCTGGCTGGACGAATTCGACAGCCAGTGGCCGGCCGGCTCGCCAGCCGCACTGAACTACCGCGAGCGTATCCTGCACGGTCCGGCATGGACGCTGCGCGAGGCCGCGCCATGAATGCCCGCAAGCTGGCGCTGCTGCTGATCCTGCTCGCGCTGGTCGGCGCCTTCTTCGTGTTCGACCTCGGCCGCTTTTTCGATCTCGCCTGGTTCAAGGCGCAACAGCAGATGCTGAACGAGCGCGTCGCCGCTGCGCCGTGGGCGGCGGCAGCGATCTACTTCGTGGTCTATGTCGCCGTCACCGCGCTGTCCCTGCCCGGCGCCGCGGTGATGACGCTGGCCGGCGGCGCGCTGTTCGGCTTCTGGGTGGCGCTTGCGCTGGTGTCCTTCGCCTCCAGCCTGGGCGCCCTGCTCGCCTTCCTGATCGCGCGTTTCCTGCTGCGCGACTGGGTGCAGACCCGGGTCGGCAGGTCGCTCGACGCGATCAACCGCGGCATCGAGCGTGACGGCGCCCTCTACCTGTTCACCTTGCGTCTGGTGCCGGCCTTCCCCTTCTTCGTCATCAACCTGGCGATGGCACTGACCCGGCTGCCGGCACGCACCTTCTACTGGGTGAGCCAGGTCGGCATGCTGGCCGGTACCGCGGTCTACGTGAATGCGGGCACCCAGCTCGCGCAGATCGACTCGCTCGCCGGCATCCTGTCGCCCGGCCTGATCGGCGCCTTCGTACTGCTCGGCCTGTTCCCGCTGATTGCGCGCAGGCTGATAGACATCGTGCGCGCCCGCGCCGTCTACAAGCGCTGGCCGCGGCCGGCGCGCTTCGACCACAACGTGGTGGTGATCGGCGGCGGCAGCGCCGGGCTGGTCACCGCCTACATCGCGGCTGCCGTGAAGGCCAGCGTCGCGCTGATCGAGAAGCACCGCATGGGCGGGGACTGCCTGAACACCGGCTGCGTGCCGTCGAAGGCGCTCATCCGCTCGGCGCGCTTCATCGCGCAGGCGGCGAAGGCGCAGTCGCTGGGCATGAAGTCGGCGCCGGTCGATTTCGATTTTGCCGACGTGATGGAACGGGTCGCGCGCGTCGTACGTACGATAGAGCCGCACGACTCGGTCGAACGCTACCGCGCGCTCGGTGTCGAGTGCGTGCAGGGCGATGCACGCATCACCTCGCCATGGACAGTCGAGGTCTACGCAGAAGACGGTCGCGCGCGCACGCTGAGCGCACGCAACATCGTCATCGCCGCCGGCGCCCGACCCTTCGTGCCGCCGATACCGGGCATAGACCGGATCGAGGTACTGACCTCGGACACCGTGTGGTCACTGCGCACGCTGCCGCAACGCCTGCTGGTACTGGGCGGCGGGCCGATAGGGTGCGAGCTGGCGCAGGCCTTCGCCCGCTTCGGTGCGACGGTGACCCAGGTCGAGATGGCAGAGCGGCTGATGCTGCGCGAGGATCCCGAAGTGTCGGCGCTGGTCGAGAAACAGTTCGCCGCCGATGGTGTGCAGGTGCTCACCCGGCACAAGGCGGCACGCTTCGCGCTCGAGGGCGACGAGCGCGTGCTGTACGCCGAAGGCCCGGCCGGCGAAGTGCGTATCGTCTTCGACGCGCTGCTGTGCGCGGTCGGCCGCACGCCGAACGTGAGCGGCTACGGGCTGGAGGAACTGGGCATCGCGCTGCGCCCGAACCGCACGGTCGACACCAACGACTACCTGCAGACGCTGTATCCCAACATCTACGCCTGCGGCGACGTGACCGGCCCTTACCAGTTCACCCACATGGCGGCGCATCAGGCCTGGTATGCGGCGGTCAATGCGCTGTTCGGCCGCTTCCGCCGTTTCCGCGTGGACTATTCGGTCGTCCCCTGGGCCACCTTCACCGAACCCGAGGTGGCCCGCGTCGGCCTCAACGAAAGCGAAGCCACTGAAAAGGGCGTGCCCTTCGAGGTGACCGTCTATGGCCTCGACGACCTCGACCGCGCGATCGCCGACGAGGCCGCACACGGCTTCGTCAAAGTGCTGACGGTGCCCGGCCGCGACCGCATCCTGGGTGTCACCATCGTCGGCGAACACGCCGGCGAACTGATCGCCGAATACGTGCTGGCCATGCGCCACGGACTGGGTCTGAACAAGCTGCTGGGCACGATACACATCTACCCGACCATGAACGAGGCGAACAAGTACGCCGCCGGCGTCTGGAAGCGCGCGCACGCGCCGCGGAAGCTGCTCGAATGGGTCGGCCGCTATCACGCATGGATGCGCGGGTGAGCCGGCTGTCCATCGTCGTGCCGGTGCTGGACGAGGCGCCGGGCATCGTCGCGACGCTGCAGGCACTGCAGCCGCTGCGCGCATCCGGCGCGCAGATCGTCGTTGCCGACGGCGGCAGCCGCGACGACAGCTGCGCGCTGGCGCGGCCCTTGTGCGATGTGCTCGTCGTGTCGTCACGCGGCCGCGCGCTGCAGATGAATGCCGGCGCTGCGCATGCCCGCGGCGAGGTGCTGCTCTTCCTGCACGCCGACAGCACGCTGCCGGACGGCGCGCCCTTGCTGATCGACAACGCGCTCGACAGCGGTGCGCAGTGGGGCCGCTTCGACGTCGCGATCGAAGGCCGTTCTCCGCTGCTGCGCGTGGTCGCCTTCATGATGAATCTGCGCTCGCGCCTGAGCGGCATCGCGACTGGCGACCAGGCGATGTTCTGTACGCGCGCGCTGTTCGATCACCTGGGCGGCTTCGCGCCGATCGCGCTGATGGAAGACATCGATTTCTCGCGCCGCGCACTGAGCCTCAGCGCGCCTGCCTGTCTGCGCGCACGCGTGCGCACCTCGGGACGCCGCTGGGAGAAGCACGGCGTGCTGCGCACCGTGTGGCTGATGTGGCGGCTGCGCCTGCGCTATTTTTTCGGTGCCGACCCGCAGACGCTGGCGCGCAGCTACCGGCCGCACCATGACTGAGTCGACGGCGGTACTGGTGTTTGCCCGCGCGCCGGTGCCGGGCGCTGCAAAGACGCGGCTGATGCCGGCGCTCGGCGCCGACGGCGCGGCGCGCGCCAGCGCGGCCCTGACACGGCGTGCGCTGCGCACCGCGGCCGATGCACGCCTTGGCGCAGTCGAACTGTGGTGCGCGCCCGACTGCAGCCACCCCTTCTTCGCCGACTGCGCTTTCGAGTTCGGGGTCACGCTGCATGCGCAGTCGGCGGGCGACGTCGGCCAGCGCATGGCGCAGGCCTTCGACGACGCACTGGGGCGGCATGCGCGGGTGGTACTGATCGGCGCCGACGCGGTGTCGCTGCAGGCGGCCGATCTGGCCGCCGCGGCAATGGCGCTGAACGGGCACGACGCGGCCTTTGCGCCGGCCGAGGACGGCGGCTACCTGCTGGTCGCGCTGCGCAGCCGGCAGCCCGCCTTGTTCGACGGCCCGGCCTGGGGCAGCTCGTCGGTATGGACGCAGACCTGTGCACGCCTCGACGCGCAGGGTCTGCGCACCTGCGTGCTGCCGACCGGCTACGACGTCGATCACCCGGCCGACTGGCAGCGCGCGCTGCGCGAGGGCCTGCTGGAGGGCGGCGCATGCTGACCCGCCTGCGCCTGCTGCTGTGGGCGACTGCGCTGGCGCTGGCCGGCGAAGTGTGTGCGGGCGGCGCGCTGCCGCGCTTTTCGGCGCAGTCCGCTGGTGCCGCCATCGCCGGCTGGACACCGTGGACGCTGGGCGGCAAGGCCGCGCCCGCGGATTTCCGCCTGACCGGACTGGACGGGCAGACGGTACTGCGCGCCGAAGCCGTCAATGCCGCGTCGGCGCTGATCCACGCCGGTCGCTTCGACACCGCCGCAACACCCTGGCTGAACTGGCGCTGGCGCGCCGACCGCCTGCCGACCGGCAACCGCTTCGCGACGCGCGACGGCGACGACTACGTGCTGCGCGTCTATGTGCTGTTCGACTACGACATCGCCAAGCTGCCCTTCGGCGCCCGCACGAAGCTGCGCATCGCCCGCGCGCTGCACGGCGATCAGGTGCCCGCCGCGGTGCTCTGCTACGTGTGGGACAACCGCGTGCAACCCGGCACGCGCGCCTGGAGTGCCTACACCGACCGCGTGCGCATGATCGCGGTGGAAGGCGACGGCTCGCCGACCGGTGTCTGGCGCAGCGCCAGCCGCAATCTGCGCGACGACTTCCGCGAAGCCTTCGGCGAGGACGCTCCGCCGGTCATCGGCGTCGTCGTCGCGGCCGATACCGACAACACCGCCGGCAGTTCGCTCGGCCATTTCGGCGACCTGTCGCTCGACGCCCAGCCGCTGCCATGACAAAGCTGGTGCTGCTCGGCGGTGGCCACGCCCACCTCTTCGTGCTCGAAGCCTTCGCCCGGCAGCGGCCGGATGCCGACATCAGGCTGATCACGCCCGAGGCGCTGACGCCCTACTCCGGCATGCTGCCGGGCGTACTGGCCGGTCATTACCGCGCGCGCCAGGCCTGCATCGACCTGCGGCCGCTGGCCGACCGTGCGGCTTGTCTGCTGACGCTGGACAGCGCGGTCGGGCTCGATGCCGCGCGTCGCCGGATCACGCTGACCGGCGGCGAAGTGATCGACTACGACCTGCTGTCCATGGATACCGGCTCGACACCCCGTCGCCCCGATGTGCCGGGTGCGGCCGAGAACGCACACGCGGTGAAACCGATAGCCGGCCTGCTCGCGCGCTGCGCTGACGCGGTGCCGCGCGCCATCGCCGTGCTGGGCGCAGGTGCCGCCGGCGTCGAAGTGGCGATGGCGCTGCATTACCGCTGGCCGGCAGCACGCTGCTCGCTGGTCGAACGCGGCACGGCGCCGCTCGAAGGTCTTGGCGCGCGGCTGCAGCGCAGCGTCGGTGCCGAACTTGCGCACCAGCAGATCGAGGTCGTCGCCGGTGCCGAAATCACGCGGATCGACGCGAGCGCCATCGGGCTGGAAGACGGCCGCACCATCGCCAGCGATTTCACCGTGCTCGCCACCGGCGCCGCCGCACCCGCCTGGCTGCGGGACAGCGGACTGGCGCTCGACGCGCGCGGCTTCATCGAGGTCGGTGCCACGCTGCAGTCGACCTCGCACCCCGAGGTGTTTGCCGCCGGCGACGTCGCAACACTGAGTGCTTCGCCGCGACCGAAGTCCGGTGTCTATGCGGTACGCGCCGGGCCTCCGCTGGCCACCAACATCGCACGCATGCTGGCCGGCCAGCCGCCGCTCGACTGGCACGCGCAGCGGCACGCACTGATGCTGCTCGCCTGCGGCCGCCGCCACGCCATCGCCGCCCGCGGCGGATGGGTGCTCAAGGGCGACTGGGTATGGCGCTGGAAGGACGCGATAGACCGCGGCTTCGTGCGCCGTTTCGATCCGCGGGCCGATATTGCGGCTGACATGGGCTGAGCGAGGGCAGAGGCACCGCGCGTGTGCGGAAGCCGTGTCGCGGCCAAGGCCGCTCCCACAAGGGGAGGCGCCCGATCCGTGGCCGGAGCCCGGTCGGGGCTCCGTGGGAGGGGTCTTGACCCCGACAGCAGCCTGAATCGAAGCCTGCAGTATGAAGCGGCCGTGTCGCGGCCAAGGCCGCTCCAACGATCCGCGCACGGGCACGCTCAGGCCGCTACGCCATCATCCGCCCGGCAGACAGCCGGATGCGCCGGCTGCAGCGCGCAGCGAGCGCTTCGTCGTGCGTCACCAGCACCAGGGTCGTGCCCTGTTCGGCGTTCATTTCGAACATCAGGTCGATGATGGAGGCACCGGTCGCCGCGTCGAGATTGCCGGTCGGTTCGTCGGCCAGCAGCAGCTGCGGCTCGGGCGCGAAGGCGCGGGCAAGCGCGACGCGCTGCTGTTCGCCGCCCGAAAGCTGACGCGGATAATGGGTCAGCCGGCTGCCGAGGCCGACACGTTCGAGCAACGCGACCGAGCGCTCGCGCACGCGCTCGGCATTGGCCAGTTCCAGCGGCAGCATGACGTTCTCGAGCGCGGTCAGTGCCGGCAGCAGCTGGAAGGACTGGAACACGAAGCCCACCTTGTCACCGCGCAGTTCGGCCCGCGCGTCCTCGTCGAGCGCGAAGATGTCCTGACCGGCGATGCGAACCGAACCGCTACTCGGCAGGTCAAGACCGGCAAGCAGCCCGAGCAGCGTCGACTTGCCCGAACCGCTGGCACCGACGATGGCCAAGGCCTCGCCGGCACCGACCTCGAAGGCGATATCCTGAAGGATCTGCAGCGGCGCATTGCCGCTGCTGACCTGTTTTCCCAGCCCGCTGACTTCGAGCAGCGGGCCTGATTGCGGAGTGTCTGTAGGCATGAAGAAGCTTTTCTGGTCCCTGTTCGTCCTGTTGTTCGCCGCCATGCCCGTCGCCGCGCAGACCGTGCTGGTGGTCGGCGACAGCCTGTCGGCCGGCTACGGCCTGCGCCAGCAGGAGGCCTGGCCGGTATTGCTCGGCGACAGGCTGAAGCAGTCCGGTTACGGTCATGCGGTGGTCAATGCCAGCACCAGCGGCGACACCACCGCCAACGGATTGTCGCGCATCGACGCCGCACTGGCCGCGCACAAGCCTGCCATCGTCATCATCGCACTCGGCGCCAATGACGGCCTGCGCGGCCTGTCGCTGAAAACGATGCGCGACAACCTGGAAAGCATGACGCGCAAGGCGCAGGCTGGAGGCGCCAAGGTGCTGATCGCCGGCATGCAGCTGCCGCCGAACTACGGCCCCGACTACACGCAAAAGTTCGCCGCCACCTTTTCCGAGGTGGCAAAGTCCACCGGCTCGGCGCTGCTGCCCTTCCTGCTCGACGGCTTCGCCACCGATCCGCAGCAGTTTCTGCCGGACGGCATCCATCCTGTTGCTGCGGCGCAGCCGCGCATCGTGGACAATGTATGGACGCCGCTCCGCTCCCTGATCGGCAAGCCGCTGGCGCGGCGCTGAGCGCGCCGCCGCGCACACCACGAACAGACAGGACATCCGCTGCATGAACGCCCCTTCCGGCCAGCGCCGCCCGGCCGGCATCGCCCAGGTCGACCAGCTGTACGGCTTCGACGCCATCATCGACACCCGTTCGCCCGCCGAATTCGCACTCGACCATGTACCGGGCGCCATCAACTGCCCGGCGCTCGACAACGAACAGCGGGCGGAGATCGGCACGCTCTACAAGCAGGTGTCGCCCTTTGTCGCGAGGCGTCGCGGCGCGGCGCTGGTGGCGATCAACATCGGCCGTCACCTGCTCGAACGCTTCCAGGACAAGGGGCCGGACTGGCGGCCGCTGATCTACTGCTGGCGCGGCGGCAAGCGCAGCGGCGCCTTCGTCACCATATTCCGTCAGGTCGGCTGGGACGCCCACCAGCTCGACGGCGGCTACAAGGCCTACCGGCGCGAAGTGCTGGCACGGCTGGCGGCACTGCCGGCCGCCTTCGACTTCCGCGTCGTCAGCGGCCCGACCGGCAGCGCGAAGAGCCGCGTGCTCGAACGCCTTGCCGCACGCGGCGAACAGGTGCTGGATCTGGAAGCGCTGGCGGCGCACAAGGGCTCGGTGCTCGGTCGCCAGCCCGGCGTCGACCAGCCACCGCAGAAACTGTTCGAGTCGCGCCTGCTGCACGCGCTGTCGGCGCTCGACCCGGCGCGCCCGGTGTTCGCCGAGGCGGAAAGCCGCCGCATCGGTCTGGTCACTGTGCCGGACGCGCTGATCGAGCGGTTACGCGCCGCACCCTGCATCCGCATCGACGTGCCGGCTACGGCGCGCACCGAATTCCTGCTGCGCGACTACGACTACATGACGCAGGACGCCGAGTCGCTGATCGAGCGGCTGGAGCGCCTGACCGAGCTGCGCGGCCGCGACACCGTGGCGGCGTGGTCCGCACTCGCGCGTTCGGGGCAGTGGGCCGAGCTGGTTGCGAGCCTGCTCGGACAGCACTACGACCCGCTGTACCGCCGCTCGCAGTCGAACAACTTCAGCCGCCACACCGATGCCCCGACCGTCGCCGCCGAGCGGCTGGACGATGCCGGCATCGATAGTCTGGCCGGGCAGATCGCAGTCGCCTCGGGTCAGTTCAGCACCGGCAGCACGTCCGAGCGCACCGCGCAGATGCGCTGAATCATCGCCGGCGCCGGACGGGCGATCTCGCCCTGTTCGAAAGCGATCACGCTGCCCCAGCTGCGCACCCAGTCCAGCAGCTCATGCGGCCGCAGCAGGAAATCCGGGTTCGACGGCTTGCCGAAACGCGCGTTGCCGTCCATGAAAGTTTCGTAGATCAGCAGGCCGCCCGGCTTGAGCAGCGCGGCGACACGATCCAGCCGCGGCCGGAACAGGTAGCGGGTCACCACCACCGCATCGAAGCAGGCTTCGCCCCAGGGCCAGTCGCCGCCCTCAAGGTCGGCGCACAGCGTGCGGATGCTCGGCTGCCCGTCCAGCGTTGCCAGCGCCGCGGCGTCACGGTCGGCCGCCAGCACGTTCAGGTCGCGTCCCGCCAGCCAGCGCGCGTGGCGACCACCGCCGCAGGCAAGATCGAGCACGTCGGCGCCGCGCGGGATCAGTGCGCCGAAACGCACCACCCAGTCCGACGCGTCCTGCATTGAAAAATGAGGATGAGATGCCATCTGCGGGCCCTTATTCGGGTTTTCGTGTCGAGGGGTCGCATTATCATCCCGGGGATACCAAGGACAATAATGTTCCGCTCTCCGGACCTTCCGCCGCCCACCCGTGGCGCGCGGACATTCTTTCTGTGGCGCGCATTGCCGCTCGCCCTGCTCGCCGCAGCGCTCGCCGCCACCGAGTCGCTGCCGGTCGGGCTCGCGGTGCTGGCCGCCAGCCTCGGCATCGGCGTGCTCGCGCTGCGCGAACAGGACCGGCTGGCGCGGGAGGTCGAACAGCACCGGCTCGACGCCGCCCGCCTGCGCGACTACACCGACCTTGCCACCGACTGGCACTGGGAAACCGATGCCGCACTCCGGCTGCAGTACTCGCGCGCCGAAGGTCACCTGGCCAGCGCACTCGACCAGCGCGCCGTGCGCAACCGTCGCCTGTGGGAGATCAACGCCCTGTCGCCGGTGCACGGCGACTGGGAGGAATGTCATCGCCAGTTCCAGAGCGGCAAATCGCTGCAGCTTCATCTGGTGCTGCACCGGCCGGACGGCGTAGTGCGCCACATCGAGCTGCGCGGGCGCCCGATCACCGACGGCAGCGGCCAGCTGTGCGGCTATCGCGGCACCGGCCGCGACGAGACCGCCTTCGTGCAGTCGACCCGGGCACTGCGCGAGGTCGAGACGCGACACCGCGAAATGGTGAATCACCTGCGCGAAGTCATCTTCCGCATCGACGCACGCGGCCGCTTCACCTACCTTAACCGCGCCTGGGAAACCTTGACCGGCCAGCCGGTGAATCAGGCCATCGGCCAGCGCATCCTGCGCTGGCTCAGCAAGGACGAGGCGCGCTATCTGCTCGCGCGGCTGGAGCCCATGCTCGACGGCCGCCGCGACTCGATGCAGATCGAGGTGCGTACCGGTACCGGCAGCGCGTCGGCGCGCTGGCTGGAAATCGCCATCGGTGCCCGTTTCGACGGCAATGGCAAGCTCGAAAGCCTGTCCGGCAGCATCGAGGACATCACCCAGCGCAAACAGGCCGAAGCGACGCTGTACGACATGAATGCGGAGCTGGAGCGCCGCGTGAAGCGCCGAACCGCCGAGCTGGAGGCGTCCAACCGCGAACTGGAGGCCTTCTCGTACTCGGTGTCGCACGACCTGCGCAACCCGCTGCGCGCCATCGACGGCTTTTCACAGATCATCATGGAAGACTATGGCGACCAGCTGGATGCGCAGGCGCACAGCCATCTCGCGCGCATCCGCGCCGCCTCGCAGAAGCTGTCGACGCTGATCGACGACCTGCTCGAACTGGGCCGGCTCACGCGCACGCCGATCAGCCGCGCCGAGGTCGACCTGTCGGCGCTGGCGCGCGCCATCATGCGCGACCTGCGTGCGGAATCGCCGGAACGCGAGGGCAAGCTGGCCATCGGCATGCACCTGATGGCGCGCGTCGACCCGATGCTGGCGCGCGTGCTGCTGGAACACCTGCTGCGCAACGCCTGGACCTTCACCGCCGGCCGCGAAACCGCGGAAATCGAGTTCGACGCCCGCCTGCGCAACCGTGAAGTGGTGTTCCACATCCGCGACAACGGCATCGGCTTCGACATGGCGCACGCGGCACAGCTGTTCAAGCCTTTCAACCGGCTGCACGACCAATCGGACCGCAGCGGCACCGGCATCGGTCTGGCCACCGTGCAGCGCATCGTCAACCGCCACGGCGGCCGCATCTGGGCCGAAGGCGCCCCGGACAAGGGCGCCTGCTTCTACTTCACGCTGCCCGATCCGACACACTGACGGCTGCCGGCGCAAGGATGTAGGCTGCGCACCACACTCGCCGCGAAGTGTGGATTTCCACAAGCGGCATTTATGTTGCAATGCAATATACTGGGGTCCAACGTGCACGGGCGCACTGCTCACGGAAGCGCACAAGGCGGACACCCCACACTGCCTGAAAGCCTTCCCAGACACGGGAGTTCATGATGCAGTACGAGCACTATCTCAAATCCATGTTCGAGCCGCAGTCGGTGGCCATCATCGGCGCCAGCGAGCGGCCGGACTCGATCGGCGCGGTCATCGTCCGCAACATGCTGGACGCGCAGTTCAGTGGCGAACTGCATGCCATCAATCCGAAACACAAGGCGGTCTTCGGCGTGCCCTGCGTGGCGCGCATCGACGACCTGCGCAAGCGGCCCGACCTCGTCATCATCTGCACGCCGGCGCGCACGGTGCCCGGCCTGATCGACGAATGCGGTCGCGCCGGCATCAAGGCGGCCATCGTTATCAGCGCCGGTTTCGCCGAAACCGGCCCGGCCGGCGCCGAACTGGTGCGCCGCACCCGCTCCGCCGCCAAGCGCAACGGCGTGCGCATCATCGGGCCCAACTGCTTGGGCCTGATGCGCCCGTCTCTGGGTCTCAACGCCACTTTTGCGCGCTCGCCCGGCAAGGCGGGCAGCATCGGCCTCATTTCGCAGTCGGGCGCCGTGTGCACCGCACTGCTCGACTGGGCGCAATCGAACGGCGTCGGCTTCTCGACCGTCGTGTCGCTGGGCGCCTCGATCGACCTCGATTTCGGTGAAATCCTCGACTACATGATTGCCGACCCGAAGACGGAAAGCATCTTCATGTACATCGAGGGCATACGCGACGCGCGCCGCTTCATGAGCGCGGTGCGCGCGGCCGCCCGCGTCAAGCCGGTGCTGGCGATCAAGGTCGGCCGTCATCCGGCCGGCACCAAGGCGGTCGCTTCGCACACGGGCGCCATGGTGGGCGCCGACGACGTGTTCGACGCCGCGCTGCGCCGCGCCGGCGTCGTGCGGCTGTCCACGCTGGGCCAGATGTTCTCGGCCGCCAATGCGCTGTTCACCGGCTTCAAGCCGGCCGGCAAGCGGCTGGCGGTCGTCACCAACGGCGGCGGGCCGGGCGTGATGGCCGCCGACCGTGCAGCCGACCTCGGCATTCCGCTCGCCCAGCTGGCGCCGGAAACGCTGGAAGTGCTCAACCGTACGCTGCCGCCGACCTGGTCGCACGCCAACCCGATCGACCTGATCGGCGACGCCGACGATGCGCGCTACCGCGCGGCGCTCGAAGCGGTTCTGGCCGACCCCGGCGTCGATGGCGTGCTGACGCTGCTGACGCCGCAGGCGATGACGCATCCGACCGCGGTGGCGGAAGCGGTGATCGACATCGCCAAGACCGCCAACAAGCCGCTGATGACCTGCTGGATGGGTTGCGACCAGGTACGCGCCGCGCGCTCGCTGTTCGAGGCCGCACACATTCCGACCTTCCGCTCGCCGGAGCCGGCGGTCGAGCTGTTCCATCACATCTCCTCCTACTACCGCAACCAGCAGCTGCTGCGCCACGCGCCGGCGTCGCTGGCGCAGGACCTCGATCCGCCGTCGGTGGAATCGGCCCGGCTGGTGATCGAAACCGCGCTGTCCGAGCGGCGCACCGTGCTGACCGAGATGGAATCGAAGGCGCTGCTCGCCGCCTTCCGGATACCGATCGCGCAAACCGTGGTTGCGCGGAGCGCCACCGAGGCCATGGTGTACGCCGAAGAGATGGGGCTGCCGGTGGCGATGAAGATCGATTCGCCGGACATCACGCACAAGAGCGACGTCGGCGGCGTGCGCCTGCATGTCGACAACCTGCGTTCGGTACGCGACTGCTGGCAGGAACTGATGGCCGAAGTCGGCCGCCGCAAGCCGGACGCCCGCCTGCGCGGCGTGTCGATCGAGCCGATGGTGAACAAGCGCAATGCGCGCGAGCTGTTCGTCGGCGTGGTGCACGACGACGTGTTCGGCCCGGTGATCAGCTTCGGGCATGGCGGTACGCGGGTCGAGGTGCTGCGCGACCGTGCGGTCACTTTGCCGCCGATCAACGTCGAACTGGCGCGCGACGCCATCCAGCGCACCCGCGTGTCGGCCATGCTGGGCGAGTTCCGCGGCATGCCCGCGATCGACATGGAAGCGCTCGAACGGGTGCTGATCCGCGTGTCGGAAATGGTGTGCGAGCTGCCGTGGATACGCGAGATGGACATCAATCCGCTGCTGGTCGACGAAAGCGGCTGCGTGGCGGTGGACGCCCGCATCATCCTCGCCGACGTGCAGCCGACGGCCACGCCCTACTCGCACATGGCCATCCACCCGTACCCGGCACGGCTGGAGCACGTGGTGAACCTGCCCAACGGCACGCGCGCCATCATCCGCCCGATCCGGCCGGAAGACGCCGACCGTGAAGCCAAGTTCGTACGCGAGCTGTCGGCGGAAACCCGCTACCTGCGCTTCATGAGCACGATCAAGGAACTGCCGCCGCAGTTGCTGGCGCGTCTGACGCAGATCGACTACGACCGCGAAATGGCGCTGGTCGCGGTCAGCGAGGGCGAAACCGAGGAACAGCTGGGGGTCTGTCGCTACGTGGTGAATCCCGATGGCGAAACCTGCGAATTCGCCATCGTGATCGCCGACGCCTGGCAGCGTCAGGGCCTGGCCCGCATCATGATGAATCTGCTGATCGAAGCGGCGCGCGAGCGCGGCCTCAAGGTGATGGAAGGCGTCTTCCTCGCCAACAACGAACGCATGCTGCGTTTCGTGCAGAGCCTGGGCTTCCACATCAACCGCGATCCCGAGGACAGTTCGCTGGTGAATGGCGAACTGCTGCTGCGCCCGGCATGAGTGCGGCGCCCGCCCGTTGCACGTGGTGCGGGCAGGATCCGCTCTACGTCGAGTACCACGACAGCGAGTGGGGCGTGCCGGTGCGCGACGAACGCGAGCTGTTCGAGCGCCTGATACTGGAAGGTGCGCAGGCCGGACTGGCCTGGATCACGATACTGCGCAAGCGCGACGGCTACCGCCGCGCCTTCGCCGGCTTCGACGCACAGCGCATCGCCCGCTATGACGAAGACGACCGCGCGCGGCTGATGGCTGACGCCGGCATCGTGCGCAACCGGCTCAAGATCGACGCCACCATAGGCAATGCGCGCGCGCTGCTCGCGCTGCACGAGCGCGGCGGATCGCTGAGCGATCTGCTGTGGGACGCCGTCGGCGGACAACCGATGGTGAATCACTGGCGGCGCCTCGGCGACTGCCCGTCGAGCACACCGCTGTCCGACCAGCTGTCGAAGGAACTGGCGCGGCTGGGCTTCCGCTTCGTCGGCAGCACCATCGTCTATGCCTGGATGCAATCGGTGGGCGTCGTGAACGACCACCTGGTCGACTGCTTCCGCCATCGCGAACTGATCCGTCCGCTGGACTGAAACCGCCGGCGGTGTTCAGCCGACCGCGCGCAGCGGCCGGCTCTCCTCCCCCTGGACGGCGTCCAGCCCGCGCCAGCCATCGATGAAGGCGGCAATCTGCGGTTCCGGCAGCGGTCGCGACATCAGATAGCCCTGCGCATAGGTGCACTCCTTGCCGGCCAGCGCCGCCCACTCGGCTGCGGTTTCGACCCCTTCGGCCGTGGTATCCAGACGCAAGGCGTCGGCGAGATTGATGATGGCGCGCACGATGGCGCCACCGCCCTCCTCGCTGTTCAGGCTGGTGACGAAGGAGCGGTCTATCTTCAGCTTGGTCATCGGGAAGCTGCGCAGATAGGCGAGCGATGAATAACCGGTGCCGAAATCGTCGAGCGCGATACCGATGCCCAGTGCGCGCAGCGTGCTCAGCGTGTCGCGCGCCGCGGCGCTGTCGTGGATCAGCAGCGACTCGGTCACCTCGATCTCCAGCCGGTCGGGCGCCAGGCCGCTGTGTGCCAGCGCGTCGCGCACCACATCGACCACCGCGCCGCGCGCGAACTGGACGGCGGACACGTTTACTGCCACGTGCATGTCGTCCGGCCAGCGCGCTGCTGCCAGGCAAGCCTGTTCCAGCGCCCAGCGGCCGATCGGCACGATGAGGCCTGTTTCCTCGGCCAGCGGGATGAATTCGCCCGGCGACACCAGACCGCGCTGCGGATGGCGCCAGCGGATCAGCGCCTCGAAGCCGGCGACGCGGCCGCTGCGCATGTGGATCTGCGGCTGGTAGTGCAGTTCGAACTCGTCGCGGTCCAGTGCGCCGAGCAGGTCGCTGTGCATGCTCAGCCGACGGCGCGCGCGCTCGTCCATGTCCTGCTCGAAGAAGCGCCAGGTATTGCGCCCGGCGGCCTTGGCCGCATACAGCGCCATGTCGGCGTTCTTCAGCAGCGCGTCCGGATCGCTGCCGTGCTGCGGCGCCAGCGCGATGCCTATGCTGCTGCCGATCTGCACGCTGACGCCGTCAATCAACACCGGCGACGCGAAGGTGTCGAGCAGGCGCTGGGCAAGCTCGGCTGCGCCTTCCGGCGTGCGGCAGCCCCAGCAGATCAGTGCGAACTCGTCGCCGCCCAGCCGCGACAGCACGTCGCCCGCGCGGATGCGCTCCTGCAGACGCTGCGACACGAGCTGCAGCACACGATCGCCAGCCGCGTGGCCGAGCGAATCGTTCACGTTCTTGAAGTCGTCGAGGTCGAAGAAATACAGCGCGCATGGCCGCGCCTCGTCCGACCCGGCCGGACGGATGGCCGCCAGCTGATTGCGGAAGTGGTGCCGGTTGGCCAGCCCGGTCAGCGAATCGAAATTCGCCAGCGTCGACATTTCCAGTGCTGCGCGTCGGCTGTCCGTGATGTCCGAACACACGCCGCGCCAGCCGGCGTGGTGACCGCCCTCGTCGAACAGCGGCTTGGCGGTGAGCGCCCACCAGCGCCGTTCGCCATCCACCACCAGCGCCACCTGCACGTCGCGGAAAGGCACCGGCTGCATCAGGTGCGCCGCCAGCGTGCTCAACGCATCACGCTCGGCCTCGTTCATGTCGCGGCCGCCCTGGGCGAACAGCTCGATGAAGGGCTGCGCGCGCAGTTCGTCCAGCGAGCGACCGAAGGTTTCGGCCAGCCGCGCCGACACGTGCTGCAGGAAGCCGTTGCGGTCGGTGTCCCACAGCCAGTCACTCGAATGCGCCTCGAAATCGTGCAACAGCAGGCCGACCAGCTGCTTCTGCCGCTCCGCCTCCGCTTCGGCCAGCAGACGGGCGCCGAAGGTGCGCGCGCTGGCAATGGCGCAGGCCAGCGCCAGCGCAGCATAGAAATTCATCAGCACCACGAGATCCAGGTTGCGCACCGGGTGGTCGATGACGAAGGCGAGTGAACTGGAGGCGCACAGCAGCAGCACATAGAGCACGGCTGCGCGCGGAATGTTGGCCAGTACGAAGCTGCCGGCGCACATCATGCCGCCCGAAATCAGCGTGACCAGCAGTGCGCTGTCGGGCTCGGCGCGGGTGAAGAACAGCAGCGACGGCACCGACCACAGCAGGGCCAGCACGCCGGCATGCAGCGCGGCACGGCGTATGGCGCGCTCGGACGCCCGCGCGGGCGGCGAGGCCTGATCGCGGCGCCAGGCGCGCAGCGTCGAGCGCATCGCGGCGGTCAGTGCGGCCAGCCACAGCAGCAGTACCCAGGGCGGCTCGCTGTCCCAGAACACGACCACGATGAGCAGCGCATTGAACAGATTCGCGGTCAGTGTGAGCGGTGCAAACCGGAGGACCGAGCGCAGTTGCTGCGCTCGGATGCGGGCGGCCAGATGCGCATCGGCATTGCGTGTGCCGATGACGTCGTCCAGCCAGCGGTTCAGCCGCGAGGCGATTCCCGCGGAGCTCGGCGAGGCGGTTCCGGTTGTGCGCATGATCTGCAGACTCTTCTTTCCGGGACATGGCCGGCTGCGGCCCATCCCTGCTTGAACATCGATCCGACGCGTTGCTTCGCTCATATCGGCGCGGTGGCGCGCAGACTTGAACGCGCCGCTACACGCATCGCTGCTGCAGCGCAACAGATCGATGGTCGTTGCGACTGAGTCGGGCCGGGCAGCGCGCACGCCAAGCCTGCGCTTGAAGTGCCGCATTCCTCGGCACGATGACGCCGCCGGGCATAGAATGCGCGCCTGTGCTCGCCGGACCCGTCGGTCCGGCGACAGTCCGGTCCGAGCATGCCCACCCCGCGAACCCTAAACACCTCATCGCTGACGGCGCTGTACGACGCCGAGGCGCTGCGACGCATCGAGCGCCATTACGCGCCCGCCAGTTCGCCGCGCCTGATGGAGCGCGCCGGTGCCACCGGTGCGGCCAAGGTGATGCAGATCCTCGGCGGGCGCCACGGTCGCGTGCTGGTCATGTGCGGCCCCGGCAACAACGGCGGCGACGGCTTCGTGCTGGCGCGCCAGCTGCGGCAGACCGGCTTCGACGTCGTCGTCGCCTACCAGGGCGACGAGCACCCGCAGGCCAGCGACGCGGTGTCGGCCTGGGCGTCGTGGCGCGCCACCGGCGGCGTCACCGTGCCGCGTCTGCCACGCGGCGACTTTTCCATCGTCGTCGATGCGCTGTACGGCATCGGCCTGACGCGCCCGATCGAGGGCGAACACGCGGCCTGGATAGACGCGGTCAACGACATGGACTGCCCGGTACTCGCGATCGACGTACCCAGCGGCCTCAATGCCGACACCGGCACCGTGCTCGGCCGCGCGATTCGTGCCTCGCACACCGCGACGATGATTGCGCTCAAGCCCGGGCTGCTGACGCTGGACGGCCCCGACCATTGCGGTGAACTGTCGGTGCACGACCTCGGGCTCGACTGCGCCGCCGTGGTGCAGCCCTCCGGCTGGCAGGTCGGTCGCGGCCTGTTCGACCACCTGCTGCGGCCACGTGCGCGCAACAGCCACAAGGGGACGAACGGCAATGCGGTACTGGTCGGCGGCGCGCGCGGCATGGCCGGCGCCGCGCTGCTGGCCGGTCGCGCCGCACTGAAGGTGGGGGCCGGACGCGTCTATGTCGGCATGCTCGACCACGCCGCACTGCCGCTCGACCCGGAACAGCCGGAACTGATGATACGCACGCCGGCCGAAGTGCTGGCGGGCGATCTGGCCACCTGCGTGGCCATCGGCCCCGGCCTGGGTCAGAGCCCGGCCGCTCTTGACCTGATGCGCGACGCGGTGCTGTCGCCGGCCACGCTGGTGCTCGACGCCGACGCACTGAACCTGCTGTCGCAGCACGCCGACCTGGAGAAGGCGCTGGTCGACCGCGGCGCCGCCACGCTACTGACGCCGCATCCGATGGAAGCCGCCCGCCTGCTCGGCAGCACGACGGCCAAGGTGCAGCACGACCGCATCGCCGCCGCGCGCGAGATGGCACGCCGCTTCCGCGCCTCGGTCGTGCTGAAGGGCTGCGGCAGCGTGCTGGCGCTGCCGGACGGACGCTGGTTCATCAACACCACCGGCAATCCGGGCATGGCCTCAGCCGGCATGGGCGACGTGCTGACCGGCCTGATCGCCGGCCTGCTGGCCCAGGGCTGGCCGGCCGACCTCGCGCTGATCGGCGGCGTGCACCTGCACGGACTGGCCGGCGACCGCCTGGTCGCACTGGGCAAGGGTCCGAACGGCCTGACCGCCGGCGAGGTGATCGAATCGGCGCGAGCCGCCTTCAACGCACTGATCGCCGGTGCCGATCTGCAGGAAGTCGGCCATATCCACCTCTGAACGCGGGCATCCGCTGATCGGCGTGGCCTTCATGCTGGCCGCGCTGTTCTGTTTCGCCGTGCTGGACACCACCGGCAAGTACCTGTCGCAGCGCTACCCGGTCGGCGTGCTGGTGTGGGCGCGCTATCTGGTGCCGGCCATCGTGCTCGGCGCGGTGCTGTGGCCGCGCATGCGGCGCAACCTGCTGGTGACGCCGCGCTGGCGGCTGCAGATACTGCGGGCCGCACTGCTGGCCGGCGTGTCCTTCCTGATCATGGGCGGGCTGAAGACGATACCGATGGCCGAGGGCACCTCGCTGTTCTTCGTCACGCCGCTGATCGTGACGCTGCTCGCAGGGCCGGTGCTGGGCGAACGGGTGACGGTCGCCAACTGGCTGCTGGCACTGTTCGGCTTCTCCGGCGTGCTGCTGATCGCTCGCCCGGACGGACATCTGCCGCTGCTGCCGGTATTGATGCTGCTCGGCGGCTCGCTGCTGTATGCCCTGTACCAGCTGGCCACGCGCAAGCTGGCGCCGACCGAGCGGCCGCTGACCACGCTCTACTACACCGCACTGGTCGGCGCGGCGCTGTCCACGCTGGCGCTGCCGGCGGCCGCGCACAGCGAATTGCCGGGGCCGGTCGACGCGCTGCTGGTGGTGTCGCTGGGCGTGTCCGGCATGGCCGGCCACTTCCTGCTGATACGCGCGATGGCCTTCGCACCGGCATCGGTGCTCAGCCCGCTCATATACGTGCAGCTGGTGTGGGCGACGCTGATGGGCTGGCTGGTGTTCGGCGACCTGCCGGGTGCCAGCGCTGTCGGCGGCGCCGGCCTCATCGTCGTCTGCGGGCTGGCCAGCGCCTGGCTGGCCCACCGGCGCTGAAACTCAACCGGCGGCCAGTTCGAGTGGCTGCGGCGTGTTGGCCGCGTCGGCCTGCAAGCCCTCGCCGAGGCTGCGTGCCCGGTTCGACAGGTCGCCCAGCTGCCGGCTGTGCAGCAGGGCCTCGATCTCGCCCGCCGGTACCGGTCGCGAGAAGTAATAGCCCTGTATCAGATCGCAGCCGAGCGCACGCAATGCAACCACCTGTTCCGAACGCTCGACGCCTTCGGCCACCACCTCCATGCGCAGCGAGTGCGCGAGACGGATGACGGCCTCGACCACGTGGCGCGCCTCGGTGACGTGGTCCATGTCGATGACGAAGGTGCGGTCGATCTTGAGCTGGCGCGCCGGCAGCCGGCACAGATAGGCAAGGCAGGAATAGCCGGTACCGAAGTCGTCGATCGACAGCGTGACGCCCATCGCCTTCAGCTCTTCGAGTACGCGACGCACGCTGGTCGAGCTTTCCATCACCACCGACTCGGTGATCTCCAGCGCCAGCAGGCCAGGATCGATGTCGAACTCGTCGATGCAGGCGCGCACGCGCTCGACCAGATCAGGTTGGCGGAACTGCTGCGGCGACAGATTCACTGCCACCGGTATGCGCCGGCCGGCGTGCATCCAGCTGCGGATCTGACCGCAGGCCTCGCGCAACGTCCAGAAGCCGATCGCGTTGATCAGCCCGAAGCGCTCGGCCACCGGGATGAACTCGACCGGCGGCACCATGCCGCGCTCCGGGTCCTGCCAGCGGATCAGCGCCTCGACGCCGCGCAATTCGCCATCGACCGCACTCACCTTGGGCTGGTAGTGCAGCACGAATTCGTCGTTGTCGAGCGCACGGCGGATCGCCCGCTGCATGCCGAGAATGTCGGCGCCGCCGCCGTCCATGTCCTCGCAGTACAGGCGCCAGGTGTTGCGCCCCGCATGCTTGGCGGCGTACATCGCGGTATCGGCGCAGACGAGCACGCGATTCTCGTCGCCGTCGTCCGGAAACAGCGCGACACCGACCGACGCCGACACCTGAATCTCGTGAGTGCCGATCAGCATCGGCTGGCTGGCGGCATCGACCAGGCGCTGCGCCAGCCGGCCGGCACCTTCAGCATCGATCGCACCTTCGGACAGCATGACGAACTCGTCGCCGCCAATGCGGGCCACCATATCGCCCTCGCGCAGACCGTTGCGCAACCGGCGCGCCACGCACTTGAGCACCTCGTCGCCGACGTGGTGACCGAGCACGTCGTTGACCGGCTTGAAGCCATCGAGATCGACGAACAGCACCGCCAGCCGCGCCCCTCGCCCCTGCACGCGCTCGGCGGCCTCGGCCAGCGCAGCATCGAAATTGACGCGGTTCGGCAGATCGGTCAGCGGGTCGTGCAGCGCCGCATGCATCAGTTCGCTGTTGGCCGCCTTCAGACGCATCGCGAGTTGTCGCGTGCGGTGTTCCATGCGGGCATCGAACAGCGCGGCAACGCTGCCTATCCAGGTGAAGCCGATGGCCGCGACGGCGATGGTCAGCCCCAGCCAGGTCGGATCGATCTCGTGCTTGGCCAGGCTGACCGCATTCGCGTCGAAGCGGGCGGCCGCCATGCAGAGGTAGTGCACGGCGCACAGCACGAGCCCCATCGCCATCGAGGCCAGCACCTTGAACAGATAGAGCGGGCGGCCATCGAGTGCGCGCATCCTGAGCAGCGCGCGGGCAGTCGCCACCGCCAGCGCCCAGGCGAGCAGCACTGCCAGCGCCAGCAGGCCCGGGCTGTATCCGACCGCCGGTTCGATGCGCATCGCCGACAACGCAAGATGGAACACCATGACGACACCCGCGCCGACGACCAGGGCCAGCGGCGCGCGCAGCCGCTCAGCTGGTGCAAGCCGACTGGCGCACAGCAGCGCGAGCAGCGATACGCCGACCGATGTCAGCCATGACTGCACGGTGATGATCAGGTCAAAGCCGGTCTGCATCGGCAGCGCATAGGCGAGCATGCCGACGAAGTTCACCGACCAGATGCCGGTTCCGAGCACCAGTGCACCGGAAAAGAGCCAGATGCGCGCGGCGCGCCTGTCGGTGCTCTGGATGCGTTGCGACAGATCGAGTGCTGACCAGGCGGCCATCACCGCCACCAGCAGTGACAGCGCGACCAGAAGCGGGTGGTATTGCCCCGTCATGACAGCAGCGCCCCGCATCGACAGAGCGATGCCGGGCCGCGCGCCAGCGGCGCGTCCACGTGGATGAACATTTCCTTCTCCCCAAAAGGACGATGCGAGCGGAGCCTGTTCGAGTCGGCTCTCGTATTGATCCCCCTGCTACGGCAGCGGGCAGCGCAACTTTAAGCACGGCGGCGCACGCGTGAAGCGGATTCGTGACGAACTTGGGAGGAAGGCCGGATTGCCTGTGCCAGCCTTGCGGCTCGCATGGGCCGGGGCAGGCCGATGCTAGAATGCGCCGCGACAAATACAGAAGACGAGCCATGCGGGAAAACGATCAGCTGTCCATCGAAATACAACGCAATGTGTCGCAGGCGCTGGCCGAGGATGTCGGCACCGGCGACCTGACCGCACGGCTGATCCCGGCCGGACGCGCCGCCACCGGCATGGTGACGGCGCGCGAGGAAGCGGTGCTGTGCGGCCGCGACTGGTTCGAAGCCTGCCTGCGTGCGCTCGACCCGAAAGCGACCGTCGCCTGGCATGTGGCCGAAGGCGAGTGGGTCGAGCCGGACCAGCGGCTGTGCGAAATCCTGTCGGAAACCCGCGCCCTGCTGACCGCCGAGCGTGCGGCGCTGAATTTCGTCCAGCTGCTGTCGGCCACCGCTACCATCACGCGTCGCTTCGTCGACGCCATCGCCGGCACCTCGGCACGCATCGTCGACACCCGCAAGACCCTGCCCGGCCTGCGCCTGGCGCAGAAGTACGCGGTCACCGTCGGCGGCGGCCTGAATCACCGCATGGGTCTGTACGACGGCATCCTGATCAAGGAAAACCACATCATGGCCGCCGGCGGCATCCGTCCGGTACTGGCGCGCGCGCGCGGCATCGCGCCGTCGAATGCCTTCATCCAGATCGAGGTCGAGACGCTGGCCCAGCTGGGCGAGGCGCTCGACGCCGGCGCCACCATGGTGCTGCTCGACAACATGTCGATCGAACAGATGCGCGAGGCGGTCGCCATCAACGCCGGCCGTGCCGAACTCGAAGCGTCCGGCGGCGTGAACCTCGACCGCGTGCGGGCCATCGCCGAAACCGGCGTCGACCGCATCTCCATCGGCGTCCTGACCAAGAACGTCCGCGCCATCGACCTTTCACTTCGCCACGTCGAACGCTGAGCGCCCGGCGCCAGCCTCGTCCAGCCCCTATCCGCGGAGATTCCGTCTGATGTGGTTCATCCTGTACTACGTTGTGGCGATCACGGTGCTCATCCTGCACTTCACTGGCTTTCTCGCCCGCAACAACCTCGAATGGCTGGTGTTCGTGCTGGCCGTCACCGTCTTCCCGGCCGTGCTCTATCTCTGAGCGACACCAGCCCCTCCCTCGCCTGAACCGGGCGCGCGACGCTGCGCGCCCTCCCCCGCTTCCGTCTCAAGCAGCCTGCTCGCCCCGGGCGGCGTAGCGCCCGCACGTCCGACGGCCGCCCCGCCGTCAGCGCCCCGTCCGCCACGGATCCGTCACCGCCTTCATTCTTGTTGCGAAACATTCTTTTAAGCATTTGAGAAATATTTGCATTTCGTTTACATTGCGCGCGAATTGATTCCGGGCCGGTGCGCGCTGCGCCACAGGAGCCCGACACAACAACGGCAAGACGTCACCACGGAGAGGAAACCCGATGTCCGCACACGTTCGCACCCAGCGCTTCCGCAGTTCGGCATCTCGCCGCAGCATCGATCGCACACTGCTGCCTCTGGGCGCCGCCCTGATGGCCGCCAGCTTTGGCACCAGCGCACAGGCGGAGGAAGCGAACGTCGTCACGCTGCCCGCCGTGCAGGTCGAAGGCCAGGCACCTGCGCCTTACAAGGCCGAGGCGCTGAGTTCGCCGAAGCGGCCGCAGGCCATCCAGGACATTCCGCAGACGGTGCACGTGGTGACCGAACAACTGCTCGAAGAACAGGGCACGAAAACGCTGCGCGACGCGCTGCGCAACGTGACCGGCATCAGCTTCCAGGCCGGTGAGGGCAATCCGCCCTCCGGCGACCAGCTGAAGATTCGCGGATTTTCGGCGCGTGACGACATCCTGGTCGATGGCGTGCGCGACGCCGGTGTCTTCTTCCGCGATCCGTTCAACACTGAGCGCATCGAAGTCACCAAGGGCCCGGCTTCGGCCTTCGCCGGCCGCGGCTCGACCGGCGGCACGATCAATCAGGTGTCCAAGCTGCCGTCGCTGAAGCAGAAACGCGAAGTCGAGGCAGGCATCGGCACCGACAGCCTCTACCGCGTCACCGCCGACATCAATCAGCCAATCGAAGGCCTGAACGGCGCCGCCTTCCGCCTCAACCTGATGTCGCACCAGAACGACCAGCCCGGGCGCGATCACGTCGAGAACAAGCGCTTCGGCATCGCACCGTCGCTGTCCTTCGGTCTGGGCACGCCGACCCGTGTCACGCTCAGCTATCTGTACACGCGCCAGGACAATCGCCCCGATTCCGGCCTGCCGAATGCACGCAACTTCAGCCTGCGCGATTCCGGCTTCGGCGGTGGCGTCGCCCCGGTCAAGTACTCGAACTTCTACGGTCACTCGACCGACTATCAGGACCTCGAAGCGCATCAGGCCAGCTTCCGCTTCGAGCACGACTTCAACGACAAGGTGAGCATCCGTAACCAGCTGCGCTACGGTTATACCCACAACGATTCCATCTTCTCGTCGCCGCGCTTCTCGCCCGGCAACATCACGACCATCACCGGCGCGACCAATGTCGTCGGCAACCAGAAGCCGCGCGACCAGAAGACCGATCTGCTGATCAACCAGACGGACCTCATCTTCAAGTTCGCCACCGGCAGCATCAAGCACCACCTGGTGACCGGTCTCGAACTGGCGCGCGAGGACAACGAAAACAAGCGCCGCCTCGACGCCAACGGCCCGGTGACCAATCTGCTCGATCCGCAATTGCGCCCGGCCTCGCCCATCCAGTACAACGGCACCCGCGCACAGCTCGACCTCGAAACGACGGCGATCTATGTCAGCGACATCATTTCACTGACCCCGCAGTGGGACATCAACGCCGGCCTGCGCTGGGATCACGTGAAGACGACGGTGCGCGCCTTGAACGACGGCACGGTGCCGGCCTACAGCCAGCACCTGTCCCGTACCGACAAGGAAATGTCCGGCAACCTCGGTCTGATCTATCGCCCGGTTCCGACGCTCAGCCTCTACGCCGGCTACGGCAGTTCCTTCGATCCTAGCGGCCGCGCCGACATCGTCCAGCTGGCGGGCGGCAACAACAACCTGCCGGTCACGCCCGAAACCTTCAACCTGAAGCCGGAACGCACCCGCAGTTACGAAGTGGGCGCCAAGTGGAACGCTCTCGGCGACGCGCTGCTGATCCAGACGGCTCTGTTCCGCACCGAAAAGTTCAACGGACGCACGCCGGGTCTGCCGGGCGAACCGCCGGTGGTGCTGCAGGGCGTGCAGGAGGTGCAGGGTTTCGAGCTGTCGGCCAGCGGCCGCGTGACCAATCGCCTTAACCTGTTCGCGGGCTACACCTTCCAGGACAGCCAGGTGCGCAAGTCGAATAACACGATCGAGGAAGGCCAGACGCTGGACAACACGCCGCGCCACAGCTTCAGCGGCTGGGCAACCTACCAGCTCACCGAGGCACTGAGCGTAGGCGGCGGCGCGCAGTACGTCGATACGCGCAATGCCATCATCCGCAGCAGCCTGACCGGCGATCTGGTCACCACGGTGGACGACTACTGGGTGTTCGATGCGGTTGCGCTGTATCAAGTCAGCAAGGATCTCAAGCTGCGCCTGAACGTGTATAACCTGCTGGACAAGAAGTACATCTTCGAACTTGCCAGCGGCCAGAGCATCCCGGGTGCAAGCCGCGCGGCCGTACTGTCCGCCATATATTCCTTCTGATGCTGCTGACGATTGACGACCTGCTTTCCGGCGACGAAGTCGCCGCCCTTCGCGACCTGCTCGACCGCTCCGAGTGGGCCAGCGGTGCCCTGACCGCCGGATCGCAGGCGACGGTCGTGAAGAACAACCAGCAGGTGCCGGAAGGCGCCCCCACGCTGCCGGAGCTGAGGCAACGGGTGCTTGCCGCGCTGAACCGCGAGCCACTGTTCTTCAGCGCCGCACTGCCGGCGAAGATACTGCCGCCCTTCTTCAACCGCTACGCGGGCGGCAGCAACCGTTACGGCCAGCACATCGACAACGCGATGCGCGCGATGCCGGACGGCAGCGGCTATGTGCGCGCCGACCTGTCGGCTACCCTCTTCCTCGCCGATCCGGACGAGTATGACGGCGGCGAACTGGTGATCGACGACACCTTCGGCCGGCACAGCGTCAAGCTGCCGGCCGGCAGCCTGGTGCTCTACCCGTCGTCGTCGGTGCACGAGGTGACGCCGGTGACGCGCGGCGCGCGCATCGCCTGCTTCATGTTCATCCAGAGCATGGTGCGCGACGCCGAGCAGCGCCGTCTGCTGTTCGACCTCGACATGGAACTGGTGACGCTGCGCCAGCAACTGGGCGAAACGCCGTCCATGGTCAAGCTCACCGGCATCTATCACAACCTGCTGCGCCGCTGGGGTTCGGCCTGAACGCGCCGCTGAACCTGCCGCAGTCGATCGCCGGCTACCGCGAACGGGCGCGCGAGCTGCTGCATCCGGACATCTGGACCTACCTCGACGGCGGCCGCGATACTGTATGCGGTCGCGCCAACCGCGCTGCGCTCGACGCCATGCCGCTGCGACCGCGACCACTGACCGACGTTCGCGGCGGCCACACGCGGATCGAACTGTTCGGCGAAACACTGGGCCACCCGCTGCTGCTGGCGCCGATCGCCTACCAGTGCCTGCAGCATCCGGACGGCGAATGCGCCAGCGCGATGGCGGCCGCGGCGCAGGACGGGCAGATGATCGTCAGCACGCTCGCCAGCCAGCCGCTCGAACAGATTGCCGGAGCCGCCGAGAAGCCGCTGTGGTTCCAGCTCTACTGGCAGGGCGACCGCGAGCGCACGGCACGTCTGCTCGATCGCGCGCTCGCCGCCGGCTATCGCTGCGTGGTGTTCACCGTCGACGCACCGATCAAGCTTGCCGCCTCACCGCTGCCCGCCGACGTGCGCGCGGTCAATATCGAGCCGCCAGGCGGGCGTCAGTTGCGGCCGGGACAGAGCGAAGTGTTCGACGGCTGGATGGCCGACGCACCCGGCTGGGACGACCTCGCCTGGCTGCGCGCGCGCGCACCGGTTCCATTGCTGATCAAGGGTGTGCTGAACGCGCCGGACGCCGTGCGCGCCGTCGATCTGGGTTGCGACGGGGTCGTCGTATCGAACCACGGTGGACGTGTGCTGGACTGCGCGCCACCTGCGCTGACATGCCTGACGGAGGTGATCGCCGCGGTCGGCGACGACGTGCCGGTACTGTTCGACAGCGGCATCGACAGCGGCAGCGACGCGCTGCGCGCGCTGATGCTGGGCGCCCGCGCGGTGCTGGTCGGACGCCCTTATCTGTGGGGCCTTGCCATCGGCGGCGCGCTCGGTGTCGCGCACGTGATCCGGCTGCTGCGCGACGAACTGGAAATGAGCATGGCGCTGTGCGGCTGCGCCACGCTGGCCGACGTCAGCGCAGATAGGTGCGGCTGATCTCGCGGAATTCTTCGGACCCCGCCGCACCCAGCCATTCGAAGGCGACCATTTCACGCGACACGATGACCACGCCGTGCTGGCGCAGACGCTCCAGCGCGAGACCGCGGTTGGACGGGTCACGCGAAGCGACGCAGTCGGCAACGACGAACACCTGACGGCCACTCGACTGAAGATCCATCGAAGTCTGCAGCACGCAGATGTGCGACTCGATGCCGCACACGATGACCTGCGGCCGTGATTCGTCCAGCAGGGGCTTCAGGCAGCCGTCGGATACGCAGGAAAAATGCATCTTGGGCACGATGGATTCCGCCGGGATCAGATCGCGCAAGGTCTGCACCGTCGGCCCCAGGCCCTTCGGATACTGCTCGCTGACCAGCACCGGCACCGACAGCCGCTGCGCGATCTTCACCATCCACACCACGTTGTCGAGCAGGCGGTCGGCGTCGTCCATCGCCGGCAGCAGGCGCTCCTGCATGTCGATCAGCAGCAGCGAGGAACGTTGGCGGTCAATCAGCATTTGATGCACTCCATCGGCAAGGCAGCGGCGCAGCGTAGCAGGCCGGCCCGACGGTGAAAACCCGTTGCGTCAAAGAACCAGCATGGTGGTGATCGACAGCTCGTCGAGCTGCGCCAGCTCTTCGGTTTCCTGCCACGCACGGTACTCGAACACGCCGGCCGCCACGGCGAGCACCAGCGCGGCGAGCGCAACGCCGGTCACCCAGCGCGGGCGGTGCGACACGGGACGACGCGGCCCGCCGTCCCGCACGCGCGCCGCCAGTGCTGCAGGCACCGGCGGTGGCGGCAGCGAACGCAGTGCGCTGCGCAGCGCCTCATCGGAAAATCGTTCAGTCATCGTCAGTCTCCCCGGCAAGCAGGACCTTCAGACGCGTGCGCGCCCGGAACAGCAGCTGATGCGCTGCATTGTCGGCAATGCCAAGTTCGCGCGCGATCGCCGCCACATCGTACTCCTGCCAGGCCCACATCATCAGCGCCGCACGCTGGCGCTCTGGCAGGCGCACCAGGGCGGCACGCAGTGCGCCGCTGCGCGCCGCCGCCTGCCACTGCTCGTCCGGCGTGGGCTGCGGGTCGGCCAGCGATTCGAGCTCCGCCTCGTCCGCTCGTGGCCGGCTGCGCCTGAAACGGTCCATGCACAGATTGCGCACGATGCTCAGGAACCACGTGGACAGCTGCGCCCTTCCCTCGAATCGCCCGGCGTGCTGCCACAGGCGGCAGAACGCCTCCTGCACGACGTCGTCGCATTCGGCCGCGTCGCCGGTCAGTTTCCAGGCCAGCGCATGGGCCGGCGGCAGCAGGCGCTTAACCAGTTCGTCACTGGCCGCGCGCTCACCCGCCCTCGCCTGCTGCAGCAACAGCGCGTCGCTGCGCCAGCCGGTCGGCAGCAGCACACCGAAGCCGGACAGCGCCCCCTCAGCGTTCAAGTTCACGTTTGAGCCGCCGGCGTTCTTCGGGCGTCATCCGTTCGAGCATTTCGCGGCGCTCGCGCAACAGCGCACGCCGCTCATCCGGCGACAGCGACTGAATGTAGGCGCGCCGTTCGGCGCGCAGGCGCTCGCGCTCGGTTTCGCTCATGGATTTCCAGTCCTCGCGCAGCCGCTCGCTCATTTCCCGACGCTGCTCCGGCGGCAGGGAAGACAGTCGCTCGCGCAGGCGGGCGCGAAACTCGCGCCGCTCTTCGGGTGTCGCGGCCTTCAGCTTCTGCCGCAGCTCATGCGCCTGCGCTTCCCGACGGTCGGCGGGCAAGGCACTCCAGGCACCCGGGTCCGGCACCGCCGGCACTTCGGCCTGCACGACACCTGCCCACAGCAGGCCACACAGCAGGGTCAGACGGAAAATCATCATCGCAGGCAGAAAGATGGACACGACAGTTTGACGTCGCAGCGCGGCGTGTCTTACGCAGGTGGCCGGACATTACATCCGCTTACAGCGGCGGCGCGTAAGGGCCGGCCGGGGCGACGCGTCTCACGGTCACAGCGGACGCATCCCGCCGACGCTGAACCTGCGGAGAACACGATGAAACTCATTCCCGGCCTGCTCGCCATCACCACGCTGCTCGTCGCCGGCGGCGCGCTCGCGCAGACGCCCTCAGACCACATGGAGCAGCGCATCGACACGCGACAGGCACGACAGGAACAGCGCATCGACCACGGCGTCGAAAGTGGCAAGCTCACCCAGCGCGAGGCAACGCGGCTCGAACACCAGCAGGCGCACATCGATCACGCCGAAAACCGGGCACTGGCCGACGGCTCGCTGAACAGGAAGGAGGCGCTGCGCATGGAAAAGATGCAGGACCGCGCCAAGCGCAGCATCCGCCACCAGAAGCACGATCGCCAGCACGCGCGCTGAATGCGCTGCCGCGCGCGGGACACTCAGCCGGCGGCAACCTCGTCGCGCGGCTGTGCCAGCGCCTGACTGACCGCGCGTTCGAACATCGGCGCGGCATCGACGATACGCGCTTCGCCCCGCGCCAGTTGCAACGCCAGCGCGTCGGGCGCAATCGAGGTGGCGCGCGGCGAACCCGGATTGGTGAACAGATAGATGCCGCGCTGCGGACTGACCCAGTTCAGGCGCATGCGCGAAAAACTGCCGTCGGGCTGCTTGAACTCGACCCAGTCGCCACGCTTCAGCTCGGCCACCCGACCTTCGTCGGCAATGTCGAGGTGCGCCGGCAGATTGAGCGAAATGTCCTCGTACTCGAGGCCATCCTGCTCGACATGCTCGGTCACCACCTCGGGCGCAGGTACCGCATCGTTCGCCGAGCCCTCGCCCGGCACCCACTGCTTCACCGGCGGCGGCGCGCCGGGCGTCGCACCCGGCTTGATCCACTGCGCGTGCAGATCGAACAGGCCGTTGAGCAGCAGCAACTTGTCGGCCGGGTGCGCTTCGGCCGTGTCGAAACCCTGATTCAGCCTGCGCAGCAGGCCGGGCAACGCCTGCACCAGCTTGCGCCGCTCTTCCGGATCGCTCTTCGGCTGCACGCTCCAGATCAGTTCGTCCGCGGTTACCAGTGCCTGCCGATAATCGACCTCGGTATCGGCGCCGCGCTCGGCCAACGTGCGCAGCAGGCGACGCCAGACGCCGTCCAACAGGTTCTGCACCACCGCAGGCAGCGGCGTGCGCAGACGGTCGTCGACGGCGTCGTCGGCGGCGCGACGCGCATCGTCGCGGCGCAGACGTTCCTGTTCGCGCTCTTCGGCCAGACGGGCGGCCGTTTCGGCACGCTGCGACTCCTCGGACTCGAGCGCCTCGATGAAGCTTTCGAGGTCGCTGTTGCAGGCCTCGAACAGGCTCATGTCGCGTTCGAAGTCGCGCAGGATGCGATCGACGATTTCCGCCAGCTTCACATACAGCGGATCGTCGTGGCCGACATCGCGGCCCCAGCGCAGCATGGCCTGAGAAATGAGATCGAGCAGGCGGCGCGCCGGGTGGGCCTTGCTGGAAAAGAAGCTGCGATCCAGCATGGCCACCTTGACCAGCGGGATCTGCAGCCGGCCGACCAGCGCCTTGATCGGATCGGCGATGTTCGCGTCGTCGAAGATGAGGTCGAACAGCATCGCGACGATGTCGACCGTGATCGCGTCAAACTGCCCCAGATGCCGGCCGAGATCGGAACTGCGGAAATCGCGCAGTACATTCACCGGAACGGGAAGGCCGACACCCGGGCTCACCGGCAGATGATCGGCCTCGGCCTGCAGCGCGCTCAGCGCCTCGAACACGAAGGGCGAGGCCGGCGTGAAGCCGGCGGCGGGCCCGGAGCCGCCGGCAGCAGGCACCGGAATGCCCTGGGCGGCCATCTGCCCCTGTACCAGCTGGGCCAGCATCGCATAGATGTCGCCCTCGCCATCGAAACCGCCGACGCCGGACATCGACGGATCGCCGAAGCCCTGATGCATCGATGTGGTGCCAAAACCCTGCGTCATCGAGGCGCTGCCGAAGCCCTGTACCGATGACACGGTGCCGAAGTCCGGCCGCGGCATCGCCGCCTGTTCGCCACCCGCTGCCGCCCCGGCGCCGCGCGGCCGCGTCCCGGCCATCGGTGCGCGCCGGAACCCGCGGCGCAGCCCGGGCAGCACGTTCTGGCGCACCAGCCGGGTATTCAGTTCCTGATAGAGACGGGCCAGTTCGTTGGAAATCTGCTGCTCGAGCGATTGCAGCAGCACCAGACGCATCTGCACGCCCGGATCGACCTCCTCCGACGCCGCGCGCAGCGCGTTGGCAATGGCTTCGGTACCGATCGGATTGTCAGCATCGGTCGGATCCTGCTTGCCGAGCAGACTGCCCAGGCGCTGTTCGACCGCGTACAGATCCTCGTCGCAGTGTTCCTTCAGCTTGCGGGTGATTTCGCTGACCGCCAGATCCTGGGTCAGCACGTCCTCCTCGACCAGGCTCAGCTCGTCGAGCGATTTCGGCGCGGCGTCGGCCGAAGCCTTCAGCGGCTCACCGCGCACGCGGGCATCGAAATAGCGCGAAAGATTGTCGATGAAGGCCTGCTCGATACCGGCCCAGTTCTCGCGGGCCTTACCGCAGGTGAACATGTAGAGGTTGCGCTGGTCGCGGTCGAGCTCGGCTTCTGCACGCGCAACCAGATCTTCCTCGATCTTGGTCAGCATGCCGTGCAGCGATTCGCGCAGACGACGCAGCGTGAAATCGCGGCAGTCGTTGATCACGCGTCCGCGTTCGGGCGGCAGATTGGGAGGCATCGGTGAAGCGGCGCTCATTGTTTACCTTTGCGGTCGCTCAAAGCGACCTGAAAAGGCCGAAACCCGGGCAAGGTTCAGGTCGGAGCGCAACCTGTGGCGCAGTATAGCGGCGGCCCCGCTGTCATGGGGTGTCGTCACCCTGTAGACCGGAAACTTTGCGTCGCCGTCTTTCGACGGGTTTGCCCTGGTTCAGCTGTTATCAGATTTCACCGAAATTAACGGTCCGCGGGGCGCGGACTTGAGGGTCTCCCCGGCGGTCGAGCCGATCACACCTGCAGCGTCGCGATGATGGAGTCGATTTCCTCCTGCGATTCGGCCACCACCGCGTCGAGCGTTTCGTTGTCGATGTCGGCGGTGACGGTCTCGGCGATCGCCGCGTCGTGCACTGCCGTCGCACTGCAGAACGGGTTGGGGAAGGCCGCCATGCTCTCGGCCAGGAAAAGCACGTCGGCCAGCGAACGCGGCGGCACGACCGGGCCGGTGATCGACGGATCGTCGACCGCATCGATGATCTGGGTCGGCACCTTCAGCGATTCGAGCACTGCCCGGCCGACACTGCGGCTGAAACTGAACATCAGGCCGCTCAATTCTTCCTCGCGCTGCAGCAGCGCCGGGAAGGCGGAGGCGCGGGCCAACAGGTAGAACTGGCCGATCTCGTGCACCACACCGGCGAACATGGCCGCATCGGCGTTCAGTCGCGACAGCCTGCGCGCGATCACATAGCTCAGCGCCGACACGTGGATGGTGTGCTGCCACAGATCGTGCGTCATCACGCGCAGTCGCTCGTCGGCACGCGCATCGACCATCTGGCGGACGATGAGCGACATCGTGAGCATGCGGATCGGCTCGGTGCCGACCCGGTTGACCGCGGTGCGCACGTCGGTGATTTCGTTGCCGCTGCGGTTGTAGGCGACCGAGTTGGCCAGACGCAGCGCCTTCGCGCTGAGCACCGGTTCGGCGCCGACCAGGCGCGCGACCTCGTTGATGTTGATGTCCGGGTTTTCGAGCGCCTGGCGGATGCGCAGCGAAACGTCGATGCTGGTCGGGAACACGATGTCCCCCGATTCCAGTTCGGCCGAAAGTCGTTGCAGTGCTTCAAGCGATGCGTTCACCGGCTCACCCATGAGTTGTCCCCGTACATACACAGTTCGATGTACGGGTCTACGGCAGGCCGGCGAATGTCTTGAATCCGTGGGGCGAGCGCCCCCTGCGCTCAGCCGGCGTGGCGCGCGATGTAATTCTTCATGGCCGCCACGTCGGCATCCATCACCTCGAAGCGCTGCGGCAGCGATTCCAGGTTTTCCATGCCGGCCGGGCGTACCGGTTCGCGGCCCAGCGCCTCGACCACGGTTTCCGAGAACTTTGCCGGCAACGCGGTTTCCAGCACGATCATCGGCACGCCGGCTTCGCGCAGCTCCAGCGCGACCTTGAGGCCGTCAGCCGTGTGCGTATCGATGGCGCGCCCCCAGCGTTCGCTGGCCAGCCGCATCGTGGCGACGCGGTGCGCGTGATTGCTCGCGCCGGACTGGAATCCGTATTCGGAAGCCACCTTGCCGAACAGCGACGACGCCGACAGATCGAACGGACGGCCGCGATCGACCTCGCCCCACATCGCCCGAACCTGGGCGGCGTCGTGGCCGACCAGGTCGTAGATGAAGCGCTCGAAATTGCTGGCCTTGGAAATGTCCATCGACGGGCTGGTCGTGTGCAGCGTTTCGGCGGTGGCGCGCGGACGATAGACGCCGGTACGGAAGAACTCGTCGAGCACGTCGTTCTCGTTGGTCGCCACGACCAGGTGACGGATGGGCAGGCCCATCATGCGAGCGATGTGGCCGGCGCATACATTGCCGAAGTTGCCGGACGGCACGGTGAAGCTCACCTGTTCGCCGTTGTGCTTGGTCGCCGCGAAATAGCCCTTGAAGTAGTACACGACCTGGGCCGACACGCGCGCCCAGTTGATCGAATTGACCGTGCCGATGCAGTACTTCGACTTGAAGTCGAGATCGTTGGACACCGCCTTGACCATGTCCTGGCAATCGTCGAACACGCCGCGGACCGCGATGTTGAAAATGTTCGGATCCTGCAGGCTGAACATCTGCGCCGTCTGGAAACGGCTCATCTTGCCGTGCGGGCTCAGCATGAACACGCGCACGCCGTGCTTGCCGCGCATCGCGTATTCGGCGCTGGAGCCGGTGTCGCCCGACGTGGCACCGAAGATGTTCAGCTGCTGGCCGCTCTTCTCCAGCGCGTACTCGAACAGATTGCCGAGCAGCTGCATCGCCATGTCCTTGAATGCCAGCGTCGGGCCGTTGGACAGTTCGAGCAGGTGCAGGCCGGGCTCCAGCGTGTACAGCGGCGTGATGTCGCGCGCATCCGAGCCGGACACCGTGTTGCGATACACCTCCGGCGTATAGGTGCGGTCGATCAGCGCCTTCAGGTCGGCGGCCGGAATGTCGTCGGCGAAGCGCGACAGGATGGCGAAGGCGAGCTGGCGGTAATCCATGCCGCGCATCGCTTCGAGATCGGTCGCCGTGAACCGCGGGTACTGCACGGGCATGGCGAGACCGCCATCTTCCATCAGGCCGCCCAGCAGGATTTCGGTGAAGCGCTTCTGCGGCGCCTGGCCGCGGGTGGATACGTAGTACATCGCGTCGTGCATCGGATTCGTGGTCGAAAAGCGGCGCGCGGAGCGCGCGCAAGGGGCATTAATCTAGCACAGCGTACCGCCAGCCCCCGGCCGGCGTTCGCCGTAGTTATGGGCACATGTTCGCACCACAATGGGGCGTACAGGTAGACTGCCGGGTTTTGTCCGGACCGTATCGATGACCGGCCTGACCGAACTGCTGCGGCGCCACCTGGTGTCCGACGCACCGCCGCTGTCCCGCGCGGAACGCTGGCGCAGCACGCTCGCCGGCTTCTTCGGCCTGCTGCTGTTCGAGGGCGTGCTCTTCGTGCTGCCGCTCGGTGCGGCGGAAAAACGCATCCTGGCGCCGCTGGGCGCGACCTCCGTCATCCTTTTCGCGCTGCCGCACAGCCCGCTGGCCCAGCCGTGGTCAGTGATCGGCGGCCTGCTGCTGTCTGCACCACTGGGCTACGCCTGTGGTCACTGGCTGCCGGCCGGACCGTGGGTGATGGCGGTCGCGCTGGCGGCGTCGATCTGGCTCACCGCATGGGCGCGCTGCATCCACCCGCCCGCTGGCGCGATGGCGCTGACCATGGCCATGGCCGCCGCCCAGGGCGCGACCATCGAGCCTGCCTTGATGGCGACGGCGGCAAACACGATCGCCATCATGGTGGCGGTGGTGGTGGTGAACAACCTCGTTCCCGGCCGCCATTACCCGCAGGGCACGCCGCCTGCCGCCCAGCAGCAGATGCATCAGGCGCCGCCCGTCATCGCCCACCGCGATCTGGAGGCAGCGCTGAGCGAGATCGACAGCTTCCTCGACATTCGCGAGGACGATCTGGTCGATCTCTACGAGCGCACGTTGCGGCATGCCTTCAAGCGCGTGCATCGCATGCGCTGCGGCGATCTGATCGATGGCGCCGTCACGGCGCCCGCCGTCGAATTCGCGACGCCGCTGGCGGACGCCTGGCTGCTGATGCGCAAGCTGCGGGTCGATACGCTACCGGTGGTCGACCGCAGCCGACGGGTGATCGGCCTGCTGTCGCTGGAGGACTTCCTGCGCGAGGTGTCGCCCGAGGCGAACCGATCGATGGGCGAAGCCGTGCGCCATCTGCTGGCGCGCTCGCCGCACACGCATTCGGACAAGGCGGAAGTGGTCGGACAGATGATGCGCGAGGTGCGCGACGGCGTGCTGGTGCTGCGCCAGAACGACAGCGTGGCCGACGCGGCGGAGGCGCTGGCCTCCGGTCGTCAGCCGGCGGTACCGGTGATCAATGGCGCCGACCGCCTGGTCGGCATGCTGGATCGCACCGACATGGTGGCGGCGCTGTATCACCGGATCGAACTGGCCGACGCGATGAGCGCCGAGCCGGCGCCGGCCGGCTGAGCGCCGGCCCGCCCTGCCCGCTCAGCCGTTCAGTTCTTCCAGACGCAGGCGCGTCACCGCGCCCACTGTGCTGTCCAGCGCCTCGATGCGGACGATGGCCGCGTCGACCTGCTTCTCGCGGGTGACGTGGGTAAGCATGATGATGTTGGCCTGCTGCTCGCCCTCCGACGGCTCCTTCTGCAGCATCGCGTCGATGCTGATGCCCTGGTCGGCGAGGATGCGGGTGATGTCGGCCAGCACACCGGGTTTGTCCTGCACCCGGAGACGCAAGTAGTAGGCGCTCTCGACCTCGCTGATCGGCAGGATCGGGGTATCGGACAGCTGATCGGCGCGGAAGGCGAGGTGAGGCACGCGGTGTTCCGGGTCGGCGGTGTGCAGACGGGTCACGTCGACCAGATCGGCGATGACTGCGCTGGCCGTCGGTTCGGCGCCGGCGCCGCGGCCGTAGTACAGCGTCGCGCCCACCGCGTCGCCCTTCACCACGACGGCGTTCATCACGCCTTCGACGTTGGCGATCAGGCGCTTGGCCGGAATCAACGTCGGATGCACGCGCAGCTCGAAGCCGTCGGCCTTGCGCTTGGTGATGCCCAGCAGCTTGATGCGGTAGCCCAGTTCTTCGGCGTAGCGGATGTCGTCGGCGGTCAGCTTGGTGATGCCCTCGATGTGGGCGCGCTCGAACTGCACCGGGATGCCGAAGGCCAGCGCCGACAGCAGCGTGATCTTGTGGGCGGCATCGACGCCTTCGATGTCGAAGGTCGGGTCGGCTTCGGCATAGCCCAGGCGCTGCGCGTCGGCCAGCGCGTCGGCAAAGGTAAGGCCCTTGTCGCGCATCTCCGACAGGATGTAATTGGTGGTGCCGTTGATGATGCCGGCGATCCAGTCGATGCGGTTGGCGGTCAGGCCTTCGCGTACCGCCTTGATGATGGGAATGCCGCCCGCCACGGCCGCCTCGAACGCCACCATGACGCCCTTGGCCTGTGCCGCGGCGAAGATTTCCTGGCCGTGCACGGCGAGCAGCGCCTTGTTGGCGGTCACCACGTGCTTGCCGTTGGCGATCGCCTCCAGTACCAGCTGCTTGGCCACGGTGTAGCCGCCGATCAGCTCGACCACGATATCGATGCTGGGGTCACGCACCACCTCGAAGGCGTCGCCGGTCACGCGGGCGGCACCACCGGTCATCGACTTCGCGCGCTCGACGTCGCGATCGGCGACGGCGGTGATCTGGATCGGGCGACCGGCGCGACGGGTGATTTCTTCCTGGTTGCGCGTAAGCACCGTCCAGGTGCCGCCGCCGACGGTGCCGATGCCGAGCAGGCCTACGTTGATGGGTTTCATGCTGTCCCTCGTCTTGTAATGGGTGCCGCGGACCGGTCAGGCCAGGTCACGCGAAAAATGAAAACAGGCGATGTGCATGCCTTCGCGATGGTAGAAGCGGTGCGCATCGACGCGATGGGTGCCGGAATCCAGCCGCAGCCGGGTCGCGCCGCGCGACTTCGCCTCGGCCGCCAGCCAGTCGAGCAGCCGCTTGCCGACACCGCGCGAGCGCGCCGCCGGATCGGTCACCAGATCATCGACGTAGAAGAACACACCGCAGGACGTGTTGCGATAGCTGCGGAAGACCGTGACACCGACGACCTCACCGTCAGCGACGGCAACCGCGATCTCGCCGCCGTCGGCCACGATGCCCTGCATCGTGCCGGCGTAGTCAGCCGGCAGATCCGGCCGCAGCGCGCGATGCACGGTTTCGGCCCTGGCGAGCCAGCCCGGTTCCGTTACCGCGCGAGCAACAGCCACGCGCACCACGTCGAGCGCCGGCGACTCAGGTGCCATGACGTTTGCGGTAGCCGTCGAGGAAGCGTGCGATGCGGCCGATGGCGTCGCGCAGGTCGTCCTCGTGCGGCAGGAAGACGACGCGGAAGTGGTCAGGGCGCGGCCAGTTGAAGCCAGTGCCCTGCACCAGCAGCACGCGCTGCTCCTCCAGCAGTTCGAGGATGAAGCGCTGGTCGTCCTCGATCGGGTAGATCTTCGGATCGAGCTTCGGAAAGAGGTAGAGCGAAGCGCGCGGCTTGACGCAGCTCACGCCCGGTATGTCGGTCAGCAGTTCCCACGCCACGTCGCGCTGACGCGCCAGACGGCCGCCCGGCTTGATCAGGTCATTGATGCTCTGGTAGCCGCCAAGCGCGGTCTGGATTGCGAACTGGCCCGGCACGTTCGAACACAGGCGCATCGACGCCAGCATGTTCAGGCCGTCGATGTAATCGCGCGCGTGGCGCTTGTCGCCGGACACCACCATCCAGCCGGCGCGGTAGCCGCAGGCGCGGTAGTTTTTCGACAGACCGTTGAAGGTGACGAACAGCAGATCGTCGGCCAGCGAGGCGATCGAGGTGTGGGTGGCGCCGTCGTACAGCGTCTTGTCGTAGATCTCGTCGGCGAACACGATGAGCTTGTGCTCGCGCGCGATCTGCACCAGGTCGCGCAGCAGATCATCGGAATACAGTGCGCCGGTCGGGTTGTTCGGGTTGATGATGACGATGGCGCGAGTGCTCGACGTGATCTTCGAACGGATGTCGTTGAGGTCGGGCATCCAGTCGGCGCCCTCGTCGCAGATGTAATGGCGGGCAGTACCGCCGGCCAGCGTCACTGCGGCGGTCCACAGCGGATAGTCGGGCGCCGGTACCAGCACCTCGTCACCGGTGTTGAGCAGGCCCTGCATCGCCATCACGATCAGTTCGGACGCGCCGTTGCCGATGAAGATGTCGTCCACGCCGACGCCGGGAATCCTCTTCTCCTGGCAGTACTGCATGATGGCCTTGCGCGGCGCGAACAGGCCGCGCGAGTCGGTGTAGCCGGCGGCATCGGGCAGATTGCGGATTACGTCCTGGACGATCTCTTCCGGCGCATCGAAGCCAAACGGTGCGAGGTTCCCGATGTTGAGCTTGATGATGCGGTGGCCGTCCTCCTCCATCTGGCGGGCACGGGCGAGGACGGGGCCGCGGATGTCGTAACAGACGTTGGCGAGCTTGGACGACTTAGTGACCGGCGGATGCACGATGGCGGACTCGGATGACTCTTTGGGCGTATGGCGGGACATGTGGATTACCTATGCGGCGGCGCGCGCGCACTTGCCGCTGCCCTGGCAACATTGCCGACAGGCGAAAAAGGTATGATTGTAAGCGACCGCCGAAAGCAGGGCAAAACCGTTCTGGCGGCCACGACGATACAGTTGCGAACCACCCCGGACATCACCCCACGCGACGTGAAGCTGCACCAGACTCCCCGCCCCACCATTCCGCTGGTCACCGGCTTCGGCGACGGCTATCTGCAGATCGGCGAACGCCGGGTCACGCGCACCATCCTGATCGCGCCGGAGCAGTTGCGCGAAGACTGGGGCGCCGACGACCTCGACCGTCTGAAGCCGGAAGACTTCACCGAACTCGCGGCCCTGCCGGTGCAGATCCTGCTGCTCGGCACCGGCCCGACCCAGCGCTTCCCGCATCCTTCGCTGCTGCGGCCGATGATCGAGGCCGGCATCGGTGTCGAGGTGATGGACACCCTCGCCGCCGCCCGCACCTACAACATTCTCGTGGCCGAAGGGCGAGCGGTGGCCGCCGCGCTGCTGCTGCCCGACGCGACATCCTGACCCCATCTTTCTGCAAGCACTGGAGACCGAGACACGATGAGCGAAATCCGGGCTGACGACTTCACCCTGCCCTCCACCTCCGGCGCCGACTTCCTGCTGTCCGCTGCCGGCAAGCCGCTGGTGATCTACTTCTACCCGAAGGACAGCACGCCGGGCTGCACCACGGAAAGTGCGGACTTCCGCGACCGCTACGGCGATTTCAAGGCGCTCGGCGCCGACGTGGTCGGCATTTCGCGCGACAGCATCAAGTCGCACCAGAACTTCAAGGCCAAGCTCGAACTGCCTTTCGAACTGCTGTCCGACCCGGACGAGACGGCATGCACGCTGTTCGGCGTGATGAAGATGAAGAACATGTACGGAAAACAGGTGCGCGGTGTGGAACGCAGCACTTTCGTCATCGGTCCGGACAACCTTATCCTGCGCGAGTGGCGCGGTGTGAAGGTGCCGGGCCACGCGGAAGAGGTGCTCGCCTTCGTCCGCTCGCTCTGAAACGCCGCACCCACGACACCACCCGAGACTTCACGCCCACAGGATCACATGGCCACCCGACGCCCCGCAGCAGCCCCTGCCCGCCGTTCCCGCAAGTCGCCCCCGGCCACCAAGCTCTTCGTTCTCGACACCAATGTGCTGATGCACGATCCGACGTCGCTGTTCCGCTTCGAGGAACACGACATATTCGTGCCCATCATGACGCTCGAAGAACTGGACAACAACAAGAAGGGCATGACCGAAGTGGCGCGCAACGCGCGCCAGGTGAGCCGTCTGCTCGACGAGATCGTCAGCGGTGCCGAGGACAAGATCGCCGAAGGCATACCGCTGGCGGCCGCATCGAGTGAGCTCGCCAGCGGTCATCTGCTGCTGCAGACCGAAGCAATCAACGGCGTGCTGCCGACCGCGCTGCCCACCGCCAAGGCGGACAACCAGATCATCGCGGTGGTGATGCACCTGTCCGAACGTCACCCGGGTCGTCAGGTCATCCTGGTGTCGAAGGACATCAATATGCGCATCAAGGCCCGCGCGCTCGGGCTGCATGCGCAGGATTACTTCAACGACAAGGTGCTCGAAGACACCGACATGCTCTACACCGGCACGCGCGAGCTGCCGGAGAAGTTCTGGGACGAGCACGGCGGCAACCTCGAGTCGTGGAAAGAAAACGGCCGCACGATGTACCGGGTCAAGGGCCCGCTGTGCCCGGATCTGCTGATCAACGAATTCGTCTACAAGGAAGCCGGCGCCAAGCAGGACAAGCCCTTCCATGCGCTGGTGCGGGAACGCGCCGGCAAGACGGCGGTGCTGGAAACGCTGGTCGACTACAGCCATCACAAGAATTCGGTCTGGGGCATCCTGGCGCGCAACCGCGAACAGAATTTCGCGCTGAACCTGCTGATGAACCCCGAGGTGGACTTCATCACGCTGCTCGGTCAGGCCGGCACCGGCAAGACACTGCTCACACTGGCGGCCGGACTCACCCAGGTTCTTGAAACCAAGCTTTACAGCGAAATCATCATGACCCGGGTTACCGTGCCGGTCGGCGAGGACATCGGCTTCCTGCCCGGTACCGAGGAAGAGAAGATGACGCCGTGGATGGGCGCGCTCGAAGACAATCTGGACGTGCTGAACAAGACGGACGATCCGAATGGCTCAGGCGAATGGGGCCGTGCCGCGACGATGGATCTGATCCGCAGCCGCATCAAGGTGAAGTCGCTGAACTTCATGCGCGGGCGCACCTTCCTGAACAAATTCCTCATCATCGACGAAGCGCAGAACCTGACGCCGAAGCAGATGAAGACGCTGATCACGCGCGCGGGCCCCGGCACCAAGGTCGTATGCCTGGGCAACATCGCGCAGATCGACACCCCCTACCTGACTGAAGGCAGCTCCGGCCTGACCTATGTCGTCGACCGCTTCAAGGGCTGGCCGCACAGCGGCCACGTCACCTTGCAGCGCGGCGAGCGTTCGCGTCTGGCCGACCACGCTGCCGAAGTGCTCTGATCCCTCACGGAGGACATCGCCATGACCTTCATCGACCCGATGCTGCTGGACCAGCAGCTGTGTTTCGCCCTGTACGCCGCCGCCCACGCGATCACGCGCTGTTACACGCCGGGTCTTAAGGCGCTCGGGCTGACCTATCCGCAGTATCTGGTGATGCTGGTGCTGTGGCAGGAAGATGCACTGACGCTGAAGGCACTGGCCGAACGGCTGGATCTCGATTCGCCGACGCTGACGCCGCTGCTCAAGCGGCTCGAAGCCAACGGCTACCTCACGCGCGCGCGCAATCGCACCGACGAACGGGCACTCGAGATACGACTGACCGAGGCCGGCCACGCGCTGCGGGAAAGAGCGGAGGAGGTACACGCAGAGGTCGCCCGTCAGTCCGGCCTGCCGCCGGACGCGATGGCGCGCATGCGGGCCGAACTGCAGCGCCTCAGCGCACAGCTCAAGGGCGCGGAACAGGCGCGGACACAGGCGGGCTGATCCACGCCCGGCAAGCGTGGCGGATCGGGCAGCAATCAGTCGCCGAACAGCTTGCCGACGGCCTCGCCCACACCCTTCACCACCGAACTGCCCGCATTGCCGACGCCGCGCACCAGGCCCCCAAGACTGACGCCGAGCGACTCGGCCATGGCGCTGGTGACGCGCGTTGCGAAGCCTTCGTTCAGCGAGAATTTCGGATCGTCGATGCGACCTTCCAGCGTGAAATCGACGCTGATGCGCTCGTTCCTGTCCTTCATCAGCCCGACCACCGCCGCCCGCGGCATGCCCATGAAGGTGTTGCCGGACGCCAGTTCGAGACCGGTCAACGTGAGCGTGCCCGGCGCCTTCAGGCGCTTGTCGGCGACGACAGGACGGATGTCCAGATCCATCGTGCCGCGCTTGACGCCGGTTTCCGCGGCCTGGATCAGATAGGGCTGGAAGGCGACCAGATCGACGCCGCGCAGCGAGAACTCCAGCTTCGCGTCGCGCGTGGCCAGCACGACCTCGCCATTCAGCGCCAGCCGACCGTCCTGTCGTGGCCCCTTGACGGTCCCGTCGACGGCCAGCGTGGTCGCGCTGTCGAGCGCTGGCAGGTCGATCGGGCCGATGTCCGCATTGAGCGCCGTCAGCGCCAGCCGGTGTGGCGTGCGTCGCACGCTGGCGTCGAAGAAATCGAGTGCGCCGTCGCGCAGTTCGATGCGCGCGACATGTACCGGCGGCATGCTGCCGTCCGTGTCGGCAGCCGAGCCCGTTTCGAGCAGGGCGGGCAGCACGCGCAGGCCACCTTGCCGGGTACGCAGCATGGACAGATAGGCGCCCTCGACGGTAATCCGAGCGATGCGTACGCGTGCCGACAGCAGGTCGCGCAGTTGCGGCACCACCTCGACGCGCTGCGCGCGCAGTTCGTCGTCGGCCGGCCATGGTGCATCGCCGTCCCGCTGCGCGCGGATGCGCACCTCGTGAAGCACCACCGCATCCAGCCGGACCTCGACGCTGGCCACCTCACCACGCGGCCCCAGCGCTGCCTCGACCTGGCTGCGCAACATGTGCAGCGCGAGCTGGAAGGCGCCGACACCGAGCACCGCCAGAACGACGATGACGATGGCGAGGCGACGCAGCCAGACCGTCACGCGCGCCTCAGTAGGAACCGGGCCGCGCGGCGTTGACGAACTTCGTGTGCTCGCCCTGGAAGCCGAGCACGACGGTACCGGTCGGGCCGTTACGGTGCTTGCCGATGATGATTTCTGCCAGCCCCTTGTCCTGGGTATCGGGGTTGTAGACCTCGTCCCGATAGATGAACATGATGATGTCGGCGTCCTGTTCGATGGCGCCGGATTCGCGCAGATCGCTCATCACCGGTCGCTTGTTCGGACGCTGTTCCAGCGCGCGGTTCAGCTGCGACAGCGCGATGATGGGCACGTGCAGCTCCTTGGCCAGCGACTTGATCGCGCGTGAGATTTCCGAAATCTCGGCCGTGCGGTTCTCGCCGTCGCGGGTGCCGGACATCAGCTGCAGGTAGTCGATTACGATCAGGCCGAGCTTGCCGCACTGGCGATAGAGCCGGCGCGCGCGGGCCCGCAGGTCGGTCGGGTTGATGCCGCCTGTCTCGTCGATATGGATGGGCGCCTCGTGCAGCTTGCCCAGCGCCATCGTCAGCCGACCCCAGTCATCGTCGGTCAGGCGGCCGGTGCGCAGACGCCCCTGGTCGATCTTCGCTACCGACGAAACGAAACGCATGGCCAGTTGGGTGCCCGGCATTTCGAGCGAGAAGATGGCAACCGGCAGGCCGAGCTCGACCGCGACGTGTTCGCAGATGTTGAGCGCGAAGGTGGTCTTGCCCATGGCCGGACGGCCGGCGACGATGATCATGTCTCCGGGCTGCAGGCCGGCGGTCTTGTCGTCGAGATCGACGTAGCCGGTCGGCACCCCCGTCACTTCCGACGGATCGTCGCGGTCGTACAGTTCCTGGATGCGATTGACCACCTGCACCAGGATGGGCTGAATGGCGACGAATCCCGTACTGGCCGAAGCGCCCGCCTCGGCGATCTCGAATATCTTCGATTCCGCCTCGTCGAGCAGCGTCTTGGCATCGCGTCCGCGCGGCGTCAGCGCATTGGCGGCGATCTCATCGCCGACGCTGACCAGCTTGCGCAGGATGGCGCGCTCACGGACGATTTCCGCATAGCGGCGGATATTGGCGGCCGACGGCGTGTTGTTGGCGATTTCGCCCAGATAGGCCAGCCCGCCGGTCTGCTGCGCCTCGTCGCCCTTCTCGATCGATTCATAGACGGTCACGACATCGGCCGGCTTGCCCTGCTCGATCAGCTTGGCGATGTGGCGGAAGATGCGGCGGTGATCGTCGCGGTAGAAGTCGGATTCGTTGACCTGGTCGCCAACACGGTCCCAGGTACTGTTGTCCAGCAGCAGACCACCGATCAGCGACTGCTCGGCCTCGATCGAATGCGGCGGCAGCTTCAGCGCCGCCACCTGTCTGTCCTGCGCGGCCTGGGCCGCCTGGGCGTCCGGACCGGGTGCGTTGCGCACGCTGCTCATGATGTCTTTTTCATTCTGGAGAACTTGCCGGGGCAATCCTGCAATCTAGCCGCGCAGCGTCTGCACGACAACTGCACAAGCTGTGGAAAAGCTGTGGGCTTTGCTGTGGATGACATGTCGGTTCGTCTGCGCGTCAACGAAAAAGGCCACCCGCAGGTGGCCTTTCCGTCGCAGCCCGAAGGCCGGCGATCAATGCTCGCCGAGCACCGACACCGTCACGGTGGCGATCACGTCCGAGTGCAGCGCGATCTCGAACTGAGCATCGCCCACAGCCTTCAGCGGGCCGTCCGGCATGCGCACCATCGACTTGTCCACCGGGAAGGACTGAGCAGCCAGCGCTTCGGCGATGTCGGCCGTCGACACCGAGCCGAACAGGCGGCCGTCGACACCGGCCTTGCGGGTGATCTGCACCATGAAGCCTTCGAGCTTCTCGGCGACAGCCTTGGCAGCGGCCAGACGTTCGGCAGCGGCCTTTTCCAGTTCGGCACGGCGGGCTTCGAAAGCAGCCAGGTTTTCCGGCGTCACGCGCTTGGCGCGGCCGGTCGGGATCAGGAAGTTGCGGGCGTAACCGTCACGCACCTTCACCACATCGCCCAGATCGCCGAGCTTGGCGACCTTGTCCATCAGGATTACTTGCATGGTCGTCTCCCTCGATTACTGGTGCAGGTCGGTGTAAGGCATCAGCGCCAGGAAGCGTGCGCGCTTGATGGCGGTCGACAGCTGGCGCTGGTAGCCAGCGCGGGTGCCGGTCAGGCGTGCCGGCATGATCTTGCCGTTCTCGGAGATGAAGTCCTTCAGGATTTCAACGTCCTTGTAATCGATCTCTTCGATCTTCTCTGCACTGAAGCGGCAGAACTTGCGGCGCTTGAACATGCTGCGCGAGCCGCGATCGTCCTTCTTCTTGCCGTTCTTCGGTCTGAAAGCCATGGTGGTTTCCTTCCACTGTTGCGACGCCGGGCTCAGTTGCCCGAGGTCACGAATTCGATACGGGTTATGTGCATGACGCCCTGCCTGCTTTTAGCACTGCGGGCTGCCATGAATCCTTCTGCGATCAACGACGTTCCGAGCGGGGCTTGAGCGAGCATCCTTGCCAGGTCTCCCAGCAGCACGAAATCGGTTTCAAACCTGACTTCGCGTGGCGCACCGTTTTCGATCTGCTGCGAGAAGTGCTCAAGGCATCCACGCAGGATCGGCACGCCGGCCGGGGTCTGTCTCAGTGCATCGCGTTCGATCAGCGTGGCGGACAAGGTGAAGCTGTTTGCCGCCGGGCCGACCGCGCCCTGCCCTTCGGTCAAGCCGCCGGCTGTTCCGCAGCCGGGGCAGCGGCTTCAGCAGCCGGTGCCAGCAGCGAACGCGACTTCTCTTCCTTCATCATCGGCGACGGCGTGACGACAGCCTTGCGCATCTTGATGGTGAGGTGGCGGAGAACGGCGTCGTTGAACTTGAAGGCGTGCTCGAGTTCGGCCAGCGTTTCGCCGTCGCACTCGATGTTCATCAGCACGTAGTGAGCCTTGTGCACCTTCTGGATCGGGTAGGCCAGCTGGCGGCGACCCCAGTCTTCCAGGCGGTGGATGCTGCCGTTGCGGCCGGTGACCAGCGTACGGTAGCGCTCGACCATGGCGGGCACCTGCTCGCTCTGGTCCGGATGGACGATGAAAACCACTTCGTAATGTCGCATGTAATCTCCTTGCGGTTCAGTGCCGGGCAAACACGAGCCTGTCCGGCGGTTACACCTCCCGGCATGCGAATCCGGTGAGGCAAGGTAAGCCCGCGAGTATAGCGCGCGGGCCGTGATTCTTACAAGCTGCCCTTTGCCGTGCGCTGGCGCCGCGCCTCGAACAGGCACACGCCGCTGGCCACCGACACATTCAGGCTTTCGACCGTGCCGTGCATCGGAATCGACGCCAGCACGTCGACGGTTTCGCGGGTGAGCCGGCGCATGCCGTCGCCCTCGGCGCCGAGCACCCACGCCACCGCGCCCGACTGGTCGACCGCGTACATCGACTTGTCGGCCTCACCGGCCGCACCGATGGTCAGGATGTCGCGCTCCTTCATCTCGCGCAGGCTGCGCGCCAGATTGGTCACCGTCACGTACGGCACGGTGTCGGCCGCACCACTGGCCACCTTGATCGCCGTTGCGTTCAGGCCGACCGCCCGGTCGCGCGGGGCGACCACGGCGTGCGCACCGGCCGCGTCCGCCACGCGCAGGCAGGCACCGAGGTTGTGCGGGTCCTGGATGCCGTCGAGCACCAGCAGCAGCGGCGGCTCGGACAGCGTATCGAGCACGTCGTCGAGCGAGCGGTAGGGAATCTGCGCCAGCACACGCGCCACCACGCCTTGATGACGCGCGGCGCCTCCGGCCAGGCCGTCGAGGCGTGCCGGCTCCATCTGTACCCACTTGACGCCTGACGCCTCTGCGGCACGGATCAGATCGCGCATGCGACCGTCCTGACGCGCGGTGGATACGAACAGCTCCTTCACCGCATCCGGGGCGTGGCGGATCTTCGCGGTGACCGCGTGGAAACCGAAGATGTAGCGGGTATCGCTCATTCGCGCACCCTCCGCTTCGGCACAGCCGACTTTGGCGCGCGGGAACCGCTCTTCTTGGCGGTGGACGGCTTCTTCGCCGGGGTTTTGCTCACTGCGCTCTTCTTTCCTGTCGTTTTCTTCGTTGCGCTCTTCGCCGTCTTCTTCGCTGCCGGCTTCGGTGCTGCAGCCTTGCCAGTCTTGGGCTTGGCCGTCCGCGTGGGCGGTTCAGTGCGCGGCGCGGGCGCTGCCGTTTCCGGTGCGGCAGGCTTCGCCTTCGCTTTTTCCTTCGCCTTGGCGTGCGATGCCTGCTTCGCCTCCTGCGCGGACGCATCGCCCTCGACACGCCGGCGCGACGCGGCACCGGTCGGCCCCGGCTTGGGCGTCAGCTTCGCCTGCTGCGGCACACGACCGAAGTCCCGCTCGGCACCGCCGGCAAGTCGGAAATCGATACGCGTGTTATCGAGATCGACCCGCACGACCTGGATGCGCACGCGATCGGCCAGGCGATAGATGCGGCCGCTGCGCTCGCCGACCAGGCGATGCTTACCTTCGTCGTAATGGAAGTAGTCGGCACCCAAGTCGGAAATGTGCACCAGACCCTCGATGAACACGTCGTCGAGCGCGACGAACAGGCCGAACGGCACGACCGCCGACACGCTGCCCTCGAACTCCTCGCCGACGCGGTCCTGCATGAAGTAGCACTTGAGCCAGTTGGTCACGTCGCGGCTGGCTTCGTCGGCGCGCCGCTCGGTGGTCGAGCAGTGCAGACCGATGTCGGACCAGTCGCCCGGCGCGTATTTCTTCTTCGCCAGCGCGGCCTTGATCGCACGATGCACGAGCAGATCGGGATAGCGGCGGATCGGCGAGGTGAAGTGGGTATAGGCCTCGTAGGCCAGACCGAAGTGGCCGACATTGTCCGGGCTGTAGATGGCCTGGCGCAGCGAGCGCAGCATCACCGTCTGCAGCAGCTGGCGGTCGGGGCGGTCGCCGATGCGTTCGAGCAGCGCGGCGTAGTCCTTCGCGTGCGGCTTGTCTCCGCCACCCAACTGGAAGCCGAACTCACCGAGGAAGGCGCGCAGCTTCTGCAGGCGGTCTTCGCTCGGACCTTCATGCACGCGGTACAGCGTGTCCTGCCCGCTCTCTTCGAGGAAACGCGAGGCGCAGACGTTGGCCGCCAGCATGCATTCCTCGATCAGCCGGTGCGCGTCGTTGCGCGCGTACGGCACGATGCGCTCGATCTTGCCAGCATCGTTGAACAGCATCTGCGTCTCGACCGTTTCGAAGTCGATGGCGCCGCGCTTCGCACGCGCCTTGCCAAAGACACGGAACACCGCGTCCAGCGCTTCGAGGCGCGGCAGCAGCGGCTTGAGCCGCTTGCGGGCGTCGGCATCCTTGTCGTACAGCGCGGCCGCAACCTCGGTGTAGGTCAGGCGTGCCTTGGAATTCATCACTGCGGCGTAGAAGCGGAAACGCTGGATCGCGCCGGCGGCCGACACATCCATGTCGCACACCATGCACAGGCGGTCCACCTGCGGATTGAGCGAGCACAGCCCGTTGGACAGCTTCTCCGGCAGCATCGGAATGACCCGGCGCGGGAAGTAGACCGAATTGCCGCGCTCGAACGCTTCGGCATCGAGCGCCGTGCCCGGCTTCACGTAATGACTCACGTCGGCGATTGCCACGACGAGGCGAAAGCCCCGCCCCTGCTTCTCGCAATACACGGCGTCGTCGAAGTCCTTCGCCGTTTCACCGTCGATGGTGACCAGCTCCAGGTCTCGCAGATCAACCCGGCCGGCGCAGTCCTTCTCGCGCACCTCGTCCGGCAGACGCTTGGTTGCTGCCAGTACCTTGGCTGAGAACTCGTGCGGCATGTCGTGCTTGCGCAGCGCGATCTCGATCTCCATGCCGGAGTCGCCGTAGTTGCCCAGCACCTCGACCACGCGACCGATGGGCGGCGTGTAGCGCGTCGGCTGTTCGATCAGTTCGACCTCGACCACGGCACCGGCCGCGGCCTTCAGCGCGCGCTTGCCCTTCTCGGGGGCGGCCAGCACGATCTGCTGACGGATGCGGCGGTTCTCGGCGATGCAGAACTGCACGCCGTGCTCCTCGACCACACGGGCGATCAGGCGCGAATTCGCGCGCTCGGTCACCTCGACCACCTTGCCCTCGGGCCGACCGCGACGGTCGGTGCCGCTGATGCGTACCAGCACGCGGTCACCGTGCAGCACGCTGCGCATTTCCTGCGCGCTCAGGAAGATGTCCTTGCGTTCCGCCTTGGCCCCGGGCGGCGTCTTGTCGTCGCCGACGATGACGAAGCCGAAACCATCGGGATGCCCCTCCACGCGACCGGCGATCAGATCGGCCTTGTCGGGGATGATGTAGGCGTCGCGACGATTGCGCATCAGCTGCGCCTCGCGCTCCATCGCGCCGAGGCGACGCACGAAGTAATCGCGCTCGTGCGGCTGTATGTCGAGTGCCTGGACCAGTTCGTCGGCACTCATCGGAACCGCTGCCTGCTCAAGCACTTGAACGATGTACTCGCGGCTCGGCAACGGGTTTTCGTAGCGAGCGGTTTCACGCTCGAAGAAGGGATCCGCGCGGCGGATCTTGCTCAGTTTCACTTTTTTCTCTTTTTCTCTTGACAACGTAGATGCCTAGTATAAAATGCGCAGCCTCTTGCCCAGGTGGCGAAATTGGTAGACGCGCTAGTTTCAGGTACTAGTGCCGCAAGGTGTGGAGGTTCGAGTCCTCTCCTGGGCACCAAACAAGCCAGCAGAAAAGCCGACAGAAATGTCGGCTTTTTTGTTTTCTGCTGCCGCCAAAAACAAAAAACCCGCACACCCCTTCCGGAGCATGCGGTTCGTCGCACCCGTCACCCTCACTCGAAGGGATGACGCAGCACGATGGTCTCTTCACGATCGGGGCCGGTCGAAATCATGTCGACCGGCACGTCGCACAAGGCCTCGATGCGCGCGATGTAGGCGCGTGCGTTGGCTGGTAGATCTTCCACCCGTTTCGCCCCCACCGTCGTCCCATCCCAGCCGGGCAACGTTTCGTAGATGGGCTCGCAAGCACCGACGCGCTCCGACCCCAGAGGCAGCAGGTCGGACACCTCACCGTTGACGCGATAGCCGGTACAGACCTGCAGTTCCTCGATGCCGTCGAGCACGTCGAGCTTGGTCAGACACAGGCCGGTCACGCCATTGATCTGGATCGAGCGGCGCAGCGCAGCGGCATCGAACCAGCCGCAGCGGCGCACGCGGCCGGTCACCGTGCCACGCTCGTGACCGATGGTCGACAGGTGATGGCCCACGGTGCCCTCTTCCTCGATTGGCAGTTCGCTCGGGAAGGGGCCGGAACCGACGCGGGTGGTGTAGGCCTTGGTGATGCCCAGCACGTAATGAAGCATGCCCGGACCGACACCGGCGCCGGCGCTGGCCGCACCGGCCACGCAATTGCTCGACGTGACGTAGGGATAGGTGCCGTGATCGACATCCAGCAGCGTACCTTGCGCGCCTTCGAACAGCAGGTTGTCGCCGCGCTTGTGCGCCGCGTGCAGCAGCGCCGACACGTCAGCCACCATGGGCAGGAGCCTCGGCGCGAGCGCCAGAACGTCATCGAGCGTCTGCTGATAATCAACCGGCTTGGCGCCCAGCTGCTTTTCCAGCAGGAAGTTGTGGAATTCCATCACCTCGCGCAGCTTCTCGGCGAAGCGCTCGGGATTGAACAGATCAAGCACGCGCAACGCGCGGCGCGCGACCTTGTCTTCGTAGGCCGGGCCGATGCCCTTGCCGGTGGTACCGATCTTGGCACCGCCACGCGCGTCTTCACGCGCGATATCGACCGCGCTGTGGAAAGGCAGGATGAGCGGGCAGGCCTCGCTCACCTTCAGGCGCGAACGCACCTCGATGCCACCCGCTTCCAGCTTGTCGATTTCCGACAGCAGATGGGAAGCCGACAGCACGACGCCATTGCCGATGTAGCAGGCGACACCGTCGCGCATGATGCCGGACGGGATCAGGTTCAGCGCGTACTTCTGCCCCTTGATGACCAGCGTGTGGCCCGCGTTGTGGCCGCCCTGGAAGCGCACGACGCCCTGCGCGTGATCGGTCAGCCAATCGACGACCTTGCCTTTGCCCTCGTCGCCCCACTGGCTGCCGATGACCACTACGTTCTTTGCCATGCTCAAACCTTTCTTTCGAGCGGCTTCACCTGCCACTCACCTTCAACAAATACCAGCTGGCGAGTGCACGCCAGTTCCTGCACATCGTCGTCGTGACCGGGCAGTGCCGCAATCACCGTTTCACCTTGAGCCCGCAGCGTACTCACACGGGCACGCAGCGCGGCGTCAGAGACGGCCGGCGCAAGAATGGCTGACTTCGCCTCGACCGTCGGCGCAAGCTGTGCCAACTGACGCAGATCGAGGCTGAACCCGCTTGCCGGCCGCGACCGGCCGAAGGCCTTGCCCACTTCATCGTAGCGCCCGCCCAGCGCGATTGCCTGCGCCTGACCGGCGCAATAGACCGCGAAGCTCACTCCGCTGTGATAGTGGTAGCCGCGCAGATCGGCAAGATCCACACCCGCTACGGCCGGATCGATCGCCGCCGCAAGCTGCGCCAGCGAGTCCAGCGCCTGGCCGATGTCCGGCCAGTCCGGCAGTTCCGCACGTGCCCTCGTCAGTACATCGATCTTGCCGTACAGCCCGGGCAGCGCCATGAAGGCGTCGCGCACCTGGGCCGGTTCGTCGACGAGCAACTGGCGCAGCGCCGGCAGATCCTTGCACTGCAGCGCGGCGAACAGCTCCTGCTCGCCGTCCTCGCTCCGCAGCGCGGTGGATTGCAGGCGCGAAGCCAGTGCCCGGAACACGCCGACGTGGCCGAGATCGACGCGCGCCGGCTGCACACCCGCCACCTCGAGCGCACGCAGCAGCAGGCCGATCAGCTCAACGTCGGCCTCGATACCTGCGTGGCCGTAAAGCTCGGCGCCGAGCTGTATCGGCTCACGCGTCGCATTGAAGCCTGACGGCAGCGCATGCACGACCGGGCCGCAGTAGCACAGACGCACGACACCGTTTCGATTGAGCAGGTGCGAGTCGATGCGCGCCACCTGCGGCGTGATGTCGGCACGCAATCCCATGGTGCGGCCCGACAGCTGATCGACCAGCTTGAAGGTGCGCAGATCCATGTCGCGGCCACTGCCGGTCAGCAGTGACTCGATGTACTCGATCAGCGGGGGGGAAACCAGCTCATAGCCGTGCAGCGCGAATTCGTCGAGCAATCCGCGGCGCAGACGCTCGACCTGCCGTGCTTCATCAGGGAGCAGGTCTTCTATGGATTCAGGAAGCAGCCAGCGACGCATCACTTGAACAGCGCGATCAGCGCGATACCGATAATCATTGAAGTCAGGCCGACGAAGCGCAACTGGCCGTCTGCCAGTTCGGTCGCCCGTCGGAAGGTGTCGCGCCACAGACGGGGCGCGACAAAGGGGAGCACACCCTCGATGACGAGCATGAGCCCCACAGCGATCAACAGGATTGATTCCATCAGCAAAAAAGGCACAGCCCGCAATGCGGGCTGTCGCCTTCGATCCGGTTCCCTCTTGGAACAACCCGTGGACTATACAGCACGCCCACCGGCTTCAACCGCTGTGTTTACTTCCCGGGCGCCTTCGAACCATTCTTCAGATAGCGGAAGAAATCCGAATTCGGCTCGATCACCAGCACGTCGCTCTTGCTGCGGAAACTCTTCTGGTAAGCGTCCATGCTGCGGTAGAAGGCGTAGAACTCGGGATTGGAGCCGAACGCACTGCCGTAGATCGCGGCCGCCTGGGCATCGCCCTCGCCTTTGATCTTCTGCGCTTCGCGGTAGGCCTCGGCGACGATGATTTCACGCTGGCGATCGGCATCGGCGCGGATCTTCTCGGCCTCGGCTGAACCACGCGAACGCAGTTCGTTGGCCACCCGCTTGCGCTCTGCTTCCATCCGGCGATAGACCGATTCCGACACCTCGCTCGGCAGGTCGACGCGCTTGAGACGCACATCGACGATTTCGACGCCGATCTTGACCGCATCGACGTTGGCCTTGCTGCGCATGTCTTCCATGATCTTGTCGCGCTCGCCGGACACGACCTCGTGCACGGTGCGGCGACCGAACTCCTCGCGCAGGCCGGCATTCACCGTCTGCAGCAGGCGCGTTTCCGCCAGGCGCTCGTTGCCGCCCACCGAAATGTAGTACTGCTTTACATCGGTGATGCGCCACTTCACGAACAGGTCCACCAGCACGTTCTTCTTCTCGGACGTGATGAAGCGCTCGGGATCGGCACTGTCCAGCGTCAGGATGCGACGGTCGAAGACGCGTACGTTCTGCACCAGCGGCCACTTGAAATGCAGGCCCGGCTGTTCGATCACGTTACGGACTTCACCGAGCTGGAAGACGATCGCGTACTGACGCTGATCCACCGTGAACAGCGAGGTCGACGCGAGCACGATGGCGAGGATGATGCTGCCCAGCAGCAGCGGAAGCTTTTCCTTCATCAACGCTCTCCCCGCTCACGCGAACGCAGCGCCTCGCGGTTGCGCGCGTCGTTCGCCGTCTGATCGCTCATCAGCGGCGGCAAGGTCATCGGCTCGGCCGGACGGGCGGTGCCATCGGCCGACGCGCCGGACTGCTGCATCAGCTTGTCCAGTGGCAGATACAGCAGGTTGCCACTGCCCTTGGCATCAATCATCAGCTTGCTGGTATTGGTCATTATCTGCTGCATGGTGTCGATGTACATGCGCTGGCGCGTCACTTCAGGCGCCTTCACGTACTCGGAAAGAACCTGCTTGAAGCGACTGGCGTCACCTTCGGCGGTGGCGATGATGCGCTGCTTGTAGCCGTTGGCTTCTTCCATCAGGCGCGAAGCGGTACCGCGCGCCTTCGGAATCACGTCGTTCGCGTAGGCCTGACCCTCGTTCTTCTGCCGTTCGAGATCCTGACCCGCCTTCACCGCGTCGTCGAACGCGGCCTGAACCTGCTCGGGCGGCTGGGCGTTCTGCAGCGTCAGCTTGCTGATCTGGATGCCGGTCTGATAGCGGTCGAGGATCTGCTGCATGATGCGCTGTGCATCGACGGCGATCTGCTCGCGACCTTCGTACAGCACGAAATCCATCTTGCTCTTGCCGACGATCTCGCGCATCGCGGTCTCGGCCGCATGCACCACCGTGTCTTCCGGCAGGCGGTTCTGGAACAGATAGGCGACCGGATCCTTCAGGATGTACTGCACCGCGAACTGAATGTTGATGATGTTCTCGTCGTCGGTGAGCATCAGTGCTTCGTTCAGCACCTTGTTGCGCTCGCTGCCGCGGTAGCCGATTTCGACCGTGCGCACGCCGGTCAGATTGACCAGCTCGTGCGAATCGATCGGGAAGGGCAGGCGCCACTGCAGGCCCGGCTCGGTCGTTTCGTGCAGCTTGCCGAAGCGCAGCACGACGCCGCGCTGGCTGGCGTCCACGATGTACAGACCGCTGGCCAGCCAGACGATGAGCACCAGGCCGAGAATGATGCCGATGCCGCCGCCGAACTGGCGCGGGCCGACCGGCGGGCGCGCCTCGTTGCCACCATCGCCCGAGGACTTGCCGCCGAACATGCCGGACAGTCGACGATTGAAGTCACGCCAGAGATCTTCCAGATCGGGCGGTCCCTGGTTGCCGCCCTTGTTGCCGTTGCCGCCCTGATTGCCCCAGCGGGGGTCATTGAGCGACATCAAGATCGCATTGAGCACGTTCAGACTGGATAAGTAAGGATGGATGAGTCGGGTGACGCGTTCGCTCCGTCGGCTGACGAAGCTTCATCACCCGCCGACGGTGAGATGACTGGGAGTGCAGACCTCGACGAGGGTTCCAGATTCAGCCCACGCGGATCGTCATTCGGTGACTTCCGGTTGGCGGCAGCTATTCGTTCGTCAATCAGGCGCTGCGTAACCGCCGCCCTCAGGTCGGCGAGTCCGGCGCCCGTGCGAGCGCTTACACGCGCCGTTTGAATGGTATCACAGCCCCCCGAATCGGCTCCGGGCGCCAGAGCCGGCACCAGATCGATCTTGTTCAGCACGCGGATCTGCGGTACCGCATCGGCACCGATTTCCGCCAGCACCTTGTCCACTGCCGCGATCTGCGCGTCACGATCGGGGGCCGACGCATCGATCACGTGCAACAGCAGATCGGCGCCCGCGGTCTCCTCCAGCGTTGCATGGAAGGCAGCGACCAGCGTATGAGGCAGATCGCGAATGAAACCCACGGTATCGGAAAGCACCACCTGGCCGAAGTCGCCGAGGTAAAGCTGGCGCGACGTCGTGTCCAGCGTCGCGAACAACTGGTCCGCGGCATAGGTGCCGGCTTTGGTCAGGGCATTGAACAGCGTGGACTTGCCGGCGTTGGTGTAGCCGACCAGCGCGACGACCGGGGTTTCACGGCGCTCGCGCGACTTGCGCCGCACGCCACGCTGGCGCTCGACGCGCTCAAGCTTCTCTTTCAGCGCCTTGACGCGCTCCCCAAGCAGACGGCGGTCGGTTTCGAGCTGGGTTTCACCCGGGCCGCGCAGGCCGATACCGCCCTTCTGCCGTTCCAGGTGAGTCCAGCCGCGCACTAGGCGGGTGGCCAGATGTTCGAGCTGTGCCAGTTCGACCTGCAGCTTGCCCTCGTGACTGCGCGCACGCAGCGCGAAAATGTCGAGGATGAGCGCATTGCGGTCGACCACACGGCGCGACAGCGCGCGCTCGAGGTTGCGCTGTTGCCCCGGCGACAGTTCGTGGTTGAACAGGACGATGTCGGCCTCGTTGGCGTTGGCCAGATCGAGGATTTCAGCGACCTTGCCCTTGCCGGCGAAGGTGGCCGGGTCCGGCGACTGCCGGCGCCCGCCGACGCGAGCGACCGGCTCGGCACCGGCACTGCGCACCAGCAGAGTGAATTCGTCGAGACGGTCTTCGTAGTCCCTCGCACCCAGATCGAGCTGGACAATGACCGCACGCTCCCCACCTGACGGACGATCAAACATCCGCGCAGGCTTTCATGGAAGAGATCTGGAACGGAATCAACTGCCCTCGCCCTGGTCGTGCTGGATATTGACCGGACGGGCCGGCACGACGGTGGAAATCGCGTGCTTGTAAACCATCTGGGTGACCGTGTTCTTCAGCAGCACGACGTACTGGTCGAAAGATTCGATCTGGCCCTGCAGCTTGATGCCATTGACCAGGTAAATCGCGACCGGAACGTGCTCACGGCGCAGGGTGTTGAGGAAGGGGTCTTGTAGCATTTGCCCTTTGTTGCTCATGGGAACACCTCTTGTATATTTGAAATTCAACTGTACTGGATTTTTTGATGCACCGCAGCCTTGGACGCGGCGTCAGCCGATTTGATCCCGGAGCGGCCGATCATTTTTCCCGTGCGGCAAAAGGGTTGTGCGCAGTGCGGAACTGAACCCGCAACGGTGTGCCCTGAAGCTTGAAGGTTTCGAGGAAACTGCGTTCGAGGAAACGCCGGTAGCTGTCGGCAATGTGTTCGAGCGCACTGCCGTGAATCACGATGACCGGCGGATTCATGCCGCCCTGGTGCGCGTAACGCATTTTCGGGCGGAAAAGGCCGTGCTTGGGCGGCGCCTGTTTTTCGACCGCGGCCTGCAGCGCCCGCGTCAGGCGCGGCGTTGGCAGCTTGATCATCGCCGCGGCGTAAGCGGCGTCCACGGCGCCGAAAATGCCGCTGACGCCCTGCCCCTCCAGCGCCGAAATATAGAGCTGGCGCGCGAAGCCGAGGAAACCCAGCTTGCGCGCGATCTCCCGCTTGAAGATTTCGCGGCGGTAGCTGTCCACCGCATCCCACTTGTTAACCACCAGCACCAGCGCACGACCGCTCTCGACGATGAAGCCACCGATGTGGGCATCCTGATCAGACACTTCCTGGGTCGCGTCGAGCACCAGCACGCATACGTTTGACTGCTCGATCGCCTGCACCGTCTTGATCACCGAGAACTTCTCGATCGACTCGAACACCCGGCCCTTGCGCCGCAGGCCCGCCGTGTCGATCAGCGTGTACTCCTTGCCACCACGCTGGAACGGAATGCTGATCGCGTCGCGCGTCGTGCCGGCCTGATCGAAGGCGATCACGCGTTCCTCGCCGAGCAGCGCATTGATCAGCGTCGACTTGCCCACGTTCGGACGGCCGGCCACGGCAATCTTCGGGCCGCGGACATCGTCTTCGTCCTGCGGATCCTGCGGGAAAGGTTCGAGGCAATGATCGACCAGATTGCGCACGCCCTCGCCATGAGCCGACGAAATGACGTGAATGTCGCCCAGACCCAGTTCGTGGAACTCGGCCGCGACGATCTCGCGTCGCATGCCCTCGGCCTTGTTCACGGCCAGCACCAGCGGTTTGCCGACCCGGCGCAGCCGGGCCGCGATCTCACGGTCGTGCGCGGTCAGCCCGGCACGGCCATCGACGATGAACACCAGCACGTCGGCTTCGGCGATCGCCTGTTCGGCCTGCTGCGCCATCTCGACCATGATGCCGTCGCGCGCGGTCGGCTCGAAGCCGCCGGTGTCGACCACCAGAAAGGGGCGGTCGCCCATGCGGCCGTTGCCATAGTGGCGATCGCGGGTCAGCCCGGGAAAATCGGCGACCAGCGCATCACGCGTCTTGGTGAGGCGGTTGAACAGTGTCGACTTGCCCACATTGGGGCGGCCGACCAGTACCAGTACGGGTTTCAAATCAATTCCTCAGCGTGCCGACAGCGCGCGCACGCTGCCGGCGCGGCTCTGGGCGATGAATGCGCGTCCGTAGGGCTGCATCGCCGCGTTGATGGCACTGCCGTCACCGTTCAGGCGGGCAGCAAAGGCACCGTTCTCGCGCTGCAGCAGGTGCACGATACCTTCGACATCGCTGACCGCAACAAATCCCTCCAGAGCAAGCGGCTTGCCCGGGAAGCGGCCGGCCAGCTTGTCCTGCTTCCACAGGCTGGCGCCGGTGGCGCGATCGAGCGCATGCACCGCGCCCTTGTCGTCGCTGATGTAGAGATTCTGCGTATCGATGTCGATACCGGCGCTGCTCGAAATATCCCGCGTCCAGACGGCATTGCCGCTGCTCAGTTCGAAGCAGGCGACGCGCCCCTGGAAGGCGGCAGCACAGACCTCGCGACCGGCGATCACCGGCGGGCTCGTCACGTCAGCGATTCGCTCCAGCTCGGTCGAGCCCTTGGGCAGCGCAACGTTGGATTCCCACACCGCGGAACCGTTGGTGCGATTGATCGCCACCAGCTTGCCGCCGGGGAATCCGGCCAGCACCAGCGACGGCGTCGTGATCAGCCCGGCGTGCGTGCGCAGTGTCAGGGCCGGGTTGGCGCGCTGGTAGTTCCACTTGCGGGCACCGTCGGCGGCGGCAAAAGCCTGGATGCGGCTGTCGGCGCTGCGCACGAACACCATGTCATCCGACACTTCAGGCGCGCTGAGCACTTCCGACGTGACGCTGCCTTGCCACATCGGCTTGCCGTCGGTGGAAAACGCGAGCACTTCGCCCTTTTCCGTACCGACCACCAGCATGCGCTCATTGGCGCCGACACCACCCGACAGCTTCTTTCCGGCGTCGATCTTCCAGATCTGGCGTCCGTCGTCGATGCGTGCGACCGAACCTTCACGCGAGGCGACATAGACGGTACCGCCGATCACCGCCGGTTCGAATACGAAATTGTCCGACTTGCCGGCGCCGAAACGCCACACCTCGGCCAGCTGCGCCGTCGGCTGGATCACGCCCAGCGGCGGGACCTTGGGTTTGGACGGGCCGCTGAACGGATTCAGGCTGTCCAGCGACAGCGACGAACACCCGGTCAGCGCCGCGACGAGCAGCAGGGCCGAAGCACGTTTCACTGCTTGCCTCCCACGGCGTCCAGCTTGATTTCGATCACGTTGCGATAGCCCTGCTGGGCGAGCGACGCCGCCTCACCTTCAGCCTTGATCATGTCGTCCAGCTTGGTCAGCGCCGACTGATAGGCGGCACGCGCCTCGTCACGCTGGTCGCGCATCAGGTGCAGATCGCCACGCGCTTCGAGGAAGCGGGCCTCCAGCGACGCCTCGGCCTTGCCGTCGAGCAGCTTCGCGGCGTCGTCGAACGCCTGCTCCTCGATCATGACGTAGGCCAGACGCAGGCGGGCCAGGTCGCGCAGAACGTCCTCCGATGCCTTGTCCTTCACCCATTCGAGCTGCGCGCGGGCCGTCTTGGTGTCGCTGTTCTCGACATGCACCTTGGCCGACAGCAGTGCGCCCAGCGCCGCATACGGGCTGCTGGCGTAGTGTTCGGTCAGTTCTCCCGCCGCCTCGCGGGTCTTCTTCAGGTCACCGGCCAGGGCCGCTTCCTGCAGCGTGTCGAACACGGCGCTCGCCTTGACCGACTGGTCGCGGTTGTACCAGCCCCACGCCTGCTGGCCGATGATGGCGGCCGAAATGGCGATCACCACCCAGGTGATCGCGTTGCCCCACTGGTTCCACCACGCCTTGATGGCGGAGAGCTGTTCCTGTTCTTCCAGATCGAGTGCTGCCATGGTGTCGGCTCCTGCCCGGTAATCCGGTTATTGAAAGTTCGTTATTGGAAAATGTCGTCGCGGTCGCTGACGAAGTCGTCCAGCAGCATGGCGGCCAGATGCTCGCCAACGTCGTCGAGACTGACGCGCATCTGCTCGCCACCGCGCAGCGGCTTGAAGGTCACTTCGCCGGCCGCGACCTCGTCCTCGCCGAGGATGAGCGCCACCATGGCACCGGACGCATCGGCGCGCTTCATCTGCGACTTGAAGCTGCCACCGCCGCAGTGCATCAGCGTCGCGAAACCGCCGTCGCGCAGACGCTCGGCCAGCGTGAAGGCGGCCGCCTGGGTGCCGGCGCCGGAATGCACGATGTACACCTCGACCCGGTCGACCAGCGCGTCGGCCTGCTTCGCGTCCCACAGCGCCATCAGGCGCTCGATGCCCATGGCGAAACCGGCGGCCGGCGCCGGCTTGCCACCTAGCTGGGCGATCAGTCCGTCGTAACGACCGCCTGCACACACCGTGCCCTGGGCACCGAGCTGATCGGTCACCCACTCGAACACGGTGAGGTTGTAGTAATCCAGCCCGCGCACCAGACGCGGGTTGATGCGGAACGGGATGTTGGCCGCGCGCAGCGTGTCCTGGATCGCGGTGAAATGCGCCAGCGATTCCTCACCGAGATAATCGGACAGCTTGGGCGCCGCTTCGACCAGCGCCTGCATGGCCGGGTTCTTGGTATCGAGGATGCGCAGCGGATTACTGTGCAGCCGGCGCTTCGCGTCTTCGTCGAGCTGGGCCTGGTGCGTCTCGAAGTAGGCGATCAGTTCGGCGCGGTGCTTCAGGCGCTCTTCCGGCGAACCGAGCGAGTTGATTTCGAGCTTGATGCCCATCAGGTCCAGGTCGTCCCAAAGGCGCTGGCACATGATGATCAGTTCGGCGTCGATGTCCGGCCCGGCGTAGCCCAGCGCCTCGACACCGACCTGATGGAACTGGCGGTAGCGCCCCTTCTGCGGACGCTCGTGGCGGAACATCGGGCCCATGTACCAGAGCTTGCGCGGGCTGTCGTACAGCAGGTTGTGCTCGGTCACCGCGCGCACGCAGGAAGCGGTGCCTTCCGGGCGCAGCGTCAGGTTCTCGCCATTGAGCGCGTCCTCGAAGGAATACATTTCCTTCTCGACGATATCGGTCACTTCACCGATGGCGCGCTTGAACAGCGGCGTGTGCTCGAGCAGCGGCATGCGGATAGGCCGGTAGCCGTAGCCGCGCAGCCAGTCGCGCACGATGGTTTCGAATGCTTCCCAGCGTTCCGCCTCGTCCGGCAGGATGTCGTTCATGCCGCGAACGGCTTGCAGTTTGCTCATTGTTCTTCGTTCAGGCGCCGGTGCTGCCGGCGATTTTCTTGGTGTAGGTGCGAGCGACGTAGGCGTCGACGATGCCGCGGAATTCAGCGGCGATGTTGTCGCCCTTCAGCGTGACGGTCTTCTCTCCGTCCTCGAACACGGGTGCCACCGGCGTTTCCCCTGTGCCCGGCAGCGAAATGCCGATGTTGGCGTGCTTGCTCTCGCCCGGGCCGTTCACGACACAGCCCATGACGGCCAGCGTCATGCGTTCGACGCCGTCGTACTGCGTCTTCCATTCCGGCATCTTGTCGCGCACATAGGTCTGGATGTCGGCGGCCAGTTCCTGGAAGAAGGTCGAGGTCGTGCGACCGCAGCCGGGACAGGCCGCGACCATGGGCGTGAAGGCACGCAGCCCCATGGTCTGCAGCATTTCCTGGGCAACGATCACTTCCTTCGTGCGGTCGCCGTTCGGCTCCGGCGTCAGCGACACGCGTATGGTGTCGCCGATGCCCTGCTGCAGCAGCACCGACATCGCCGCGGTCGACGCGACAATGCCCTTGGAACCCATGCCGGCTTCGGTCAGGCCCAGGTGCAGCGGGTAGTCGCAGCGCTTGGCCAGTTCGGAATAGATGGCGATCAGGTCCTGCACACCGCTCACCTTGCAGGACAGGATGATCTTCTCCGGCGACAGCCCCCACTCGACCGCCTGCGCCGCACTTTCGAGCGCCGACGTGACCATGGCTTCGCGCATCACCTCGACCGCATCCTTGGGCTGAGGGCGCCGCGCGTTCTCGTCCATCACGCGGGCGAGCAGCGCCTGATCCAGGCTGCCCCAGTTCACGCCGATGCGCACCGGCTTGTCGTAGCGGCAGGCGATGTCGATCAGTGCGGCATACTGCTCGTCGCGCTTGCTGCCCTTGCCGACATTGCCGGGGTTGATGCGCAGCTTGTCGAGCACCTCGGCGCAGGCCGGGTGTTCGCGCAGCAGCTTGTGGCCGTTGAAGTGAAAGTCGCCGACCAGCGGGACGTCGACATTCATCTTCAACAGCTGCTCGCGCACCTTGGGCACAGCGGCAGCGGCTTCCATCGTGTTCACGGTGATGCGCACGATTTCCGAGCCGGCGCGCGCCAGTTGAGCGACCTGGATCGCGGTCGAGATGTGATCTTCGGTATCGGTGTTGGTCATCGACTGCACCACCACCGGCGCAGCCGATCCGATCACGACACCGCCGACGCGCACGGTGCGCGTAGCACGACGGGAAATGGCAGAGGACAGATCACTCATCATTCGAGCCTCAGACGGGCGACATCGACCTTGGTCGCCGGGGCCAGATCATGCGGCGTGCCGTCGATGCTCAGACGGACCGACTTCGCATTGCCGATCACCAGCGACACCGGGAACACGGCGCCAACGCTGCGCGCGCTGCCGGCGCGATTGAGTTCGGACAGGATGATGCGGTCCTGCGCGTCGCGGATTTCTACCCAGGAATCGGCCGCGAAGGTGAATGCAAGCTGCCGCTGCCCGGTCACCGGCGGCGCACTGGCGGTTTCGGCCGTCGACGGCGGCGAGGCCTCGGGCAACGCTGCCGCGAGCGTCGCTTCTGTCGCGACCGCATCGGCCACCTGCGCATCCACGCTCGGCGTCGCCGGTTCGGTCTCGGGCTCGGCCACAGCGTCCGGCGGCGGCATCACCGCCTCCTGCTCCACCTGCACCGACTCACCGGGCGGAGCGGTCCAGAACTCGGACCACACATAGAGCGCGATGGCGACGACGACCGGCACACTGAGCGCGAGCAGCGGCAACAACCACTTGCGGCGGGACGACTGCACCGGCATCGCGACGCCGACGTCGGCCTGCTCGACCAGTTGCGGCGTTGCACGCACCTGCTGTTGATCCAATTGCGCCAGCAATGCCTTCGGATCGAGACCGATCAGGGCGGCGTAGTTGCGGATGAAGCCACGGGCGTAGGTCGGATTCATCAGCTCTGCATAGGCGTCGGCTTCGATGGCCTCAACCTGGCGCGCAGCCAGCTTGATGGCGGCGCCGACCCCTTCGACCGTCATGCCGCGCGCTTCGCGCGCACGGCGCAGTTGCGCACCGACCGATTGCTGCAACGATGACTCCTGTACTGCGTTATCGACCGTCATCAGTCGTAGTTCCCCTGCATCAGCGCCTGGTGCTGCGGCGTACCGGCAAAGCGGCGACGCAACTGACCTGCAAAACCCGATTCCGAAGCCTTGTCGCCGAGCTTGCGCTCGATGCGCACGGCCAGCCACAGACTTTCCGCCACCGGGTCGGTCTTGGCGTGGAAGTCGCTCAGATACTTGCGCGCCTCGTAGTAGTTCGCCCGGCGATAGAACAGGGCAGCGAGGTTGTAGAGGGCTTGCAGGTTGTCCGGATCGGCGTTGATCGCGCGCAGGAAATTCACCTCGGCCCCGGCCAGATCGCCCGCCTCCATCGCACACAGGCCGGCATTGGTGTAGGGGCGGGTCGGATGTGCGTAAAGCGGGTTCTTGATCGCCGTATTGAACAGCTCCATCGCACGCGCGTGCTCACCGCTCTGGCAAAGGAACCAGCCGAAATTGTTGTTGATGTCCGGGTCGCTCGGCGACAGGCGCAGTGCCTTCTCAAAATTCTCGCGCGCCTGCTGACGTTCCTGCAGGTACATGTGGGCGAGACCCATCAGATTGTAGGCAGGCCCGTAAGACGAATCGTCGCGCAGGGCCTGGCGGCCTTCGTCGAGCGCCACCGCGACATTGCCCGCCTCCAGATAGGCCAGACCGAGCTCGGTGTGCGATTTGGCGCGGGTGCGGGCGGCGCCGGTAACAATGTTCTCGACCGGCCGGTAGTCGGAAGCCGGCGTAGACGGGGCGTTCGATGCGGCAGTGCCCGGGCGGCCGGTCTGGCCGCCGGCGCATCCCGCCAACAGCCATGCCGCGGACAGCGCGGCGGCCGCGCCTGCAATCAATCTTTTCACCGTGCGGGAACCTCCTGGATCGGAATGGTCTTGCGGGTGCGCCGGGTGCGGTCGAGCACCTGGCCGGCGAGCTGGCCGCAGGCGGCATCGACGTCGTCGCCGCGCGTCTTGCGCGTCGTCGTGACGATGCCTTCGGCCATCAGGATTTCGGAGAAGCGGCGAATGCGCTCCTTCGACGAACGCCCGAAAGGCGCCTGCGGGAAGGGGTTGAACGGAATCAGGTTGTACTTGCACGGCACCTGGCGGGCAATATCGACCAGTTGTCGCGCATGCTCGTCGCTGTCGTTCACGCCGTCGAGCATGACGTACTCGAAGGTGATGAAGTCGCGCGGCGCACGATCGAGGTAGCGCACGCAGGCAGCCAGCAGCTCGCGCAGCGGGTACTTCTTGTTGATCGGCACCAGCTCGTCGCGCAGCGCGTCGTTCGGCGCGTGCAGCGACACCGCCAGCGCGACCGGGCAGGCGTCGCGCAGGCGATCCATCGCCGGCACGATGCCCGAGGTCGACACCGTCACCCGACGGCGTGACAGACCGTATGCGTTGTCGTCCAGCATCAGCTTGAGCGCGGCCACCGTGGCGTCGAAATTGGCCAGCGGCTCGCCCATGCCCATCATGACGACGTTGGAAATCACGCGCTCGCCGTCATTCTCGCCACCACGCACCGCGCCGAGCGCACGGTTGGCAAGCCAGAGCTGACCGATGATTTCCGATACTTCGAGATTGCGGTTGAAACCCTGCTTGCCGGTCGAGCAGAAGGCGCAGTCCAGCGCACAGCCCGCCTGCGTCGAAATGCACAGCGTGCCGCGACGCTCTTCCGGAATGAACACGGTTTCCACCGCATTGCCGGCACCGACGTCGATCAGCCATTTGCGCGTGCCGTCGGTACTGGTGCTGTCTCGCACCGGCACCGGGGCCTCGACGCAGGCGATGTCCGCCAGCTTGGCACGCAAGGACTTGGCGACGTCGCTCATCGCGTCGAAATCGCCTTCGCCATTGCGGTGTATCCACCGCATCACCTGCCGCGCGCGGAAGGGCTTCTCGCCCAGACTCGTAAAGAAGTCGGCGAAGCCCTCGGCGTCGAATTGCAGCAGGTTGGTGCGGGTCACGCGTTTACTCTCTCAGCGCGAATAGACGTTCAGCGCCGGGAAGAAATAGGCGATCTCGACGGCGGCGGTTTCCGGCGCGTCCGAACCGTGGACGGCGTTAGCGTCGATCGAGTCGGCGAAATCGGCGCGGATGGTACCCGGCGCAGCCTTCTTCGGATCGGTGGCGCCCATCAGGTCGCGGTTCTTCAGGATGGCGCCCTCGCCTTCCAGCACCTGGATCATGACCGGGCCGGAAATCATGAAATCGACCAGATCCTTGAAGAAGGGACGCTCGCGATGCACGGCGTAGAAGCCTTCGGCTTCGGCGCGCGACAGCTGGGTCATGCGGGAAGCGACGATCTTCAGGCCGGCGTCTTCGAAACGCTGGTAGATCTTGCCGATCACGTTCTTGGCGACGGCGTCGGGCTTGATGATCGAAAGGGTACGTTCTGCGGCCATGGGTATCTCCGGTAAAGGCGGCTAGGGAAACGGAAGGACAACCTGAGATTGTACCAATACCGACGCGCCCCGTCTGCCTGCATGCTGCACCGCAACGCCGACGCGCGGGCGGAGCCGATACCGCCCACGATCACGGATCGACACGAGCAGCCTCCACGCGCGACGGGTCCGTGGTCAGAGTCACGATCAGATCTTTCCGAAATTTCAGTATTTTCTGAAATTTGATTTATATTAACGACCATTCAGATAGCGCTTGAAAAGTCCGAAGATCATGACACCGCTGGTACATAGCTTCGTTGCGCACTTCGGCGAAATGGGCAGCCGCTGGGGCATCAACCGCACGGTTGGCCAGATCTACGCGCTCATCTTCGTGTCACCGAAGCCGCTCTGCGCCGACGAGATCGCCGAGACGCTGTCGTACTCGCGCTCCAACGTCAGCATGGGGTTGAAGGAGCTGCAGTCGTGGCGCCTGGTGAAACTGAGGCACGTGGCAGGCGACCGTCGCGAGTATTTCGAAGCACCGAGCGACGCCTGGGAAATCTTCCGCACGCTGGCGGAAGAGCGCCGCCGGCGCGAGATGGAACCGACCCTGTCGATGCTGCGCAGCGCATTGCTCGAAACACCGAGCTGCGACGAGGACAAGGTCGCCCAGGAGCGCATGAAAGGCATGCACGACCTGATCGAACTGATGAGCAACTGGTTCGACGACGTACAGAGACTCGACGCCCAGACATTGGCCAAGCTGATGCGCATGGGCGCAAGAGTCCAGAAACTGCTGGAACTGACCGGCCAGCTCAAATCCGGCAGCAAGGAGTGAGATACACCGATGGATCTTGATCCCGTCCTGCTGGCGCGCATCCAGTTTGCCGCCAACATCACCTTCCACATCCTATTCCCGACCATTTCGATCTCGCTCGGGTGGATGCTGCTGTTCATGCGCTGGCGCTGGCTGAAGACCAGCCACCGGCCCTGGCTGACCGCCTACCGCTTCTGGACCAAGGTGTTCGCGCTTACCTTCGCGCTCGGCGTGGTCAGCGGCATCACGATGAGTTTCCAGTTCGGCACCAACTGGCCCGGCTTCATGGAGAAGGTGGGCAACATCGCCGGACCACTGCTCGGCTTCGAGGTGCTGACAGCCTTCTTCCTCGAAGCCACCTTCCTCGGCGTGATGCTGTTCGGTCACGGCCGGGTGAGCGAGCGAGTGCACCTGCTTGCCACCTTCCTGGTCGCCTTCGGCACGACGATGAGCGCGTTCTGGATCCTCGTACTCAATTCCTGGATGCAGACGCCGGTCGGCTACGAAATCATCAACGGTGAATTCCACGTCACGAGCTGGATGGAAATCATCTTCAATCCGTCCTTCCCCTACCGCTTCTCCCACATGCTGCTGGCCTCCTTCCTGACCATGGCTTTCCTGGTCGCCGGCGTGTCGGCATGGCAGGTGCTGCGCGGCAAGGCCAACGCATCGACACCGCTGGCGCTGCGCGCCGCGATCACGCTGGCGGCGGTACTGATTCCGGTACAAATCCTGGTCGGAGACATGCACGGCCTGAACACGCTGCACCATCAGCCGCAGAAGATCGCCGCAATTGAAGGCGTATGGGAGACCGAGAAGGGCGCACCGCTGCTGCTGTTCGCGCTGCCCAACGAGACCGAGCGACGCAATGACATGGCCATCGGGATTCCGAAGATGGCGTCCTTCATCCTGACCCATGAATGGGATGGCGAACTGAAGGGTCTGAACGAATTCGAGGCACATCCGCCGGTAAAGCCGCTGTTCTTCGGCTTCCGCGTCATGGTCGCCGTGGGCACGTTGATGCTGCTGGTGAGTTGGGCAGGCTGGTGGCTGCTGCGACGTCGAGGCTGGCAGCCCGAAAACGCGCCGCGATGGCTCATGGTCGGCATCGCCGCGATGACCTTTTCCGGCTGGATCGCCACGGTCGCCGGCTGGTATGTGACCGAAATCGGTCGCCAACCCTGGATCGTGCAAGGTCTGATCAGGACAGCCGACGTCGCTTCGACGACGCCGGCGCCGCACATCGCGATCACGCTGGCCGGCTACCTGATCACCTACATCCTGCTGATCGCTGCATATATAAGTGTGCTGCGCTACATGGCCGAGAAACCGTCCGACAGCTATGACCCTGCGCCCACCGGCGGCGCGGCGACACTGCTCGGCACCCAACCCGCAAAGAAGGAAGGTGGCGCATGAGCTGGGCCGAAATCCTGCCGGTGATCTTCATGGGCCTGATGGGCCTGGCGATGTTCCTCTACGTCGTGCTCGACGGCTTCGATCTGGGCGTCGGCATGCTGCTGCATCGCGCCGACGACGGTCAGAAGGACATGATGATCGCGTCCATCGGCCCTTTCTGGGACGCCAACGAAACCTGGCTGGTGCTGGGCGTAGGCATCCTGCTGATCGCCTTCCCGAAAGCGCACGGCGTCGTCATGACCGCGCTCTACCTGCCGATCGCACTGATGCTGCTGGGCCTCATCCTGCGCGGCGTGGCCTTCGACTTCCGGGTCAAGGCGCAGGACAAGCACAAGCCGCTGTGGAATTTTGTCTTCTTCGCCGGCTCGACCGTCACCTCGGTCGCACAGGGCTGGATGCTCGGCCGCTTCATCACCGGCTTTGCCGACGGCGGTGCCTACGACCTGTTCGCTCTGGCGATCGCCATCGCGCTGCCCTGCGCCTATGTGCTGATGGGCGCCACTTGGCTGGTGCTTAAGACTGAAGGCGAACTTCAATCACGGGCAGCACACTGGGGACGGCTTGCGTTGATACCGGTCGTCGTGGGCATGGGCCTCATTTCGCTTGCCACACCCTGGGTCAGCGATACGGTCAGCGCGCGCTGGTTCAGTCTGCCGCAATTCATCGGCCTGCTGCCGATACCGTTCGCCACCTTCGCCTGCTTCGTCGCACTGTGGTGGACACTGAACGGCAAACGCTCATTGGGCACGCTTTGCTGGCTGCCCTTCGTCCTGACCGTCGGGGTATTCCTGATGGGGGGCCTGGGCCTCGCCTACAGCCTCTACCCCTTCGTCGTGATGGATCGCATCACGATCTGGCAGGCGGCGAGCTCCACCGCTGCGCTCAATCTCATACTCGCCGGCTGCGCCATCACGGTGCCAGCCATCCTCGCCTACACCTTCTTTGCACACCGTGTGTTCTGGGGCAAGGCAACGGAACTGCGCTACGGATGAACAAAGCGGTCCCGCCCCACGGGCGGGACCGCTGCCACGCCGACGGACTAGCGCGCCGGAAACACCCAGATTTCCTCGCCATAGTCGAAGTACAGCACGACGCCGCTGCCCGCACAGCGTTCAGACGCATCGACCGCTTCGCGCCAGCCGACGAACTTCCGCGCCTGCTCGACCGAGGGGGTCCAGCCCCAGTCCGAGGGCGCACCGGCGGGATCACAGACGGCGAGGAAGAGCGCCCCACCCTCCTTCTGCACGCCGAAACCAAGATACGTCGCATGCTCGGGCACACCGAGCTTCGCCTTCAGCCAGGCCACCGGCGTGACCCGCTCCTCCTCGAACCCCGCACTCTTTTTTCTTATGACCACCCGCTTCCCCTCCCTGAACGAAGTCATGAAACGACTTTGTCATATTACCAAGGTCACTTGGCGCCGCCGCTGCGAAGAACACCGACGGAATGTGACGAATGGATACACGGTGGTCGATGTCGCCCACGTCGCACGCATACGGCGAAGTGAGGAATGAAGAACGGAAGCCAGTCGCCGCAGAATGCGGCCACGGAGGGGAAGGACAAAAGAAAAAGGCCAGTCAATCGACTGGCCTATCTCTTTTTTTCTCTGCGGTAAAGTGGCGCGCCCGGAGCGATTCGAACGCCCGACCCCTTGGTTCGTAGCCAAGTACTCTATCCAGCTGAGCTACGGGCGCGCTGCAGAGAGGCAGAACTATAGCACATCTTTTCAATACTGCAACCATTTCATGAATCAATGGTTGCTTGGCGGAGAGGGAGGGATTCGAACCCTCGATACAGGTTTTGGCCCGTATGCTCCCTTAGCAGGGGAGTGCCTTCGACCTCTCGGCCACCTCTCCGGTACTGCAAAAGCGCGCGAATCATACCGGTAAGACCTGCTCCGGTCAAACCTGCGCGCGATTTATTCCGGCTGATTACTGCGCCGGCTGATCGAGTTCGAACGCGCGGTGCAGAACGCGCACGGCGAGTTCGAGGTACTTCTCGTCGAGCACCACCGACACCTTGATTTCGGACGTCGAAATCATCTGGATGTTGATGCCCTCTTCCGCCAGCGTGCGGAACATCTTGCTGGCCACACCCGGGTGCGAGCGCATGCCGACGCCGACGGCCGACACCTTGCAGATCTTGTTGTCGCCCTTGATCTCGCGAGCACCGATGTGCTGGCGAACGCTCTCAAGAATTTCCATCGCCCGCGCGAACTCGCCGCGATTCACCGTAAACGAGAAATCGGTCGAGCCGTCGTGGCCGACGTTCTGGATGATCATGTCGACGTCGATGTTGGCGTCGGCGATCGGGCCCAGGATCTGATAGGCGATGCCCGGACGGTCCGGCACGCCGAGCACGGTCAGTTTGGCCTCGTCGCGGTTGAAGGCGATGCCGGAGATGATGGGTTGTTCCATATTGACGTCTTCCTCGACAGTAATCAGCGTGCCCGGGCCTTCGTGACCCTCGTCCTCGAAACTGGACAGCACGCGCAGCTTGACCTTGTACTTGCCTGCGAACTCGACCGAGCGGATCTGCAGCACCTTCGAGCCCAGACTCGCCATCTCGAGCATTTCCTCGAAGGTGATGCGGTCGAGGCGGCGGGCTTCCGGCACGATGCGCGGGTCGGTGGTGTACACACCATCGACGTCGGTGTAGATCTGGCACTCGTCGGCGCCGAGCGCGGCGGCCAGCGCGACGCCGGTGGTGTCGGAACCACCGCGACCGAGGGTCGTGATGTTGCCCTTCTCGTCCACGCCCTGGAAACCGGCGACGACGACGACGTGACCTTCATCGAGGTCGCGACGGATATTGTGTTCGTCGATCGACAGGATGCGCGCCTTGGTGTGCGCATCATCGGTCAGGATGCGCACCTGGCCGCCGGTATAGCTGCGCGCCTTCAGACCGAGATCCTTCAGCGCCATCGACAGCAGGCCGATGGTGACCTGCTCGCCGGTGGAGGCGATCACGTCGAGCTCGCGCGGATCGGGCGTCGGCGAAATCTCCTTGGCAAGGCCCAGCAGACGATTGGTTTCGCCGCTCATGGCCGACACCACGATGACCATCTTGTGGCCGCGGGCGACGTAGCCGGCGACCCGGCGGGCAACGCTCTTGATGCGGTCGGGCTTGCCGACCGAGGTGCCGCCGTATTTCTGGACGATGAGAGCCATCTGAACTTCCGGGACGTTGTACGAAAACCCGCGATTGTAACTGATCCGCCCCCGGCAAAATGGCGCGTCGGATTTTCCGGTTCAGGGCACCTAAAGTCGGCGCGAAACGTCTGGCGAAAAACGATGTCCACGACAATACCAAGCGACTTGCAAACATATGCAAAGCTGTTTGGTGCAGGACGTTGTGATCATTTATACTGGGTTTTGTCTATGACTTTAGTTATAGGCACGGGAGTAAGCAGCTATGCGAAGCGGCAGGCAGCCAGGCACCGGATTTTCAAGGATCCCGGCACCGAAGTTTCGATGTTCAACTCATCAAGGACAACGAGCATGAAAGCAACCGATACCATCGACGCACGTGAAATCCGCAAGAAGCTGGGCATGAACCAGTCGCAGTTCTGGTCGCGCCTCGGCGTGACGCAAAGCGGCGGCTCCCGCTACGAAAGCGGCCGCAATATGCCGAAGCCCGTGCAAGCGCTGCTGCGTCTGGTGCACGTCGAGCAGATCGACATCAGCAAGATCCGTCGCGAAGACGTCGAAGTCGTCGAATACCTGCGCGCAACCGATCCGGATACGTTCAAGCGTCTGAAAAAGGAAGCCCGCGCGCACCGCAAGGCTGGCTGATACAGCCTTCGCGGAGCGCGATACGGACAAGGGGAAGGCAGACCGCCTTCCCCTTTTCTTTTGCGCGCACGTCGCAGTGTCAGCGACGCGTTCGGCTTACGGGCGGATCACGATATCGACTGGCGACGGTGCGTTGATCTGCAGCGGATTGCCGTCCGCACCCAGCGCCACCACATTGCCCACCTGCACGCTGCTGGCGCCTGCCGGCGCGTTCGGTGCCGCGCGGAAGCGCAGTTCGGCGCGCGCCTCCTGCCCCGCACCTGCAGCCGACAAGGTCACCGCCGCACGCCCTGGGGCGGTCACCGTTCCGAGCGCGGTCAGCACGTTCGGGTCATAGACAATCTCTATCGTCGCGTTGCTCACACCGGCGCCTGCGGTCATCGATACGATCACCCCTGCCTCACCGCCCGCCGCCACCTCGCCCGACGACTGCATGCGCAGTTCGGCACCGCCCGCCGCTTCCTCAGGTTCAGGTGCCGGGGCCGGTTCCGGCTGAACCGCGCGCGACGGCGACGCGAACTGCACCGCGCCGGCAGCCGGCGCAACACCGCCGCCCGAACTCGACAGGCGCATGCCCTGGTCCTTGCCCGACTGGCGGATCGACAGCGACGCGGCGCCGACCGCCGCTTCGGTACCGGCCGGCAGCGCCGGCGCGATATGGGCCGGCCGGCTCAGGTTGCGCACGATGCGCGGCGTGATCAGCAGAACGATTTCGGTCTTGTTGTTGCTGCCGCGCTCGCTGGAGAACAGCTTGCCGATCAGCGGCAGGTGACCCAGGCCCGGCAGGCGCGACGCGCTGGTGCGCTCTTCGTCCGAAATCAGGCCGGCCAGAATCTGCGTCTCGCCGTCCTTCAGTCGCAGCGCGGTCGCGGTCGAGCGGGTGCCGACCTGATAGGCGAGTGAACTCTGCGGGCCAGTCACTTCCTTGACGATGCTCGACACCTCCATCGTCATCTTGATGTCAACGTCGTCCTCCGGGTGGATCAGCGGCTCGACGTCGAGCTTCAGACCGACGTCGAGGTAGGTGACCGAGGCCGACACGCCGACGTTGGCGGTCGAGGTCGTCGTGAACACCGGCAGCTTCTCGCCGATATGCACCTTGGCCTTTTCCTTGTTCTTGACGCGGATGCGCGGGTTGGCGAGCAGGTTGGCCGCTCCATCGGTCGCCTTCAGATTCAGGATCAGACCGGGATTGCTGACATAGGGCACCACCAGCCCGTTGGTGTCCTTCAGATTGATATTGCCTTGCAGCAACTGGCCACCCAGCGTCGTCGTCGTCGTGATGCCCGCCGCCGTACTGACCGAATTGCTGATGTTCGGCGTCAGGATGCCGTAGCCGATCTGGTCCGGGAAATCGATGCCCAGTTCCTTCATCTTGTTGCTGCTGACCTCCAGCACCTCGACTTCCAGCATCACCTCGGGCTCGGCCACGTCGACCGACTCGACCAGCTGTTCGGCCAGTCGTACCGCATCGACGGTGTCCTTCATCACGATCACGTTCAGCCGCTCGTCGATGTAGATGTCCTTGGTCTTGATCACCGTCTTGATCAGGTTCTGCACCTGTTTCGCCTCGGCGTTGACCAGGAAGAAGGTGCGGGTGACCAGCTCCTTGTACTCGCGCACCTTGGCAGCGGTGTTCGGATAGATGAGAACGGTGTTCTCCGACAGCACGCTGCGTTCGAGCTGGTTGGTGATCAGGATGAGGCGCATCACCTCGGCCACCGTCGTGTTGCGCACGAACAGCGTCACCTTGATGTCTGGGCGCACGTCCTTGTCGAACACGAAGTTGATGCCGGTCGAACGGGCGATCGCCTCGAATACGTTGCGCATCGAGGTGTCGCGGAACTCCAGCGTCACCGTCTTCTGGAACATGTCGCCAAGTGCGGCCGGCGTCTGCTGCTTCGGCCGCGCCTCTTCGATCTGGCGCAGCAGCTCGCGCGCGCCGGCGTGCGAGCCGTCCTGCCCGAGCACGTTGCGCACGCGCGCTTCGGCACCGGACACGTCCTTGCGCACGAACATCGCGTTCGCCTCGGTCACCATCGCATCGTGGCGCACGCCGCGCAGCAGCTGGTCGCGCATCGAAATCGCGCGCGGGTTGCGTGCATCCATCGCCAGCACGCGGTCGAGTGCGGCGGCAGCGGCTTCGCGGTTGCCGGCGATGCGCGCGGCCTCGGCCTGCGCCAGATGGCGCGCGATCGCCACCTCTCGTTGCCGGTACAGCGTGGCGCGGATCTCGGCGTTGTCCGGCGACTGCTTCGCCGCCTGTTCGAACAGCCCGAGCGCGCGATCCTGCTCGCCGGCCATCAGCGCCAGCTTGCCGTCCTCGAACGCCTTGTTGGTGGCACAGCCCGCAAGTGCAAGCACCGCAGCGAAAAGCAGGAAGGCCGCGCGCACGCGGGGCGGGAAGAATGCAGTCATTTGGCGTTTCCGATGGACAAGGTCTGCCGCTGCTTGAGCGGTTCGAACACGAAGGTGACGGCGCTGGCGCTCACCGATTCGACGCGGTACTGGTTGTTCAGCAGATCGCCCTGGCGCGCGACAAGCATGCGCTCACCCTGGGCGAGGAAGACGACGGTGGACGTGCCTTCGGTCATCCGGCCCTGGTAACGGAAGGGCAAGGGGGGCGCGACCGGCGCCGGTGGCGGTCCGGCCTGCACGCTCACCTTGGGCGGTGGCGGCAGGAAGCTGTGCGCGGCGAACAGGTCATGCCCGACCTCGGCTGCGGTCCGCACCGGCAGCGCGGCGATCGCGCTGCCCTGCTCCACCGCCGCCGTGCGGGCAGTCGCCACCGCCGTGCTGCGCGAGGCGCGCGGTTCCGCGACCAGGCCAGCCGCGTCGCCGGCGTCGTCCTCGATGCCGGCCGCGTACCACACCGCAAGCAGCGTCGCGATCAGCGCAATGACGAGGCCGCGGTTCATGAAGCCTCCTTCATCAGTATCGACACGCGTACCGTGGCGTCGACCGTATCGCGCGCGATGTCCTCGCGGCGCAGCACGACATCGTCCACCAGCACCGCCGGCGACAGACGCTGGATGTCGGCCAGCCAGGCGCGCAGCGCCGGGTAGCTGCCGCGCAGCGGGAACACGTATTCCTGACGCGCATAGCCCGAACCCAGCGGCTGTGACTCGCGGCTTTCGACGCGCGCCAGCGCAAGCTTGCCGGCGGTCGCCGTCTTCGACAGATCGGCCAGCAGCGACGGCAGGCGCTTGCGCTCGACCAGCGCCGCGTCGAAACGCGCCAGCTGTTCGCGCGGCGACTCGACCTTGACGCCCTGCGCCACCCGCTCGGCCAGCGACTCGTGCTCTGCTTCGAGTGATTCCAGTTCGGCCTGCAGCGGTGCTGCCGCGCCGAAATGGATGGCCAGCGCGAACGCCAGCAGCGCCACGCCGACGGCGCCTGCCCAGCCCGCGCGCGCCAGCGCATAAGCCAGATGTGCCTGCAGCCGCTTCATGCGCGCCTCCAGTTCAGACGCAGCGAAAAGGCGACCACCTGCATGCCCTCGCGCTGCTTGAACTCGAACACCTCGATGCGCGGCGCCATCAGCGACGACGCGTCGGCAAAGGACTCGGCGTAGGCGAACAGCGCATTCAGATCCTTCGCCTCGCCGGTCACGCGCAGCAGTCCGCGCGCAGCGTCCGGTTCGACCGACAGCAGCGCGACATCGGCGTGCTTGCCGGCGAGAGCTTCGAGGTCGGCGAACAGTGGCTGCCAGTCGCGCGCCATCTGCAGCGACAGCGTGCGCGCGACGTCGAGACGGGCGCGCAGGCCGGCGTCCTCCTGGTCGCGTCGCGCCAGTACGCGCGCCTGTTCGGCAGCACGCGCGGCGCGGCGGTTGTCGGCGCGCTGCGCCTCGACCTGCCCCCCCAGCGTGTCGTAACGCTCGGCGGCGAAGGCGGCCGCGGCGCAACCGAGCGCGAGGGCCAGCCAGCCCAGCCAGCCGGGCGCACGCCGACGGGCAACGAAGTCGATTTCGGGAACGGCCGGGCGCCTGCTCATGCGCCACCTCCGGCCACGCAGCGCCAGCCGCGCGGCAGCGTCACCGACGGCGAACCATGCAGGAAGAGCTGGCCGGCCGACAGTTCGCCGTCGAACAGGCTGAGCCTGCGCTCGAGCACGGCGCCAATTCCGGCCGGATCGGCCAGCGCCTCGCCGCGCACGTGCAGCCAGCGACCACCTGCCCACAGGCCCATGCACAGCCAGCCATGGCGCAGCTGTGCGAATCCGCCGGTCGCCGCGTCACCGCGCAATCCGGCGTAGGCACGCAGCCAGGCCGGCTGCATGCTCTTCAGCTTCACGCTGCGCGCGGCACACCAGGCCTGCAGGCGCTGCACCAGCGCGGCATCGAGCGCGCAGGCGAGCACGCTGGCCGCCGGCCGTGCATCCCAGCTGAACACCCAGCCCTGGGCGGCGCTGCCGAACACCTCGATCATGCGGGCACGCACCAGCGCGTGCTGTTCATCGTGGCCGACGACGCCGGGCGGCACCTCGATCACCTGCCAGCGCGCCCAGGCGTTGTCCACCGTTACCTGCAGCGCAGCGCGACGCGGTGTCGCCTCGGCCGGCAAGGCGTCGAGCGCGGCGGCCAGATTGTCCAGCGACAGCATCTGCGCCACGCCGTGCCGACCCAGCGACACGCCGTGCGGACCGACTTCGAGCGTCAGCACCTCAGACGACAAAAGTGACACGGTTCAATTCCGCCAGACTGGTTTCGCCGCTGGCCACCAGGGCCAGACCGGCTTCGCGCAGGGTGCGCGTGCCGCGCGCTCGCGCGGCCTCCTTCAGTTGTCGCATCGGGGCGCGGGTGACGATGAGCTCGCGCAGTTCGTCGTCCAGCACCAGCAGTTCGGCGATCGCTCGCCGGCCCTTGTAGCCGGTGCCCCGGCAATGGCCGCAACCGGTGCCGGCGCGAAAGTCGTAGCCGCCCGCGCCGATCAGACCAGCCAGGCCGGATTCCTCCAGCTGCGCCGCTTCCGGCACCTGCGGAGCCGCGCAGTGGCGACAGTTCAGCCGCAGCAGGCGCTGGGCGACGATGCCGTTCAGGGCGGACACCAGGTTGTAGGGGTCCACGCCCATGTGCAGGAAGCGGCCGATCACGTCGAACACGTTGTTGGCGTGCACCGTGGTCAGCACCAGGTGACCGGTCAGCGCTGCCTGCACCGCGATCTCCGCGGTTTCGCCGTCGCGGATTTCGCCCACCATGATCTTGTCCGGGTCGTGTCGCAGCACCGAGCGCAGGCCACGGGCGAAAGTGAGGCCCTTCTTCTCGTTCACCGGAATCTGCAGCACACCGGGCAACTGGTACTCGACCGGGTCCTCGATGGTGATGATCTTGTCCAGGCCGTGGTTGATCTCGCCGATGGTGGCGTACAGCGTGGTGGTCTTGCCGGAGCCGGTCGGGCCGGTCACCAGCAGCATGCCGTAGGGCTCGGCCGCCAGCTTGCGCAGCGCAGCGCGCGCGATGTCGTCGAAGCCCAGGCTTTCCAGCGTCAGCGCCTTCAGCTCTTCGGTCAGGTGTTCCTTGTCGAGCACCCGCAGCACCGCGTCCTCGCCATGCACGCTGGGCATGATGGACACGCGCAGGTCGATGTCGCGGCCGGCGTAGGCCACTTTGAAGCGGCCGTCCTGAGGCACGCGCCGCTCGGCGATGTCCAGCTCGGCCAGCACCTTGATGCGCGACACGACCTGCTCGGCGGTGTCGGCGCCGGCGATCTGACCGACCCGCACCATCACGCCGTCGACCCGGTATTTCACCTGCATGCCGGCCGGCACCGATTCGAGGTGGATGTCGGAGGCGCCCTGCTTCAGCGCGTCGTACAGCGTCGAGTTGACCACCCGTACGACCGGGCTGGCGTCGTCGGCGATGCGCGCCAGCGACAACACCTCGGCCGAACTGCTGCTCACCTGCTCGCCTTCGTCGAGCAGGCCGGCGGAGGCGCGCTGACTTTCCTCGAAGCGCGCCAGCGCGGCGGTGATGTCGTCGCGCGTGGCGACGCGCAGCTCGAAGCTGTCGTGCAGCGTGACCGCCAGCCAGTCCTGCAGCGCCGCGTCGTAAGGGTCAGCGACCACCGCGACGCGGGCGCCGGCGTCGTCGGTCGCCACCACAACCGAGCGCGCCAGCGCTTCGGAGAAGCGGATGCTGCCCAAGGTCATCGTCAGCGCGTTGAGATCGGCGCTGTGCATCACGGGCAGACCCAGCTGGGCAGCGACCCGGGCGCACATGTCGTCCGGCGTACTGCCGGACAGCTCGATCAGCGCCTGCATGACCGAGCCGCGCCCGGCCTGGGCACGGGCGCGCGCCAGCAGATCGCCTGCAATCGGGGACGGCACGGCGGTCGTCGGCAGCGCGCTCATTGCAGGCTCTCCGCCAGCTGGAAGATGGGCAGGTACATCAGCACCACGACGCCGCCGATGGCCAGACCGATCACCAGCATCAGCAGCGGACCGAACAGCCGGGTCGCGCGGTCGAGCCAGCGCGTCATTTCCTCGTCGTGGAAGGCGGCGATGCGTTCCATCATGTCGCCCAGGTTGCCTGCCCGTTCGCCGACGCGCAGCATGCGCGACGCCACGGCGGTGCTCAGACCGACTTCGGTGAAGGCGTCCGACGCCGCGCGGCCCTCGCGTATCGACAGCAGCGCGCGCGTCAGACTCTGCTGCATCGGCAGCGGCAGCAGTTCGCGCACCAGTTCGAGCGACTGCACGACCGGAATGCCACCGCGCAGCAGCATGCCCACCGTGCGGAAGAAGCGCGCAAGGCGGAACACCCGCATCCGGCTGCCGATGCCGGGGACGCGCTCGAACTGCGCCATCAGCCCCTGACGGAACGCCGGCTGACGCACCGTCCACACGACACCGATCACCACGACGAGCAGGCCCAGCCCGAGCGAGGCCGAATTCGCCTTGACGAAATGGCCCCAGGCGAGCAGCCACTGCGACGCCAGCGGCAGTTCGGTGGAAATATCTTCATACACTTTGGAGAACTCCGGCACCACGAACACCAGCAGGAAGAGCACCACCAGCATGCCCACCACCAGCAGGATGACCGGGTAGGTGGCTGCCGCGACCAGCTTGCCGCGCAGGCTGTCGAGCTGTTCGCTGTAGGCGACATAGCGTTCGAGCGCCTGGTCGAGGTCGCTGGTGCGTTCGGACGCACGGATCATCGCCACCAGCAGGTCGGGAAAGATGGCGGTCTGGGCGGACATCGCCATCGACAGCGTCTTGCCCTGGCGCAGCGCGTCGATCAACGCGGTCAGCACGGTGCGCGACAGTGTGCGGCCCTCCTTCTCGGCCATCACCTCGAGACCTTCGACCAGCGACAGGCCCGAACGCAGCAGCGCCAGCAGCTCCTGACAGAACAGCAGCACCGGAAAGCGCTGCCGGTTGAAGGACAGCGTGTGCGCACGCGCCGCCGACAGCACGGTCAGGCCGTCGGCCTGAACCTGTGCGCGTGCCGACGCTTCGTCGGACGCTTCGACCTGCAGCTGCGTGATGCGATTGGTGACGTCGAGTGCGCGAATGCGGAAAAGCATGTCACCAGTTCGTGATGTCGGCGGCTTCTTCGGTGCCGCCCGCCTGGCCGTCCTTGCCGAGCGAGCTCAGGTCGTACTCACCGTGTTCGCCAGGTGCCTTATATATATAGGGACGCTCCCACGGGTCGAGCGGAACCGCCTTCTTCAGATAGGGGCCGGACCACTTGCTGGTCGTCGACGGACGCTCGACCAGTGCCTTCAGGCCCTCCTCGGTGGTCGGGTAGCGCCCGTTGTCGAGGCGGAACTGGTCGAGCGCCTTTTCCAGCGCGTCGATCTGCGCGCGCGCAGCCTTGACCTCGGACTTGCCGATCTGGCTGAAGAAGCGCGGGCCGACGTATCCGGCAAGCAGACCGATGATGACCATCACCACCAGCAGTTCGAGCAGGGTAAAGCCGCGTTGAGAAATCCGGTTCATAGCCGTAATGTGACGTGTCATGATCGTATCGAGTCTAGTCGCCGTGCATCGACCGCATCAAGCAAACAAGGCCGATGCTTTCCGCTTTATTTCAATATCGCTGAAAACATTCCGCAGCATGCTTGCAATACCCGCAACTTTATCGCCCGCGTATTTCCTGCAGATGAATTCAACGACCGCCCGCTCCGTTTTCCTGCTGCTCGCGCTGCTGTGGGCCGCCGCCGCGCAGGCCGACGTCTATGTGAAGGAGGAAGCCGACGGCGCGCTGGTGCTGACCGACGCGCCCGGCGGTGAAGGCTTCGAGCTGCTGCTGCACAGCGAGCGCGACGCTGCAGCCGCACCGGTGGCGGCGCGCGCCGAGCACCCGTCGGCCCGGCTGCACGCGCCGCGCATCGAACGCGCCGCACGCGCTGCCGGCGTCGACGCCAGCCTGCTGCACGCGGTCATCCGTGCCGAATCGGCCTACAACCCGAAGGCGGTATCGCCCAAAGGCGCGGCCGGCCTGATGCAGCTGATGCCGGCCACCGCCCGCCGCTATGGCGTGGCCGACCGCTTCGACCCTGACCAGAACGTGCTGGGCGGCGCGCTCTACCTGCGCGACCTGCTGGCCCGTTTCGACGGCCAGCTCGAACTGGCGCTGGCCGCCTACAACGCTGGCGAAGGCGCGGTGCAGAAGTACGGCGGGCGCGTTCCGCCGTATGCCGAAACGCAGCGCTACGTGCCGCAGGTGATGCACAACTACCGCTCGCTGCAGTAGATAGCCGACCGCTTGCGGACAAAAAAATGGCCTGCGCAAGCAGGCCATTTTCATTCCGGCGGGTGTCTCAGGCCCTGCGCCTGCGCGCTACCGCTGCCAGCACGCCCAGCCCGGCGAGGAACATCGCGTACTCAGCCGGTTCCGGAACCGGTGCAGCCTGCCAGCCGATGTCGCGCAGGATGGCGTAATCGAGCGCGGTAAGCGCACGGCGCTCGCCGGTATTCAGCGTTTGCGTCATCAGCGCGGTCTGCGCCACGCCATTGACCGTGCTGACCACGCTGTCGTCGAGGAAACGCTCGTCGACGATTTCCTGATCGTTCTCCGCGTCGTAGTAGTAGTACACCGGCACGCCCTCGCCATACTCGGCCAGTGCGTTGGCGCCGACGAAGGTGAGGTTCTCGCTGTCGACATTGGCGTGGTAGGACGCCACGGGGGTGCCCGCACCGCCGACGCCGTAACCCAGGATGCCCAGCAGGCCGCGCAGCGCGACCGTGTAGAAGTCGTACTGGCCCTCGAAGGACTCCAGCGTCGAGATGTCGTCGTCGACGTAGAAGCTGGCTTCGCTGTCGAAGGCGAGCGAGCCGCCCCAGGGCGAATAGTCGGTCGGCGTCGAGGCGATGGCGCCGGGTTGGCCGCGGCTACGCAGTTCGTCGCGGTAAGCGAGGAAGGCCGGATCGTTCGCCGGCACCGAAGCCGGCCGCGTCGCGTTGCGCACGGCGCCGCTGAGCGCCAGGTGCGGCGCGCCGAGCGCCGCGCGCCCGCCGACATACACATAGATCTGGTTGGCGCCGATGGTATCGACCGCCCGCGACGACGTGCCGGTGTCCGGCGGCGTGAAGAAGATGCTGGGCGCGAAGTCGCCCTGCGGTGAAATCGCGCTCAGCTGGTCGGAAATGCTCGCCTCGATCGTGCCGGCCGCCTGTTCGAGCAGCGCCTTCATTTCGTTCGTCATGACGCCGTTGCCGTCATGGCTGTAGTCGAACACGAATTCGATATTGGCCTGCGCGCCACCAGCCAGCGTCATCGACGCCAGCACACCGGCCAGCGCCTTGAATACGGGTCGCATGTCCATCCTCCTGTCTGTGAATGTTGTGCGGCGATGCAGCCGCCGTGGTCTGCCCTTCTGCAGGAAGCGTGCCGACCACCCGGGCATTGATCCCGCCGCGCGACCTTCCCCAGAAACCGGCGACGCACTCCCGGCCGACCGGTGCGACATGCCCGATGAGTCGCCGGCCATGACGAAGGCAAACAACCACCCTGGTGCATATCAACCACCACGATCAGAGCCGGTACGACGTTCCGCACGCGTGCGGCGGCCGGGCCCGGTCGCCCGCACGTCTGGCCCCGCCCTTGCTTCTGGCCTCCAGCCTCGGCAGTCCCGCCCGCACGCGGACGCTGCCGGGCAGCACACAAGGAAAACGTCCCGCCGGCTGGCGAGGGCGTTCGCAGCAGGTCACCGCGCCTGCCAGGAGGAGGAGCCGTTGCAATTCAATCTGCGTATCGCGGCGTACTGCCTGGCCGCGCTCTGCATCGACGCCGCTCAGGCACAGGCGCCGACCGAGAGCCCCGACGAAGTCGCAGGGCCGCCGGCGCCGGCCACTGAAACCGAACCCGGGGCGGACGCCATCATCCTCGACCCCATCCTGATCCGTGAACGGCGGCCGCAGGACATCGGCCCGATGCCCGGTCTCGGACTGACGCGGGAGGAAATCCCGTCCAATGTCCAGAGCATCACGGCAAAGGACATCCGCGACAGCAACAGTCTGTCGCTGACCGATCTGATGAATTCGCAGATGCAGTCGGTCACCGTCAACGACTACCAAGGCAACCCCTTCCAGGTCGACGTGCAGTTCCGCGGCTTCACCGCCGGCCCGCAGGTCGGTACGCCGCAGGGGCTGTCGGTCTTCCTCGATGGCATACGCATGAACGAGCCCTTCGGCGACGTCGTGAACTGGGACATGATCCCGATGAACGCGCTGTCGCGCTTCGACGTGTTCCCGGGTTCGAATCCGCTGTTCGGTCTCAACACGCTGGGCGGCGCGCTGTCGATGCGTACCAAGAGCGGCTTCACCGATCCCGGCGTCGAGGCGAAGTATCTCGGCGGCTCGTGGGGGCGCAACCAGGTGCAGCTGTCGGCCGGCGGCAGCAAGGGGCCGGTCGCCGGCTTTGTCGCGCTGCACGGCTTCGCCGAGGACGGCTGGCGCGACAACTCGCCGAGCGCGCTGCGCCAGCTCTTCGTCAAGAACGAGATCGCCATCGACCGTCTGCTGCTGGGTTTCTCCATGCTCAAGGTCGACACCGACCTCGTCGGCAACGGCCTCATCCCGCTGGAGGACTACCAGCGCCGGCCGGAATCGGTGTTCAGCTCGCCCGACGAAACGAAGAACGAGCTGAACCAGTACCAGTGGTCGGCCATGTTCGAGGTTTCGGAAAGCTTCAACATCACCGCGATGAGCTACCGGCGCAACAGCGAGCGCTCGGGCTTCAATGGCGACATCGACGAGGAAGGTTTCGAGGAACTGGACGACCGGCGCTCGGTGACCGCGCAGTACAACCGCTACTGCGCCTATGCCGATCTGGACGAGGACTACTTCGCCGACAACAACATTCCGCTGAACGCGCCGTGTGACGCAGCACCCGTCAATTCCAATTTCGGGCAGGTGCGCAACGGCGCCAACGGTGCCGCCAACAATACAACCGGGCCGGGCGTAGTGGACGGCACGCCGATCGCACGCGGTACGCGCACCGCGCTCGACCAGGCCGGCCAGGGCATGTCTCTGCAGCTGAACTGGAACTTCGAGCGCCACAAGTTCATGGTGGGCGCATCGCTCGACCGCAGCGACACCACCTACTACAGCAGCCAGCGCCTCGGCCTGCTCGACGCCGACCGCCACTTCTACTACGGCAGTGTCGGCTACGGGCCGGGTCAGATCGATCCGCGCTTCTACGCCGCGCACAACGAGGTCGAGGTGAACGACTTCGGCGGCAGCTCGAAAACGCGCAGTTTCTACCTGAGCGAGACGTGGACGCCGCGCGACGACCTGCATCTGTCGTTTGCCGCCCGCTACAACGTGACCAAGGTGAACAACTGGCTGCGCGGCCGTTCATCGACCGGAGAACTGACCGAGCTGAACAACGCGCCGCCAGCACAGAGCTCCATCCTGTGCTGGGGCAACTACCCGGACGAGTGCCACTACTTCCCGGAGTGGATTTCCTACGACCCGGCCGACGTCGCCCGCGCGGAAAAGCGGGAGAAGCACATCTATCGCTCGTTCAACCCGTCCGCCGGTGTGAGCTGGCTGCCGAGCGAGAACGTGAACCTGTTCGCCAACTACAGCCGCGGGGCACGCGTGCCGTCGGTGATCGAACTCGGCTGCGCCATCGACCGCTCGACCGTGATCCGCGGTGGCTTCGAAATACCGGCGGCCACCGTGGCGCCGGTCTGCCATCTGCCGAACACGATGTCGGGCGACCCCTTCCTGCCGCAGATCCGTTCGCACTCCTACGAGATCGGCGCCCGCGGCACGCTGGACAATGGCATAGGCTGGAACATCACCGCCTTCCGCACCGATCTGAGCAACGACATCTACATGATCGGCGTGTCGCCCAGCCGCAGCTACTTCGACACGATAGGCAACACGCGCCGACAGGGTCTGGAAATGGGCGTGAATGGCAAGCTCGACAAGTTCGACTTTCGCGTCAATTACGCCTACACCGAAGCGACCTTCGAGTCCGACTTCTACATGAACAGCCCGCACAACAGCAGCGCGGACTTCGACCGGAACTCGCGGCCCAACGCCCCCCTCCCCGGCCCCGGTGCGTCGCTGAACAGCGGATACGGCACCTACCGGATGATCCATGTCGAACCGGGCGACACGCTGCCCGGTGTGTCGAAGCACAACATGAACTTCACGCTGGGCTACCAGGCGACCGAAAAGCTGCATTTCAAGCTGGGCATGGTCGCGCACTCGCCGTCCTTCCTGCGCGGCAACGAGAACAACGACCATGAAACCGGCGGCACCGACAAGGAAATCGGCACCTTCAACTGCGGCAACCCACCTGCTTGCACCGTCCTCACGCAGGGACTTACGCCACCCGGCCGCGCCTTCCGCTACGGCGGCAAGCTGCCGGGCTACGCCATCTTCAACCTGACGACCACCTACAAGATCGATCGTCGATGGACGGCGCTGCTGCAGATCAACAACCTGCTCGACAAGGACTACTTCACCGCCGGCCGCCTCGGCGTCACGCCCTTCGCGCCCAGCGTGAACGGCGCCATCGGTGAAAGCGGCTGGAACTACAACTCGGCCGACTGGCTGAACACCACCATGGTCGCACCGGGCGCACCGCGCGCGGTGTGGCTGGGCATGAGCTATCGACTGGACCTTTAGGGGCACTCCTTTCGCGCGTGACGAAGTCACACGGACAGCATCCCTTCCTACCGGGGAGGATTTTGCACGCCCGTCCAAGACCAGCTCCAAGTCATTGTTTTGCAATATTTTTCAAAGTGAAAACATCCCAAGCACCAGAGGGCACATTTCCCTGAAGGAATCGCATTTCACCTCCTAGGCTGCATAAGTCCATGCCAACGGGAAGGGCGGAGCCGGTCACGGTTCCGGCTGGCGGCGGACACCGATCCGGCGGGCAGACCGCGCGCCGGCCCATGTCTAGTCAGGAGGAATAACGATGCGAAGAACCTTGCTGTCCGGTGCACTGCTGGTCGCCTGCGGTGCGCTGTCCGCACCGGCGATGGCCGATTTCGTCACGCTGAACATGTCCGGCGCACTGGTCATGACCTCGTGCAACCCGACGCCCACCTGCCGCACCAGCGCATGGCCCGGCTCCAATCCCGGCGGCTATCTGCTGCTGAATGCCCGGCGCACCAACATCGTCGTGAACGCGGTGACGGTGGGCAAGGTGCTCGACCGGGTGTGGAAGAAGCCTTTCTCCAACACCTACGTATTCGCCACCCGCGTCATCCTGAACGACAGCGACTGGGGCACCGGCTACCCGTTCGAAGTCGATGACATCTTCCGCTACGGCTTCTCCGGCAGCGCGTCGCTGGCGGCGGGCTGGCGCAACGCCCGGGTCAGCGACCAGGCGATCGACCAGGTCGGCCGCACCAGCGTCGGCCTGAACGAAGGCGAAAAGACCTTCGACCTCGGCGTGGTCGACTTCTTCTCGCCGCTCTTCGTCCAGATACCGGAAGAAGGCGGCGGCGATGACGACGACGACGAGGAAGAGGTCGCCGGCGGCGAGGACGAGGACGAAACCCTCGACACCGGCTCGCCCGGCAAGGTGCGCACCGCCTGGTACTACGTCCGCACCACCGCCAGCGGCTACCAGCTGAGCGCCAACGCGATCCGGCTGTGGAACGCCGGCGAGAGCGAGGGCCAGGAACAGACCTCGCTGTGGTTCAGCGGCTTCGTTCCGACCCACTGAGCGCAGATCGCGGCCGGCGGCATCTCTGTCGGCCTCCGTCACAACAGAAATCAGCGTATCGGGGCCATCCGGTTCCCGTTTCAACAGCCTGTCCACCCAAGGAGAGCATCATGAAACATCGCCTGATCTGCGCCGCCGGCGCACTCGCCCTGGCCGGCGTCGCCGCCCCCTCGCACGCCGCCTTCGTATCGCTGCCATCGACCGGCACCATCATGCAGGTGTGCGGCGACAGCGGCACCGGCAATTCGACCAGCGTCGCCTGCGGCGCCGGCTCGGTGTCCACCGCAACCTCCGGCTTCAGTCTGCTCACCAGCACCACGCGCACGCTGACCGCCGGCACGACAACGGTCGGCAGCCTGTCCGACCGTGTGTACGGCGACGGCGCCGGCACCTACATCTTCGGCATGCGGCTCGACATGAACGCCAATGTGTGGGATTCGACCGGTCTCGCCTTCGAGGTGAACGACGCCTTCCGCAGCGGTTTCGCCGGAGCTGCCAGCGTGCAGGGCGGCTATTCCAAGGTCGACATCACCGGGCCGGTCACCGACGAGTACGCACGCTCGATCGGCCGCTCGGCCGAAGGTATGAACGAGCCCGGCATCGGCACCTATGACGCTGACTGGGTGCGCTTCGAAACCGACGTGAATGTCGATGATCCGGACGGCAGCAGCCCGGGCACCTCGGCCTGGTACTGGGTCAAGATCACCGGCGCCAACGGCTGGACGACCGCTGAAGAGGCCATCCGCCTGTGGGAAGGCGGCGAGGAAGACCAGACTGAGTACTCGATCTACGTGTCGGGCTATGTGCCCACCTATGCCAGCGCCCGCCTCGCGGCATCGACCCTGGCACCGGTGCCCGAGCCGTCGGAGTACGCGATGTTCCTGGCCGGTCTCGGCGTCCTCGGCTTCGCCGCCCGCCGCCGCATGCGCTGAGCGCAACGTCCGGTCGCCGCGCCCGCAGCGGCGGCGGCCGGTTTTTTGCTTTGCAGCCGCACGCCCTTCGCACGCTCACCCCGAGGCCACGATGCACCGATCCCTGCTGCACGCACTCGCTCTCTCCGCCGCCCTGTTGCTGGCGGCGCCTTCGCACGCCCTCAACGGCGGCAGCCCTACGAATGCCTTCGGCCACCTCGGCACGGTCGGCAGCAACGGCCTGGACGGCATCCTGATCGCGCCGAACTGGGTGCTGACCGCGGCCCATGTCGCGCACAGCGGCAGCACCTTCCAGTCAGCCTACGGCAGCGCCGCCATCGACGCCGCCTACGTCGCGCCCGGCGCCGCCTTCCCGAGCCATGACATCGCCCTGCTCCACCTCGCGACACCGCTCGACGCCGCGCTCTTCCCGACACTCAACGCGACCGTGATCGACTTCGCCGCCGCAACGGCCGGTGCCGAGGCGACGGCGGTGGTTGCGGCGCGCAGCGGACAGAACAGCCTTGCCTACACCACGCTGGTCGATGCCTTCGAAACTGCTGTCGACGACGACGGTGCGCGATTGACCGTCTGGTATATCGCAGTCGGCCCCGCCTCCAACGGCAACGCGCTGCTGCAGGGCGGCGACAGCGGCGGTTCGCTGTTCGCCGGCCAAGCCGACGACAGCAGCGGCCTGCTGATCGGCATCGCCTCGGCCAGCGACGGGCAGCATTCCTATTTCGTGCAGCCCGGCGCCTATCGCGCATGGCTGGACAGCACGATGGCGACCTCCGGCCAGAGCGCCGTCTGGAGCGCCAGTCCGGTGCCCGAACCGGCGCCCGCACTGCTCTGGCTGGGCGCCCTGCCGCTGCTGATCGCCCGCGCGCGACGACATCGGCGCTGAGTACGCCACGTCCAGCACAGGTGGTTGTGATCAACCACCCTGCATGACATCAACCACCGCCAACAAGGCTCGATACGAGCGGAGCATTCGGCCACTGCGCGCCGGGCCGCCTCGCACGGCGCAACGGTGATTCGCTCCCGCGGAAGGAACGGAATTTGCGTTGTGCCGCATGAAGTCATGACTGCGCGCAGTCATCCCATGCGCGGCACACGTATCCAACAAACAGGAGGACAGACCTTGAACAACTTCCGCAGACTGGCACTTGCGCTCGCACTCGGATCGACCTTCGGCAGCGCCCACGCCTACGTGAACATCGTGTTCGACTACAGCTACGACAGCAGCGGCTTCTTCACCGCCGAGCGCAGGGCAACGCTGGAGCAGGCCGCACAGGCCTTCGAGACGCGGGTGTTCGACGACCTGACAGCCATCACCTCGACCCCGGGTGGCAATGGCGTCGTTCTGAATCTGGGTCCCCTCGGAAGCTCGAACGTCGGACAGCAGGTCACGAACGCCAACATCGCCGCGAAGGAGCTCCGCATCTATGTCGGCAGCAACAGCAATGGCGGTCTGAACTACGAAGAGAAGATTCCTGTATCGGCCATATCAGGTGGCATGGGCCTCACGCCGACGACCACCGACATGGGCTATGGCAACGCCGCCTTCTCGCGCGGCCAGACGGGCTGGCCGGACAGCGAATCCGGTACCTGGGGCGGCACGCTGAACTTCAGCAGCAATGTGAGCTGGTACGCCGACACAGACGTCAGCACGACCGAATCCTTCGCCGGGCAATGGGATCTCTACACGGTGACGCTGAAAGGGCTGGTCGGCATCCTCGGCGCCGCCGACGACGGCATCGACACCGGCTGGCTTTCGCTGATCAATGGCGTCGGCAACTTCAACGGTGCAAAGGCAAAGGCCGAATACGACGTGCGCAACAGTCGCGGCATTCTGCAAGCCGTCCCGCTGGAGGAGGACTTCTCGGCCAACACCCGCCTCGAGGCCAATATCCAGGGCAAGCTGGAAGACGGCAGCATGCAGCTGGCGCTGCTGGCCTGGGGGCTGTCCATGGGCGAGCGACGCCATATGACGGAACTGGACTACGCCATTCTCGACGACATCGGCTGGGACGTCACCGGCTTCACCGAAATGCCCAACACGCCACCCATCCCGGAACCGCAGACCTGGGCCATGCTGGCCGCCGGTCTCGGCCTGATCGGCCTGCAGGCACGGAAGAAGATGCGCCGCTGATCGCGGTCGCAAGCTGCGAAGGGCTCCGCTGTGCGGCGGGGCCCTTTTCGTTTCCGCCGGTGCGGGCCGCGTTCAGTCCTCGACCGCGCCGCGCAGACCGTGCTTCTCGATGCGGTAGCGCAAGGTCATGCGGCTTACGCCGAGCCGGCGCGCGGCCTCCGACACATTGCCGCGCACGCGGTCCAGCGTGCGTTCGATCAGCCAGCGCTCGGCCTCGTCCAGCGTCATCGACGCGAAGGGCACCGCGGCGGCGTCGGCACCGGCAGTGGCCGCCGACGGCAGGCCTAGGTCGGCCGCGCCGATATCCCGCCCCTGGCACAGCAGCACGGCACGCTCGATCAGGTGCTTCAGTTCGCGCACATTGCCCGGCCAGTGATAGCGCTGCAGCGCCGACAGCGCGACCGGGTCGAAGCCGGGTTCGTCGAGCGCATAGCGGCGCGCCGTCTGCGCCGCGAAGTGGCGGGCCAGCAGGGTCACGTCGTTGCCGCGTTCGCGCAGCGGCGGCATGGTCAGCGTAACCACGTTGAGCCGATAGTAGAGGTCGGCGCGGAACTGCCCGGCGGCGATCATCGCCGGCAGGTCGCGATTGGTGCCGGCGACGAAGCGCGCGGCAATCGGCCGCTCGCGCACCGAACCGACGCGCCGCACGACGCGTCGCTCGATCACGTTGAGCAGCTTGGCCTGCATGTCCAGCGGCAGTTCGCCGATCTCGTCGAGGAAGGCGGTGCCGCCCTCGGCCGCTTCGAGCAGACCCGCGCGCGCGCCCTGGGCACCGGTGTAGGCGCCCTTCTCGTGGCCGAACAATTCGGCTTCGATCAGTTCGCGTGGCAGCGAAGCGCAGTCGATCTGCACGAAAGGACGGTCCTGCAGCGGCCCGGCGCGATGCAGCAGGCGCGCCGCGACGTCCTTGCCGGTACCGGTTTCGCCGACGATGAGCACGGTGGGCGGCGGCGCAAGGCTGCTGCCGGTCAGCCCCGCCAGCGCGACCACCTGTTCGCGCGCCGCCCGCATGGCCGGACTGTCGCCGAGCAGCAGCGCGTTCTCGCTGACCTGGCTGTGATGGCTTTCGCGGCTGCGCGAGTAATCGACCTTCTGCCTGAGGCCGGCGGTGCGCAGCACGCGCTCGACCACCAGTTGCAGCTCTTCCAGATCGACCGGCTTCTTCAGGTAGTCGGCGGCCCCCAGTTTCATCGCCCGCACCGCGTCCTCGACCTCGCCGTAGGCGGTCAGCACGACCACCGGCGCGGCACGATTGTCGCCATTCAGCTCAGCCAGTAGGTCGAGGCCGTGGCCGTCCGGCAGACGCAGATCGAGCAGCACCACGTCGGGCGCAAAACCACCCAGCGCCTCGCGCGCCTGCAGCAGCGTCGTCGCGTGCTGGCAGGCATAGCCGGCGCTGCCCAGCCGGCGCGTCACCGCGCGCGCGAACAGCGCCTCGTCCTCGACCAGCAGCAGGCGCGCCGCGGTGGATGGCGCCGGCGGCAAGGTTTCGTCGACGTCAATCGTTCCAGGGTTCGACAACATGCGCTTCCTTCGATGGCAGCACCATGACTGCTTCGGTGCCAGGGTCGTGGTGGATGAATTCGAGCCGGCCACCGTGCACGTCGCACACCTTTGCGGCGAACGGAATACCCAGGCCGCTGCCCTGCAACTTGGTGGTGGCGACCGGCCGCAACCCACGCAGCGCCGGACTGCCGTTCATGCCGCTGCCGTGGTCGCGTACCGACAGCGACACCTGGCCGCCAACGCTGGCGTGCCGCAGCACGATCTCGCCGCCCGGCGATGACGCCTCGATGGCATTGATCAGCAGGCCGAGCAGCGCCTGCTCCATCAATTGGGCATCCAGCTCGACCATGCCGCCTTCGCCCCAGCCGATGCGCCGCAGCCGGATGTCGCGTGCCTCCATACGGTCGCGCGCCAGCTGGGCGACGGTGTCGAACAGCGCTGTCACCTGCAGCGGCACGCGCTGCGGCTGCAGCGGATGCAGGTAGGACAGCAGTGAATAGGTCCACCCATCCAGGCGGTCGGCGGCGGCGATGATGCCGGCCAGTCCCTCCCGCACGTCGGCCGGCAGCGCGGCGTCATCGATCACCTGCGCGGTGGCCCGTATGCTGGCCAGCGGATTGCGGATGTTGTGCGCCACCACTGGCACCAGCGCGCCCAGCGTGGCCTGTTTCTCGGCACACAGCAGCGCTTCGCGGCTGGCAGCCAGATCGGCCGCCATCGAATTGATCGCGTGCGACAGCCTGACCAGTTCGGCTGCACCGCGCTCCGGCACGCGGTGCTGCAGTTGTCCGCGGCTGATGTTGCGGGTGGCGTCCATGATGGCGGCGAGCGGCTCGGCCACGGCGCTGCGCAGATAGCGCCGGAACACGATGAAGATGACAGTGGCCAGCAGCAGCGGCAAGGCGAGCAGCCAGGGCACCACCGCGTGCAGCACACCGAGCCGGCGATCGACCGCGCGACGCTGTTGCTGCAGCTGGCTTTCGAACTCGCCGAGCCGCAGTTCGAAATCGTGGAATGCACCGCGCTCCAGTTGAAGGTCGAGCCGGCTGCCCTCGGCACGCGCCGCGTCGGGCGATGCGCGCAGCAGCACTTCGCCATAGCCGCGCACGCCTTCGTAGGCCAGACGCAGCGCGTCGACGACTGTCCGCTCCTCGGGCTGTCGCACTTGTTGATAGACGAGGTCGAAGTGGCGATCGATGTCGTCGGCGTAATGCGCGAACTCGAGCGCCGCGCCGACATCGCCGAGAAAGGCGTGGTCGAACACCTCCTTGATCTGACGGTAGAGGCTGCCGCGCATCTCCAGTACCTCCGCGCTCATTCCGGCCAACCGGTCGCGTTCGCCGGCGGCCTCCTGCCACAGCTGCAGCCCGCCCCACCCCATCGCGCCGGAAAACAGCAGCAGACCGAGATAGAACGCTGCGTAACGCAGCTGCAGTCTTTTAAGGGAATGCGCTTCACCGACGAAATGGCTGGCCAAGGCCCGGACACGCCTCATGGTTGATCGGCGAAGACAGTGCAAGAAACACGCCCGGAACAAGGCGGCATGCGGCGACCGACGACGACCGGCGCCGCCGTCACCCGCGGCGGCAGCGCGCGGACACCACATGACGATGGCGAGACCTCGCTGATGCGGTCGCCAGACGCATCGAGGACGACGTCACACGCGGAGAAACCACCCGAGGCGCACCGCCGGGTGGCTGACTGAAACCATGTCGTGTCATATCAACCACCATGAGAAACCGTCTGTCATGGTGGACCGACACCTCCCGACGCGCCCGGGAAACACACCTGCATTACCGGTGAGCTACACCTTGAGCAGGTGACGTCGGCATGTGCGATGGCAAGGGATGTGTCGGCGACGACCGGGCAAACGCACGCGCGAACTCGCGCATGACCGGTCAAGGCGGCGCTGGCGCCCGACGCAGGTCTTCGGAATCGGAGGCCGTGAACGAAAAAAAGCGCCCGGGAGAACAACCAGACGCTTGATTCGAAAGGATTTTTCAGTGGCGGAGAGGGCGGGATTCGAACCCGCGTTAGGTTTTCACCTAAACACGCTTTCCAGGCGTGCGACTTAAACCACTCATCCACCTCTCCGCGAAGACGCGAGACTATATCAGAAACCCTGCCGCTTGTTTGCGCTCGGACGCGCCGCAAATGCGGTGGCCCAGAAAGCAGAAGGCCCGCTTTTGGCGGGCCTCTTGCCTTACAGGTGCCGACTTTCGCGCGGGTTGCGCGGCCGGTCTAGGGATAGGCGGGGTCGTGCCTTCAGTGATCTACGCCTCCGCCGGTCGGCGCGCTGCGCGCCGTGGTGCCGAGATTGGGGTAACGGACATGTTCGACCAGATCTTGTGTTTCGGCGTCGGGTGCCGGCGTCAGCAGGCTGACGACGATGAGCACGACAAAGCCGGTCGGTATGCCGAAGAAGCCGCATGAAATCGATTCGATGCCGAACCAGGCGTTGCTGATGTCGCCGCCGAAGAAGGGATGAGTGATGGCCGCGTAATAGAGGCACATGCCGAGCCCTGCCACCATGCCGGTAACGGCGCCTGCCATGTTCGCCCGCTTCCAGAACACGCCGCACACCAGCGCCGGGAAGAAGGCCGACGCGGCAATCGAGAACGCCAGCCCGACCATGAAGAGAATGTTGTCCGGCTTCAACGATGCGGTGTAAGCGGCGATCAGCGCCACCACCAGCAGCAGCGTCTTCGAAATGACCAGCCGGCGCTGGGTCGAGGCGTTCGGGTCGATCACCTTGTAATAGACGTCGTGCGACATCGCGTTGGCGATGGTCAGCAGCAGACCGTCGGCCGTGGACAGTGCCGCCGCCAGACCGCCGGCGGCGACGAGGCCCGAGATCACGTAGGGCAAGCCGGCGATCTCCGGTGTCGCCAGCACGATCACGTCGGTGTTCAGCGTCAGCTCGGCCAGCTGCAGGATGCCGTCGGCGTTGATGTCGTCTATCTTCACCAGCCCGACCTTGCCCCATGAGGCAACCCAGCCCGGCAAGGTGGAAATGGTCGAGCCGACCAGGTTGTTGTACACCTCCCACTTGGCGAACACCGCGTAGGCGGGTGCCGTGAAGTAGAGCAGGAAGATGAAGAACAGCGACCAGAAAACCGATTCGCGCGCTTCCTTGACGCTGGGCGTCGTGTAGTAACGCATCAGGATGTGCGGCAGCGAGGCGGTGCCTATCATCAGGCAGATCACCAGCGCGATGAAGTTCAGACGCTTGCTGTCCGAGTCCGCCTGGTCCTTGCCGGCATGCGCCTCGGTGTGCGCGAGTGGCGGCTTGGCCTTTGCCTCGGCCAGCTTGCGCGCCTCGCCCCATTTGCGTCGCGCTTCGGCCTCGGTCTTCGGGATGTTGCGCAGCGCCATTTCGGCGGCGGCGATCTGCTTGGCCGGCGCGTTGGCCGACTTCAGCTGGTCGAGCTTTGCGGTCAGTTGCGCGCGCTCGGCGTCGAGCGAGCCCGGCAGGCCCTGGATCTTACGGTCGAAATCGTCGGCCCTGGCCTTGTACAGCGCATTGACCTCGACCTCCTTCGGTGCCGCGAACAGTTCGGTCTCCTTGGCCGTCAATTTCTGCAGCACCTGACCGTACATCGCCTGCGGCACCGGCACGCCGGTCACCTTGGTCGACAAGATGACCACCGGAATCAGGTAGGCGACGATGAGGATGATGTACTGCGCGACCTGGGTCCAGGTCACCGCGCGCATGCCGCCGAGGAAGGAACACACCAGGATGCCGGCCAGGCCGACGAATACGCCGACCTCGAACTCCAGGCCGACGAAGCGGCTGGTGATCAGCCCGACGCCGTAGATCTGCGCCACGACATAGGTGAAGGACGCGAGGATGGCGGCGACGACGCCGATCAGGCGCGCCAGATTGCCGCCGTAGCGGGCGCCGAGGAAATCGGGAATCGTGAATTCGCCGAACTTGCGCAGATACGGGGCGAGAAAGAGCGCGACCAGACAGTAGCCGCCGGTCCAGCCCATCACGAAAGCCAGACCCTGGTAGCCGCTGAAGTACAGCGTGCCCGCCATGCCGATGAAGGACGCGGCGGACATCCAGTCGGCGCCGGTCGCCATGCCGTTGAACAGCGCCGGCACCCGCCGGCCGGCGACGTAGTACTCGGCCACGTCGGCGGTGCGGCTCATGACGCCGATGCCGGCGTACAGCGCGATGGTCGAAAACATGAAGATGTAGCCGATCCACTGCGACGACATGCCCAGCTGCTCGGCGACTGCCAGGAAGGCGACAAAGATGAAGAAGCCGCCGGCGTACCAGCTGTACATCTTCTTCAACTGCTGATTGAAGGTGGCCTGCGTGTGAGGCATGGTCAGCGGTCCTCGCTCACGCCGTACTCACGATCGAGCCGGTTCATCACGCGTGCGTAGTAGCCGATGATGATCACATAGACGATGAGCGCACCCTGCGCCCCCATGTAGAAGGCGAGCGGCCAGCCGAGGAAGGTGATCTCGTTCAGCGAGCGCGCGAAATAGACCGGCACGAAGGTGACCAGGAACCAGATCGCCAGCAGAACCGCGGTGATGCGAAGATTCCGGCGCCAGTATTCGCGGTGCCGTTCTGACAACTGCATACAGGTCTCCTCCTGTGGCGTCATGTCGGCGAAGTCATCGCGACGCCTTGTATTCGTCATGCAAGCGCAGCGGCGAATCGCCGCGACACAAACACCCATGACGTGACGCACATGATGCAGTCCAATCTTACTGCCCGCTTACACCGCCTCGATATGGCGGTGCAGCATGCGTTCAGGGCAGCTGCCAGTCGATGCGTATGCGGTCGAGCAGGCGCTGCGCCTGGACCATAGCCTGCTTCAGTACCACCCGGTCGAGCGCATTGAGCAGTCGTGGATCGATGCGGTTTGCCGTCGCCAGAATGTTTGTCGTCTCGCCCTGGCGCTGCAGCCTCAGCTGCTGGATGACGAAGAAGGCGCGAATCATCGCCTCGACGTCGTCGCCGGCCAGCCCGCCCTGGCGCGCAAGCGCCCGCAGGCGCGCACTGGTCGAGCGGGCCGCGACGCCGTCGCGCAGGGCCAGCAGCCGAGCGCAGTCGGCGAAGATGCGCGCGCCGCCTGCCTTCAGATCCAGCGTGTGCGGTGCGTCGCGCACGTCATCGACGCGCAGGCGTCCCAACAGGCCCAGCGGTACGCGTGCGCGCAAGGCGTTCTGTGCCATCAGGCGCAGGAAGCGGGAGCCGGCAGAAGCCTGTGTCACCTGCTCCGTCAGCAGCGCGTCGGCCAGTGCGACGTCACCGTGCAGCGCCCGCAGATCGAAGAAGATGTTGGCCGCCAGCAGCGCCTCGGGCTGCGGTTCGGCGATCCAGTCGACGAAGGCCTTGCGCCATTCGTCGAGCGACAGGCAGCAGCGCGGCTGACCGGCCATCACCCCGCCCTCGCACAGCGGAAAGCCGAGTTGCGCCAGCGCGCGGTTGATGTCGCCGGCAATACGCAGCAGCGCCGGTCGTACGCTGGCGGCGGTCAGGCCAAGCGGCGCCTCGAACACCAGTCCATTGTCCTGATCGGTGCAGAAGGTCTGTTCCATCCGCCCTTCCGAGCCGAAGGCCAGCCAGCACCAGCGCACGCGGTCGAACACCGCACCGTCAGGGTGAGTGGCGCGCACGAGGTCGATGGCGCGTGCGGTCAGCGCGTCGTTCAGCGCGGACAGGTGCAGCGTCAGCGCCTCGGCCGAACTGCCGTCCTGCAACTGGGCAACACCGAAGCGGCGCACCGCAAGCGCGGCGTCGGCCAGCGCGTCCAGGTCGCCCGCAGAATGAATGCGACCGGCGAGCGAGCGGATGTCGCTGCGCAGCCTCGCGTAAAGATCGTTCTGCGCAATCACGCCGAGCAGCCGCTGGTCGTGATCGACCACGGCGATGTGGCGTACGTCGTGGCGGGCCATCAGCCGCGCCGCGTCCTCGCCGCTGCAGTCGGCGTCGAGTACGTGCAGCGGGCTGCTCATCACCCGCGCCACCGGGGTATCGAGCGACAGGCCGGGCAGCAGCACACGCCCCGGCAGATCGGGCAACGTCAGGATGCCGACCGCGCGGCCGGCCTCCGTCACCAGCACCGAACCGACACGCTCGTCGTTCATGCGCGTCAGCGCTTCGCGCAGTGATGCATCCGCGGACACGCAGACGGCTGCGCGGCGGATCAGGCGATGCAGGGGAAGATGGAGATCCGGCCCGCCATGCGGCGGGCCGGAGATCGGTGTGGCGTCAGCTGAGCTCATCGGCACCACACCGGAACAGGCAGAGCCGCGGCGCGGAAGACGCGCCGCGGGCCCCGATCAGAGGGTTTGCGCCAGCTGGTCGAGGATGGCCGGGTTTTCCAGCGTCGAGGTGTCCTGCGTGATCTGCTCGCCCTTGGCGATCGAGCGCAGCAGGCGGCGCATGATCTTGCCCGAGCGGGTCTTCGGCAGGTTGTCACCGAAACGCAGATCCTTCGGCTTGGCGATCGGACCGATCTCCTTGCCCACCCAGTTGCGCAGCTCGTTGGCGATCTGCTTGGCTTCGTCGCCGGTCGGGCGCGAACGCTTCAGCACCACGAAGGCGCAGATGGCCTCGCCGGTCAGATCGTCCGGACGGCCCACCACAGCGGCTTCTGCCACCAGCGGATGCGCCACCAGCGCCGACTCGATTTCCATCGTGCCCATGCGGTGGCCCGACACGTTAAGCACATCGTCGATACGGCCGGTGATGGTGAAGTAACCGGTCTTCGCGTCGCGGATCGCACCGTCGCCCGCCAGGTAGTAACGACCCTGGAAGTCGGCCGGGTAGTAGCTCTTCACGAAGCGGTCCGGATCGCCGTAGATGGTGCGGATCATCGACGGCCACGGCTTCTTGACGACCAGGATGCCGCCCTGACCCCAGGGCACGTCATTGCCGGTTTCGTCGACGATGGCGGCCTGGATGCCCGGGAAGGGCAGCGTGCACGAACCCGGCACCATCGGCGTGGCACCCGGCAGCGGCGTGATCATGTGGCCGCCGGTTTCGGTCTGCCAGAAGGTATCGACGATGGGGCAACGGCTGCCGCCGACGTTCTGGTAGTACCACTCCCAGGCTGCCGGGTTGATCGGCTCGCCGACCGAACCAAGGATGCGCAGCGACGACAGGTCGTAGCTCTTCGGGTGCACAGCGTCGTTCGCATCGGCCGCCTTGATCAGCGAGCGGATGGCGGTCGGCGCGGTGTAGAACACGGTCACCTTGTGGTCCTGGATCATCTTCCAGAAGCGGCCGGCGTCCGGGTAGGTCGGCACGCCTTCAAACACGATTTCGGTCGAACCGCAGGCCAACGGGCCGTAGGTGATGTAGGTGTGGCCGGTGACCCAGCCGATGTCGGCGGTACACCAGAAGACATCGGAGGGCTTGATGTCGAAGGTCCACTTCATCGTCAGGATGGCGTGCAGCAGGTAGCCGCCGGACGAATGCTGGACACCCTTCGGCTTGCCGGTCGAACCCGAGGTGTAGAGCAGGAACAGCGGGTGTTCCGCCTCGACCCATTCCGGTTCGCAGGTGTCGGCCTGACCTTCGAGTGCCTCGTGCAGCCACACGTCGCGACCGGCAACCATGTTGCAGGCGCCACCGGTGCGCTTGTACACGATGACGGTCTTGCAGGACTCGCAGCCGCCCATGCCGAAGGCTTCATCGACGATGGGCTTGAGCGGGATGTTCTTGCCGCCGCGGCACTGTTCGTCGGCGGTGATCAGCATGACGGCGCCGGCGTCGCTGATGCGGTCGCGCAGCGACTGGGCGGAGAAACCGCCGAACACCACCGAGTGGGTGGCGCCGATGCGGGCGCAGGCCTGCATCGCGACGATGCCTTCGATCGACATCGGCAGGTAGATGACGACGCGGTCACCCTTCTTGACGCCCTTCGAACGCAGTGCGTTGGCCAGGCGGCTGACGCGCACCAGCAGGTCGCTGTAGCTGACGCGGGTGACGGTACCGTCGTCCGCTTCGAAGATGATCGCGGTCTTGTCGCCGAGACCGGCCTGGATGTTGCGATCCAGGCAGTTGTAGGACACGTTCAGCTTGCCGTCTTCGAACCACTTGAAGAACGGGCGATTGTCTTCATTCAGGGTACGCGTGAACGGCGTCTGCCAAGTCACATGCTCGCGAGCCAGACGAGCCCAGTACCCCTCATAGTCGCGTTCCGCCTCGGCGCACAGAGCCTTGTAGGCATCCATGCCGGACACGGCGGCATTGCTCACCATGTCTTGCGAGGGCTGGTACACGCGAACTTCCGTAGCTTCAGACATACAACCTCCTCCGTCATCTCAAATCTGCAAGCAGGCGGATGGAAACCGCCGTGCAACGTACGGCCTTGTGGGCCGCCGACAGGCGCAGAACTACGCGCTCGTTTTTCTTCCATCGATTACAGCCTTTGCGGCTTACAGACCGCTTACGCTCGCGGACCGAAGCTGCAAGAACCGGATGGTAATATCGGCGCCGTCTTTTGTCTTATATTCGACTGCGCATGACTAATCTTGGACGTGTTCTAAAAAGCTGCATCTTTGCCAGTCGCTGGCTGCAAGCCCCGCTCTACTTCGGACTGATCGTCGCCCAGGCGGTGTATGTCTATCTGTTCATGGTCGAGCTGTCGCACCTGATCCACAAGATCGGCAACCTGACCGAAACCGACATCATGCTCATCGTTCTGGGCCTGATCGACGTGGTGATGATCGCCAACCTGCTCATCATGGTCATCGTCGGTGGCTACGAAACCTTCGTGTCGCGACTGAACCTGGAGGATCATCCGGATCAGCCGGAATGGCTGTCGCACGTCAACGCCGGCGTGCTGAAGGTGAAGCTGGCCACCGCCCTGATCGGCATTTCGGCCATCCACCTGCTGAAAACCTTCATCAACGCCGGCCAGCTCGACGACCGCATCGTGCTGTGGCAGGTGGTGATCCACATGGTGTTCGTCGTGTCGGCCATGGCCATGGCCTACACCGACAAGCTGATGACGCAGACGCTGGTGCTCAACAAGACGCACCACTGAGCGCAGCCCGGGCCGCCACGAGCGGCCCCCTTCAATACCCGAGGACCTTTCCATGAGCCAGCCCATCCGCCAGGACGACTTCATCCAGTCCATCGCCGACGCCTTCCAGTTCATTTCCTGTTATCACCCGCTCGACTTCATCCAGGCGCTGGGTGCGGCCTACGAGCGGGAACAGTCGCCTGCGGCACGCGACGCGATCGCGCAGATCCTGACCAACTCGCGCATGTGCGCGGAAGGCAAGCGCCCGATCTGCCAGGACACGGGTATCGCCGTGGTCTTCCTGAAGGTGGGCATGAACGTGCGCTGGGACGCCACGATGAGCGTCACCGACATGGTCAACGAAGGCGTGCGCCGCGCCTACATGCACCCGGACAACACGCTGCGCGCGTCGGTGCTGCTCGACCCGGCCGGCGCCCGCAAGAACTCGAAGGACAACACGCCGGCGGTCATCCACTACGAAATCGTGCCGGGTGACCACGTCGAAGTGATCTGCGCGGCCAAGGGCGGCGGCTCGGAGAACAAGTCCAAGATGGTCATGCTGAACCCGTCCGATTCCATCGTGGACTGGGTGCTGAAGACGGTGCCGACCATGGGCGCCGGCTGGTGCCCGCCGGGCATGCTGGGCATCGGCATCGGCGGCACGCCGGAAAAGGCCATGCTGCTGGCCAAGGAATCGCTGATGGAGCCGGTGAACATCCAGATCGTCGCCGACAAGGCGGCGCGTGGCGAAAAGCTCACGCGCATCGAGGAACTGCGGCTGGAACTGATGGAGAAGGTGAACGCGCTGGGCATCGGCGCCCAGGGCCTGGGCGGCCTGTCCACCGTGCTCGACGTGAAGATCCTCGACTACCCGACGCACGCCGCCTCGCTGCCGGTGGCGATGATTCCGAACTGCGCGGCGACCCGTCACGTGCACTTCCACCTCGACGGCTCCGGCCCGGCCAAGCTCGAACCGCCGCGCCTCGAAGACTGGCCGGCGGTGACCTGGCAGGCCGATACCAAGACCTCGAAGCGGGTCGATCTGAACACGCTCACGCCGGAAGAAGTGGCCTCGTGGAAGCCTGGCCAGACACTGCTGCTGAACGGCCGGATGCTCACCGGCCGCGACGCCGCACACAAGCGCATCGCCGACATGCTGGCCAAGGGCGAAAAGCTGCCGGTCGATTTCACCAACCGTGTCATCTACTACGTCGGTCCGGTCGATCCGGTGCGCGACGAAGTGGTCGGCCCGGCCGGCCCCACCACCGCCACCCGCATGGACAAGTTCACCGAAATGATGCTGGCGCAGACCGGCCTCATCTCGATGGTGGGCAAGTCCGAGCGCGGCCCGGCGGCGATCGAGGCCATCCGCAAGCACAAGAGTGCCTACCTGATGGCGGTCGGCGGTGCCGCCTACCTGGTGTCGAAAGCGATCAAGGCGGCCAAGGTGGTCGGCTTCGAGGATCTCGGCATGGAAGCGATCTACGAATTCGACGTAGTCGACATGCCGGTCACCGTCGCCGTCGACTCCGGCGGCACCTCGGTGCACGAGACCGGTCCGAAGGAATGGCAGGCGAAGATCGGGAAGATTCCTGTCGCCACAGCGTGATAGTCTCCAGCGCTACCTGAAGCCGGCACCGCCGGCCCGACACGCGGACCGGCGCCAGCCGGTCCGCGCAGCAACAGCAGAGACCGCCTGAAAGCGGTCCGTATTCCCCGCAGAAAAATCCGCCGTCGTGCCGCACAGGCACGGCTTCTGTCTTCCCGCGCGCAGTGCGTGCAGAACGGAGGCGACGCGATGATCTTCGAAGCAGGTCGCATATTCACCTTGGTCGGCTGGCCGGCCGTTCTTCTGCTCGCCTGGCTGGCCGGCGAGATCTTCCATCGCGGGCTGGCGATACCGCGCGTCTGCGTCTATTCGCTCGCCGGCATCGTCTACAGCGCCTGGGGCGGCGCGCCGCACGACGCCGAAACCCGGGCAGCCATGTCCTTCCTGGCCAATTTCTCGCTCGCGCTGTTCCTGTTCGAGCTGGGTCACCGCATCAATCTGCGCTGGCTGGTGACCAATTACTGGCTCACGCTGACCGGGATTGCCGAATCGCTGCTCACCTTCGTCGTGGTGCGCGCCATCGCCATTGCGATGGGCCAGCCACCGGACATCGCGATGGTGCTCGGCGCACTGTCGGTGGCCACCTCGCCTGCAGCTCTGGTACGCGTCGTGAACGATCTGCGCGGCTCCGGCCAGGTAACCGAACGGGCGCTGCATCTGTGCGCCATCAACTGCCTGCTGTCGGTGCTGCTGATGAAGGGTGCGATCGGCTACTGGCAATTGCTGGCGTCCGGCAGCGTGGTCAGCGCGGTGTGGAACAGCGCCGCCATCCTCGCCGTGTCGGTCGGCTGCGGCATCCTGGTCGGCGTGCCACTGCCCTGGCTGCTGCGCCGGCTGCGCGCCGACGAACGCGGTGTCACCATCGTATTCGCGCTGGCGGTGATGCTGGTCACCCTGCTCACCCAGGGCGTCAACGTGTCGCCCTTGCTGGCCGCGCTGACGCTGGGCGTGCTGATGCGGCGCAAGCGGCTGGTGCTGACGCCGGCGCAGCGCAACTTCGGGGTGCTGGGCGAACTGCTGACGCTGTTCCTGTTCGTGTTCGTTGCCGGCATGGCGACCTGGCCGACCACCGCTGCCGGACTGGCGCTGGCCGTGCTGCTGTCGCTCGGCCGCATCGCAGCGAAGATGAGCGCGACCGCCGCCTTTGCCCATGTAAGCGGAACCAGCACACGCAAGGGCGCGCTGACCGGGCTGGCGCTCGCACCACTGTCGACCTTCGCGCTGCTGCTGCTCGAATACAGTCGCACCGCCGGCTTCGGACTCGCCGACAGCGCGCTGTCGGCCATCGCCGGCATGGTGATCGTGATGGAATTCGTCGGGCCGGTGTTCGCCCAGTGGGCGCTGGTGCTGGCCGGCGAAGCACAGAGGACGGAGGACGCCTGATGCCGCTCGAAACCTTCCACGCCTCGTCGGCGCTCAGCATGGGCGTCGAACTCGAACTGCAGCTGGTCGGCGAACACGACCGCGACCTCGCGTCGGCGGCGGCCGACCTGCTGGAATTGGCGCAGCGTCAGACCTTTCCCGGCGACATCAAGCCGGAAATGACCGACAGCATGATAGAGGTGGCGACCGGCATCCATGACAGCCACGCCACGCTGCTTGCACAATTGCGCCTGATGCGCGATGCGCTGGTCAAGGATGCGACGCGGCTCAATGTATCGCTGTGCGGCGGTGGCACCCACCCGTTCCAGCAGTGGTCGGAACGGCGCATCTTCTCGGCACCACGCTTCCAGCAGCTGTCCGGCCTCTACGGTTATCTGGCCAAGCAGTTCACGGTGTTCGGTCAGCACGTGCATATCGGCATGCCGGATCCGGACAGCGCACTGCGCGTGCTGCACGCGCTCGGACGCTATGTGCCGCACTTCATCGCACTGTCCGCGTCGTCGCCGTTCTCACAGGGCAGCGACACGCTGTTCGATTCCGCTCGGCTGAATTCGGTATTCGCCTTCCCGCTCAGCGGCCGCGCGCCCTTCGTGCTCGAATGGTCGCGCTTCGAGCGCGACTACTTCGCACGGATGGAGGACACCGGCATCGTGCGCAGCATGAAGGATTTCTACTGGGACATCCGGCCCAAGCCCGAGTACGGCACGATAGAGCTGCGCGTCTGCGATACGCCGCTCGGCGTCGATCGGGCAGCACAGATCGCGGTTTACCTGCAGGCACTGTGCCGGCTTATCCTGTCCGGCGAGGATCCGGAGCCGGTGGAGGACGACTATCTCGTGTACACCTACAACCGCTTCCAGGCCTGCCGCTTCGGTCTCGACGGGCTGATCGTGCATCCGCGCAGCCACGCCGCGCTGCCGCTGCGCGACGACATCGCCGCCACGCTCGAACGGCTGGCACCGCACGCCGATGCACTGCGTTCGTCGGACGCACTGGACGCGCTGCATCGCATGGTCCGCGGCGGCGGTAACGACGCCACGCGACTGCGCGCGGTGCACGCCCGCACGCGCAACCTGCTGGCGGTGGTCGACGACGCGGTCGCCGCCTTCGCCCAATGAGCGGCATGGACATCCTGCTGTGGGCGATCGCGGCACTGCTGGTGCTGATCGGACTGGCCGGCGTCGTGCTGCCCGCCCTGCCCGGCATTCCGCTGATGTTCGGCGGCTTCCTGATGATGGCCTGGCTGGACGACTTCACCCACATCGGCAGCGTCACACTGTCGCTGCTGGGCGCACTCACCGTGCTCGCCTGGCTGATCGATTTCGCGTCGGGCGTGATCGGTGCTCAGCGAGTGGGCGCCAGCACGCTGGCGCTGGTCGGCGCAGCAATCGGCACCGTGCTCGGTCTGTTCGCCGGCCTGATCGGCCTGCTGTTCGCACCGTTGGCAGGCGCGGCGATCGGCGAATTCATCGCGCGACGCGACGCACTGCAAGCCGCACGCGTCGGCGTGGCGACCTGGCTCGGCATGCTGATCGCCGCCGTCGCCAAGGTGGCCATCGCCTTCATGATGCTGGGCATCGCACTGGCCGCCTGGCTGATCTGACAGCCGCTTCAGCGCTTGCCGGTGTATTGCTCCTGCAGCGATCCCGCCGAACCGTCGGGTTGCGGAACATCACCGCCCTCGCCGACCACGACCGGAGTACTGCCCGCCGCCGATCCGGGCGCAGACGGCGACGAACCCGGTGTGTCCTGCTGCGCAGGCGTGTCGGCAACCGGCACGAACAGCCAGTCGGCATGACGCAGATCGCCCGCCGGACGGGCAGCGGACGGCGCCGTCGGACCGAGCTGTCCGGGCACGGCCTGCGGCTGACCCGGGATGGGCGCGGACGGCTGCGCGAGCGGCGTCTTGAGGCTGGTCGCCACTTTGTCGCCGGTCGCATCGACCCAGCGCGGCAGCACGTGGATGCGCGCCACCTTTTCCGATCGGCTGTGTACTGCGCGGATCTGCCCCTGCGACATGACCAGTCCCCAGTCACGGTTGTTGGTCATCGGGTCGACATAGATCTTGCGCAGATGACGCATCGGCACCTGATGCCGCTTGTCTTCGAGCAGATCCTCCAGCCGTGCCGGAAAGGTTTTCGGCTCGGCCGGGGACGCGTCGTAGTAGCGCTGCAGCGCCCGCGAGAACTCACCGCCGATGAACAGCAGTTCGCGTTCGCGTTCGGTCTGCGACAGCGTGGTCCACATCAGCGCGCTGCCGGCTGCAGCAATGCCCAGCGCGGCAACTGCGAACAGCAGCAGCAGATAGGAAAAGCCGCGCTGGTCCGCCCGCATCGCGTCAGAGGTCGGAATAGGCGACGCCGTCGCGCGACGTGCCTTCGGCACCGCTCTTCAGATCGGCCACACCGCTCTCGGTCGCCGAATCGCGCGGCGGCACGACGATCCAGGTTTCGCTGCTGTCGGTAACCGGGTCAAAGGGCAGCTTGCGCAGGTACTGCTTGTCGACCAGGTCCTGCAGGCTCTGCGGCCAGGCACCACGATCGCCGCGGAACTTGTCGATCGCATCGCGGGTGACCGCCAGCGTCTGCTTCAGCGTCGCCTCCTTCGAGCGGTCGAGATGTTCGAAGTAGCGCGGTGCGGCAATGGTCAGCAGCACAGCGATGATGGCCATGACCACCAGCAGCTCGATCAGCGTGAAACCGCGTTTGCGGACGAAAGTGAACATCACCAGTTCCGGTACGGAATGCCGTTCAGGCCGGTGCGGCCGGACAGCGAATAGACATCGAACACATCGGCGCCGGGTACCGGCTCGTCCGGCGGGCTGGCGTAGCTGCGCAGGCCCCAGGTCTGTTCGGGCGGCGTCGATGTATCGGGGTGGAAGGGGTCGCGCGGCAGCCGGCGCAGGAAGTAGATCTTCACGTCGTTCGGCTGCTTGACGTCGCGCACGCCATTGACGAGCACGTCGAGGCTGGGCGGGTAGCCGCTCGCACCGACCTTCTTCTCGATGCGCCCCTCGTCCCAGGCCTTCTTGTAATCGTCGAGCGCGGTGCGGATCTGCCGCAGCGAGGTGCGCAGTTCGGCCTCGTTCGCGCGCACGCGCGCCAGTTCCATCATGGGCATGGCCATGGTGGCGAGAACGCCGACGATGGCGATCACCACCATCAGCTCGATCAGCGTGAAACCGCGGGAAAGACTCGTATGACGCAGCATGTGCTGCAGGTTAACACAGCACCATCACGGCACCGTGACAGCAGACTCCGGGTTCTGCCGGCGCCGGATCCGGTCCCACTCGTGCAGCCGGTGCGCCGCACTGCGAGGCGCAGCTCGCGGTTCAGCCCCGGCTGAGGTGATGCGAGCGTCACAGACGGCTTCTAACTCAGATGGCTGCGCCAGGGCTGAGGCCCCTCGTGTTCGCGCAGCCACACGTAACGCTGCGAACGCCATTCGCGCAAGGCATTGAGTGCGGTGTCGAAGTCGGCATAGGGCAGCTGATAAAGCAGTTGCAGGTCGAATGGCGCATCGTGCTCGAGCGCGTCGAGCAACTGCCGGAAGATGGATGCGCTGTTTCCGCTGTCCGCGGCGTGCGCCTTTTCAAACACGACTTGCAGGTGCATGGGCAATCTCCCGGGCTGGTTCCGACCGACGGCGAGCTGCTGATTTAGCACGAAGCGGCGGTCGTCATCTATCGCGGCGCGCCGAGACTTTCTGCCCTCCGCCCGCGACGCGCGTCAGGCATAGCCCTGCGGGTTGCTGCGCTGCCAGTTCCACGCATCGGCGCACATCTGCGCGAGGTCGCGCCGCGCAACCCAGCCCAGAAGCCGGTTTGCGTGTGCCGGGTCGGCGTAGCACTGGGCGATGTCCCCCGGCCGCCGATCGACGATACGGTACGGCACGGCGCGTCCGCTCGCCTGCTCGAAGGCGCGCACGACCTCAAGCACGCTGTAGCCACGACCGGTACCCAGATTCACCGTCAGCAGACCGGCATGCTCTGCAAGGTAGTCGATGGCGCGCACGTGACCTTGAGCGAGGTCAAGCACGTGGATGTAGTCGCGCACGCCGGTGCCGTCCGGCGTCGGCCAGTCACCGCCGAATACGCGCAACTCGGCCAGCTTGCCGACCGCCACCTGGCTGACGAAGGGCATCAGATTGTTCGGCAGACCGTTGGGGTCTTCGCCGATCAGGCCGGATTCGTGTGCGCCGACCGGATTGAAATAGCGCAGCAGTGCGATGCGCCAGGACGGATCGGCCACGACGAGGTCCTGCAGCAGGTACTCGACCATCCATTTCGAGCGGCCGTAAGGATTGGTCGGCCCGGTCGGGAAATCCTCGCGGATGGGCACCGACGCCGGATCACCGTAAACCGTGGCCGAGGACGAGAAGGCCAGCGTCTTCACCCCGGCTTCGGCCATCACCTCGCACAGCGCCACCGTGCCGCTGACGTTGTTGTCGTAGTACTCGAGCGGCTTAGCAACCGATTCGCCAACCGCCTTCAGGCCGGCGAAGTGGATCACCGCGTCGATGCCGTGCGCCGCAAACACCGCGCGCATCGCAGCGCGGTCGCGGACATCGGCCTGCACGAAGGCCTGCAGACCCTGCCCGGCGATGCGTTCGACGCGCGTCAGAGATTCGCGCTTGCTGTTGCACAGGTTATCTACAACCACCACCTGGTGGCCCGCAGCCATCAGTTCGATGCAGGTGTGCGAGCCGATATAGCCCGCGCCACCGGTGACCAGCACACGCGACATGGATATTCCCTGACAGGATTTCGATGCAGCGCCCGACAGCGGGCGTAGAACGCCGGGGCCTTCGTCGGCGCCCGGCGGGGGACGACCTCAGTGGTGGTGGCCGTGGTCGCCGTGCACGTGACCGTGCGACAGCTCTTCCGCCGACGCCTGACGCACTGCCGACACCGAGCACGAGAACACCAGGGCGGTGCCAGCCAGCGGGTGATTGCCGTCGATCACAACGCGGTCGTCGGCAATGTCGGTCACGGTGTACAGGCCCTCTTCCTCGCCATCTTCGCTGACGCGCTCGAACTGCATGCCGACTTCGATATTGTCCGGGAAGTTCGCGCGCGATTCGATCTCGACCAGTTCTTCGTCGTACTCGCCGAAGGCATCTTCCGGCTGCAGCTTCACGACCACTTCGTCGCCGACGGTCTTGCCTTCAAGTGCTTCCTCGATCGGCTGGAAAATACCGCCGTAACCGCCGTGCAGATAGGCCAGCGGGGCTTCGCCCGGATCGACCATATTGCCGTCCGGATCCGTCACGCTGTACTTAAGGGTGACGACCGAGTTCTTGCTGATGAGCATTCCTGATTCCTTTCATGTGCAGTGCGCGCACGCGTTCGAGGACTTCCCCGGCGTGCCCGCGCGGATTCACGCCATATTGCGCGTAACGTATGACACCCTTCCGATCGATGATGAATGTCGAGCGGGTCATGCAGAACCGCAGCTTTCCGTCGACCTCGCGCTCGCGCCAGACGCCGTAGCGCCGACTGACCTCGCCATCGATGTCCGACAGCAGCCTGACCGTCAGGCCGTGCTTGTCGCGGAAATCTGCGTGTGTGAAACATTCGTCGCGGCTGACACCGAGCACGGTGCAGTCACAACGCCGGAAATCGTCGTCCAGATCGCTGAACTCGATGGCCTGGGCCGTACAGCCCGGCGTGTCGTCCTTGGCGTAGAAGTAGAGCACCATCAGGTGCTGCCCGAGCTGGTCGCCCAGATTGAACAGTTCCAGATCGGCATCCGGCAGTTCGAACAGCGGAGCGGGTTGTCCTGCATTCAACATGCGCACCTCCCATCCACACGACGCGACCACGAAACATCGCACGCTCTGGAGTCCGGCGGATTCTAGCAGGCAGGCTTGCTGCGCCGTTGTAAAAAAAGCCGTCGCCGCATTGCACAAATGTGGCCCTGACGCACCAAAGAGCATCACACCCCAGCTGAGTCGAACGTCCGTCAACAATCAACTTTATTTAATAAATTCAAATAGTTGAAAATTTTTCTTCAGAAAGAGCAATGACAAACAGAAAGTGGCCTGAGTCTTGCATTCCTGTTTCACCAGAACGCTGAGCTGCTCGCAGTGTGCGGAATGACCCCCTTACTTGTCGTTGCAAATGAGGGCGTCATCCCGGATTGTGGGGGGCTGATGTTCTTGCAAAAATCTGGGTTCCACTTTGTCACTTTTTGTGAAAGGACAGGATATGAAGAAAACCTTGGTCGCAGCTGTTGTATGCGGTCTGTTTGCAGTGGGAAGCGCGAATGCCGCGACGACCAGCTGGGACGACCACGCCACGATCGAAACCGGCATCGCCTCGCTGTCCGGCTCCTTCTCGGAAATTTTCACCTTCACGTTGACCGCACCGACCACCTCGTTGTCCACGCTGGCCGTATCGGCAGAAGCATCGCCGTTCTTCGGTCTGAGCGAGGACAGCATGGTGTGGCTGTACAAGGAAACCGGAGCGGTGGACAAGTTTCTGTCTGCCTACAGCTTTGGCACCCTGTTCACCGCCAACGGCCTGCTCGCCGGCGACTACTACTACAAGGTAACCGGTTCCACGACCGGCAGCCTGGGTGGTGTGCTCGCACTGACCTCGACGACCGCTCCGGTCGCCGTGGTGCCGGAAGCAGACACCTACGCGATGATGCTGGCTGGCTTGGGCATGATCGGCCTGATGGCAAAGCGTCGCATGGGCTGAGCTTCACCTGCCTGAAAACAAAAAAGCACCTTCGGGTGCTTTTTTGTTGCCTGGTCGAAGCCTCCGGACCTGCTGCGCCGCAACACTGTCAATAATATCGACAGCCGGAACCTAGTACTTCGGTATTAGATGCCCCGCCCGAACATCCTGTCATCCGGGCGCCACGGCAAAAATCCATTTCTTTTCATCGCACTGCACAAACCACACGGACCGGCGTTGGCTGGCAGGGTGCACGCGAACAAATACCACCCTGTAACAATTGTCGACAATCGACACCCGGCCTGCTTGCGCCTTTACGAATAACTGTATAAAAATACAGTTCTCGTACAGCAAGCACCTGCCCCATGTCGAACGACAGCCTGACGCCCCGCCAGCAGGAAATCCTGCAACTGATTCGTGACGCCGTCAGCGAACGTGGCAGCCCGCCCACGCGGGCCGAGATCGCGCAGGCCTTCGGCTTCCGTTCGCCGAACGCCGCCGAAAGCCATCTGCGCGCACTGGCACGCAAGGGCGTCATCAGTCTCGACGAAGGCCGCGCACGCGGCATCCGGCTGTCCGAGCCGGCAGGCATTCCACTCATAGGCCGGGTCGCGGCCGGCAATCCCATTCTTGCCGACGCCCACGTGCAGGGACGCTATCAGGTAGACCCGTCGATGTTCTCGCCACGCGCCGACTATCTGTTGCGGGTGCGGGGCTTGAGCATGCGCGACGCTGGAATCCTCGACGGCGACCTGATCGCCGTCCATGCCACCTCCGAAGCACACAACGGCCAGATCATCGTCGCCCGGCTGCACGATGAAGTGACCGTGAAGCGGCTACGCCGCAGTGGCGCACAGGTCGAGCTGCTGCCGGAAAATCCCGAGTTCAGCCCCATCGTCGTCGACACCCGGCGCGACCCGCTGGTGATCGAGGGCGTCATGGTGGGGCTGATCCGCAACGGCAACGCGGTCTGACGCGATGAGCGCCTCCAGCCTGCATACCCTGTTGCACCGTCCGGATGTCTGGCGTGCCAACGACACGGCGGCGGACGCGTGCCCCACCGTGTCCACCGGTCATCCGGCGCTCGACGCCGAACTGCCCGGCGGAGGCTGGCCGATTGGCGACATGAGCGAAGTGCTGACCGACTGCTGCGGGCACGGTGAAGTCTCCCTGCTGCTGCCCATGCTGGCGCAAGCCAGTCTGGCCGATGGCTGGGTGGCCTGGGTGGCGCCGCCTTGGTATCCGAATGTTTCGGCGCTCGCCGCCGCGGGCCTGTGCACGCCTCGCATGCTGATGATTCAGGCGGGTAGTGCCGGCGAGCGTGTCTGGGCGCTGCGTCACGCACTCAACTCGGGTGCGTGCAGCGCAGTCGCCGGCTGGCTCGACCGGGTGGACACGGCCCTGCTGCGCCGGCTGCAGCTGGCGGTGCGTGAAGCCGCGCTGCCGCTGGTGCTGTTCCGCCCCGCCTCCGACGCACATATGGCCTCGCCAGCCGCCTTGCGCCTGCAGGTATCCGGCGCTGCGGAAGGCGAGGTGCGCATCGACATCCTGAAACGACGCGGTCCCCCAGCCAACCGAGCGGTTCACCTCGGCACCCGTCCGGGCCTCCCGGTACGGCGTGCCGACATCGCGCGCCAGCGCCCTGTCCTGGCGCTGGTCGGCTGACAGGCCTGCACCATGGATCTGCGTACAACATGCTCTGGCTGGCACTGGTCTTTCCCGAGTGGCCGCTGCAGGCGCGCTTCCGTGCTCAGGCCCACACACAGCCGCTGGCGGTGGCGGAGAAGCAGCGTGTGGTCGCGCTGGATGCGACAGCGCTGGCTCAGGGCGTGCGCTCCGGCCAGCGGGTGGCCGACGCACTGGCACTAGCGCCCGACCTGCTGATCAGCCCGCGCGACAGCCGGGTGGAAGATGCGGCTCTGAAGGACGCCGCCGGCTGCGCTCTGCATTTCACCCCTCATGTCGCCCTGGCAACCGACGGACTGCTGCTGGAAATCGCCGGCAGCATCCGTCTGTTCGGCGGCCTCGACGGTCTGCTGCGTGCCTTGCGCAGTGCGCTGGCTGCCGCCGGCTTTCATGCACTCAGCGCCTGTGCCCCGACACCGCGTGCTGCACGCTGGCTGGCTCTCGGCACACCCGGGCGAACGATACGCGGCCCAGCAGCCTTGCCGGCAGTGCTGGCCGCATTGCCGCTCGACGTGACCGAAGCTGGCGAGACACGACTGGCCACCTTGCGCGAAGCCGGTCTGCGCAGCGTGGGAGACGCGATGAAGCTGCCGCGCGACGCACTGGCGCTGCGCGATGCACAGGCCCTGCGTCGCCTGATCGATCAGGCGCTCGGGCAGACCGCCGATCCGCGCATGTTCTTCTCGCCGCCTCCGGAAATCGACAGCCGGATCGAACTGCCGGTACCGCGTCACGATGCCGATGTACTGCTGTTCGCCGCCAGTCGGCTGTTCAACAGTGCATGCACCCAGCTGGCCGCGGCACACGCCGGCATCGCCGAGTGCCTGCTCGAACTGCAGCACGAGCATGAAGCACCCACCCGGCTGGAGTTGCGCACCGGTACCCCCACCCACGACGCCCGCCTGCTTGCATCGCTGACGCGCGAGCATCTGGCGCGCATCACCCTGCCGGAAGCGGTCACCGCGCTGAGACTGCGGGCACCCGACTGGATCGAGCAGCCCGGCCGCAGCCGCGACCTGTTCGGCACCCAGGCGCCCTCGCCACAGGACAGGCAGGAAGCCCGCGACGTGCTGGTCGAACGGCTGCGCGCCCGCCTCGGTCGCGATGCGGTCTACAGCCTGTCGGCCAGCGGCGATCATCGTCCGGAACGGGCGCAGCAGCGGGATGAACCGGGTCATGCGCAGCCGGCTGCCGGCAAGCCGCAGCGTCCCCTGTGGCTGCTGCCGGAACCCGAACTGCTGGCCGAACGCGACGGTCAGCCCTGGCGCAACGGGCCGCTGCATTGCCTCGGCCGCGCCGAACGGATCGAGGCCGGCTGGTGGGACGACGCTGGCGACAACGACCATCCGGCCGAAGCACTGCGCGATTACTACATCGCCGTCGGACCACGTCAGGAACGGTTGTGGATCTATCGAGAACACAGGGCACCGCATCGCTGGTATCTGCAGGGACTGTTCGCCTGAAGTAGCATCCGTCCCGACATATTGCGCACGATGAAACGACGACCATGGACATCCTGCAGACACTCACTTCCACCTTCGCACACGCCGGACAGGTCACCTGGATAGGCGTCCGTCCGGCGCGGATGCAGCCGCTGCGCGTCGTCGACACGGTGCAGGCCATCGAATCGCTCGGCCTCGAAGGTGACCGCTACGCCAGCCCGGACGGCAAGCGGCAGGTCACATTGATCCAGGCCGAACACCTGCAGACGGTGGCCGACCTGCTCGGTCTGGGCGAGGTCGATCCCGGCCTGGTCCGGCGCAATATCGTGGTCAGCGGTCTGAATCTGCTGGCACTCAAGGGCAAGCGCTTTCGCGTCGGCGATGCGCTGCTGGAATACACCGGCACCTGCGACCCGTGCTCGCGCATGGAAACCAATCTGGGCAAGGGCGGCTACAACGTGATGCGCGGCCACGGCGGCATCACCGCGCGCGTGCTGCGCAGCGGTCTGATCCGTCAGGGCGATGCGGTGACGCCCGAGAACGAATGAACGGGTCTGTTCTCCTGCCCGCGCGATAATCGCTGCATCAGAAGAAGGAAAAAACGACATGGATCGAAGACGCGTACTGACCACCCTGCTTGCCGGCGGTGCCGCCGCCCCGCTGGCCTTCGACGCACTGGTGCGCGAAGCGCTCGCCCGTGACAGCCGTACCGGCTTGCGCGGCTTCCGTGGCGACGTCAGCGTCAATGGCGCGCCAGCGAACTTTCACATGGAAATCCGTCCAGGCGACACGATACGTACCGGCCCGGGCGCCGAAGCGATCTATGTGCTCGGTCGCGACGCCTTCCTGCAGCGCGGCGAATCGCATGTCGCCTTCGGCAGCGGTGCCGCCGCCGACCTGATGCGGGTGATCACCGGCAAGCTGCTGTCGGTGTTCGATCGCGGCCAGAAACGCATCGCCACGCCGGCAGCGACGATAGGCATACGCGGCACCGGCTGTTACATCGAAGCGGCCGAGGAACGGACCTACTTCTGCCTGTGCTACGGCGAAGCGGAACTGGCGCGCAACAGCGATCCGGACCAGCGTGAAACCGTGCGCACCCGGCACCACGACAAGCCGATGTGGCTCAGCGACAAACCCGGCACCGACATGATGTCGGCCGCCAGCGTCATCAATCACACCGACGCCGAACTGACGCTGCTCGAAGGTCTGGTCGGCCGCAAGCCACCCTTCGCCGGCATCGGCTGGCCGCCATCCACCGGCTATTGATCCACGCTGCCGGCTCAGGCCGGCGGCGCCACCTTCATCACCTCTTCCATCGTCGTCACGCCCTGCGCGATCTTCAGCGCACCGGACACACGCAGCGGGTACATGCCTTCGCGATAGGCCTGGTCGCGCAGCGCGCCGATGTCTGCACCAGCCGACACCAGCGATTTGATTTCCGGCGACATCAGCAGGATTTCGTAGATGCCGATGCGGCCCGAATAGCCGGTCATGCGGCAGTCCAGACAGCCGACAGCCTGCGTGAAACGCTCCGGCCGGGTGGCCTTCCATGGCGCCACCAGATCCTTCCATGCCTGTGGATCGGTGTCCTGCGGGGACGCCGGCTTGCGGCAGTGCGGGCACAGTGTGCGCACCAGCCGCTGCGCCATCACGCCGAGCACGGTCGCGTTCAGCAGATAGCTGGGCACGCCCAGATCGAGCAGACGGGTGATGGCCGACGGCGCATCGTTCGTGTGCAGCGTGGACAGCACGAGGTGACCGGTCAGCGCCGCCTGGATCGCCATTTCGGCGGTTTCCAGATCGCGGATCTCGCCCACCATGATGATGTCCGGGTCCTGCCGCATCAATGAGCGGATGCCGGCCGAAAAGGTGACGCCGATGTCCGCCGACACCTGCACCTGGTTGAAGGCCGGCTCGATCATTTCGATCGGATCTTCCAGCGTGCACACGTTCACCTCGGGCGTGGCGAGGTTCTTCAGCGTCGAGTACAGCGTGGTGGTCTTGCCGGAACCGGTGGGGCCGGTCACCAGCACGATGCCGTTCGGCTGCGTGGTCATCTGCTTCCAGCGCCGCGCGTCCTCGTCGGAAAAACCGAGATCGCGGAAATCGCGCACCAGCACTTCCGGGTCGAACACCCGCATCACCAGCTTTTCGCCGAAGGCGGTGGGCAATGTGGACAGCCGCAGTTCGATCTCCTGGCCGTCGGGTGCGCGCGTCTTGATCCGGCCGTCCTGGGGACGGCGCTTTTCCACCACGTCCATGCGGCCCAGTATCTTGATGCGCGAGGTCATCGCGCCCAGCACCGGCATCGGGATCTGGTAGACCTGATGCAGCACGCCGTCGATACGGAAGCGCACGACACCGAAATCGCGCCGCGGCTCGATGTGGATATCGCTGGCGCGCTGCTCGAAAGCGTATTGCCACAGCCAGTCGACGATGGTGACGATGTGCTGGTCGTTGGCATCGAGCGGCCGGTTGCTGCGCCCCAGTTCGACCAGCTGCTCGAAATTCGAGGCGCCCGCACCGCTGACGTCGCCCCGCTTGGCAGCGCCCTTGACCGACTTGGCCAGGCTGTAGAACTCGACCACGTAGCGGGCGATGTCGTCCGGGTTGGCGATGACGCGCCGGATCGGCCGGCGCAGTATCGGCGCCAGTTCCTTCTCCCACTCGGTCATGAAAGGTTCGGCGGTGGCAATCACCACCTCACGCGCCGACGCCTGCACCGGCAGGATGCGGAAACGGTTGGCGTAGGCGCTCGACACCACCTCGGTCACCGCCGCGAAATCGACCTTCAGCGGATCGATGTGGTAGTAGTCGTGACCGCTCCAGCCGGCCATCCACTCGGTCAGCGCATCGAGATTGAGCACCCGGTGCGGCGGGTGCAGCGATTTCCACTTCTGGCCGGCCAGCACGACCAGCGGATGATCACCGCCGCGCCAGTAGCGGCGGTCGTGCAGGAACACGCGCGCCACCGACTCGCCGAGCAGGCCGTCGGCCACCATGCCCTCCACCAGTTCCTGCAGCGTGACCTTGTGTTCCCGCGTGTCCTTGCCGGACGAAGCCTGTTTCATCAATGTCTCCGTGGATCGGGCCCGCATGCTCTGTGCCCGGCACACGCCGGGGGCGGACACCCCATCCTGTGCTCCCGACTATAGCCGAGCGGGCGCTGCCCGACGGCGGGCCGGCCGCGGCGGATCGTGCACCGCATCACCCGGGAGCCCTCATCAGGCAAGGCAAGCGGCAGCCGCAGCCGGGGCCGTTCCAGCGAGGTGCTCGACACCCTGCACGGGCCATCCACGAGCCCGGCGCAGGGTGCAATCAAATTTTCAAGCAAAACTGTTCCGCCTTGTCGTAACATGCACTTACAGGGTCAGACTCTGTCTGGATTCGTGCACCAGACAGCAGGAAAAAAAGGCAGGAAAACTGCCTCTCCAATTCGCCTCAAGAGGCGATTGTTTTCAGCATGCTTAAAGTCGGACATGCCGACGGAGGCTGAAATGGATCTGTTGACCCCGCGCCATGGAGCAGGACGGCACCTGCCGTATCGCTCCGGAAAGAGTATCGACGCTGCCGCGCCTGCCCGCGATGTATTTCGTATGGAGGCGTGCAATGCAGATCATTGATCGCACCCGTGCTCATCTGCACACGGTGCCGCTGCCCGGCATGGCCGCTAATGCGCCACGCCTGTTGTCCACTCCTATCCTGACTTCACGCTACGAGGCGGAAACGCGCGCCTTGTGGATGTATGCCCACCCGACCGGACGCCCCTGCTTCACGCCGGAGCTGCTGGCCGACGTCGTGGCGCAGCAGCAGGAGGTGGAACTGGCGCCGGGCACGGTGGATTTCTTCCTCAACTGCTCGGGCGTACCCGGCGTCTATAACCTGGGCGGCGATCTCGACCTGTTCCAGAAGCTGGTCGAGGCAGGCGACGAGGCCGGACTGATGCGCTACGCCGAAGCCTGCATCCGCGCCATCAACAACAACGTCGCCGGTCTGCATGCCGATGCGGTGTCGATGGCCGTGGTCCAGGGCGACGCGCTGGGTGGCGGTTTCGAGGCAGCGCTGTCCTGCCACGTGGTGATCGCCGAACGCGGCGCCAAGCTGGGCTTCCCGGAAATGATGTTCAACCTGTTCCCGGGCATGGGCGCCTACAGCCTGGTCGCACGCAAGGCGGGCCCGCGCGTGGCGGAAGACCTGATCCTGAACGCGAAGGTGCTGCCGGCCGAGAAGATGCACGAACTGGGTCTGGTCGACCACCTGGCCGAGCCGGGCCGCGGCGAATGGGTCGCGCGCGACGTGATGCGCTCGATGTCGTCCCAGCTCAAGGGGTTCCGCGCCTTCCAGCGCGCCAAGATGCACGCCTACGTGCGTCTGACCTACCAGGAACTGGAAGACGTGACCCGCGAATGGGTACGCGGCGCGATGAAGCTCGACCGCAAGGACCTGCGCACGATGGAACGCCTGGTCAAGGCGCAGAACCGCATGCACGCAGCGAATCACCCGGGCACCGGCAGCGTCAGCGCCTGAGTGTTCCGACCGCCGGCCGGTGCGATGCACGCACCGGCCGGATCACCTTACGCCTCAGTTCGCGTACTTCACCGAGCAGCCATACGGGCGCGTCTGCGCCTTGGCCACCGGTTTCCCCGCCAGTACCGCATCGATGGCCAGCCGCGCCAGCGGCTCGGCCTTCGGAATGTCGTTCACGTCCGGCGAGGCGATGCTGTCGATACCACCCATATAGGCCAGCCGGCCGTCGGGCGCGATGACGTACATGTGCGGCGTCACCTGTGCAGCGTAGGCGCGACCGACCTTTCCCTCGTGGTCAAGCAGGTAATGGGTCGGCACTGCCCCCTGCTCTTTCATCATACGGTTCGCCGTCGGGCCGTCGACGTGGCCCTGAGTGCCGGGTGCCGAGCTGAGCACGGTGAGCCACACCGCACCCTTCCCGGTCGCGTCCTTCTGCAGCGCCTGCATGCCGCCGCTGTACCACTTCTGCACGTAGGGGCAACCGTGATTGGTCCATTCCATCACCACCGTCCTGCCGGCGAAATCGGACAGCTTCACGGTACGGCCATTGGAATCGACGGCGGTGAAGGCCGGCGCCGGCTCGCCGATACGCGGCGCGGCATGGACGGCGGCGGCAAGCAGCGTGCTGGCCAGCAGGCCTGAGCGAAGCATGGCTTTGATGGTCATCGACAAGGTCTCCTCATGAAGCGATGTGATCGAGCACGATCTGCGGCGTCAGTATCTGCGGCAGCACGACGCCCTCCCGGCCGGGCGCGTAATACACGTAGAGCGGCACGCCGTCGCGACCGTGCGACTGCAGGAAACGGGTGATGTCCGGGTCGGCGCGCGTCCAGTCACCCTTCAGGTAGACGACGCCCCGGTCGACGAAGGCGCGCTGCACGACATCGGTCGACAGCGCCACCTTTTCGTTCATCAGACAGGTGACGCACCAGGCGGCCGTCATGTTCACGAACACCGGTCGGCCAGCGGCGCGCAGATCGGCCAGGCGCTGCGCCGAGTAGGCGCTTTCGGCCTGCTGCGCGACGGCCGTCGTCGCCACCGGCTCCGGTGTGCGCCCGAGCGCCAGCAGGCCGGCCAGCAGCGCCAGTGCCGCCGCGCCGCGCCAGCTCCAGGCGCGCGCTGCACCGCGCTGCGCCACTCCGAACAGCCAGGCCGCCAGCGCCACCAGCAGCAGCGCGACCAGCACGTGCAGCACGCCATCGGCCCCGCTCTGCTGGCTCAGCACCCAGACCAGCCAGGCGGCCGCGCCGTACATCGGGAAGGCCAGCGCCTGCTTCAGTCGGTCCATCCAGGCGCCGGGTCTGGGCATGTGCGCAGCCGTCGCCGGAAAGAAGGCGAACAGCAGATAGGGCAGCGCCATGCCCAGTCCGAGCGCGACGAAGATACACACGGTCACCGGCGCCGGCGCGCCCAGAGCGGCCGCGATCGCCCCCCCCATGAAGGGCGCGGTGCAGGGCGTCGCGACCACTACCGCCAGCACGCCGGTGAAGAAGCTGCCCGCCAGCCCACCGCGCGAAGCCAGCGACTCGCCAGCCGATGCCAGCCGGACACCGATGTCGAACACGCCGGACAGGTTCAGCCCGATGCCGAACAGCAAGGTGGCCATGGCGGCGACGAATACCGGCGACTGGAACTGGAAACCCCACCCTGCCTGACTGCCGGCGGCGCGCAAGGCAAGCAGCAGTGCGGCCAGCAGCAGGAAGCTGGCGACCACCCCGGCGCAATAGGCGAGCGACTGAAGGCGCACGGCCGCAGCGCGGTCACCGCCCATCCTCGCGAACGACAAGGCCTTGATCGCCAGCACCGGAAACACGCAGGGCATCAGGTTCAGCAGCAGGCCGCCGGCGAAGGCGAACAGCAGCGGCCACAGCAGCCCCTCGTCGGCGGGCGCAGCGACCGGGCTCGCCGGTGCCGCAGGCGGCAAGGCATCCGCCGCCGCCAGGCTGAGCACCGGCGTACGTACCGGCGGCTCACCCGGCGTCGCCACCCACAGCGCCCGTTCGATGCCGTCGCCACCGCGGACGCGCAGCACGCCTTCAAGCGCCTTCGCCGGATCGAAGTCAGGGCCGGGCTTCAACACGATGCGCGCCGCATCGCCTGCCGTGTTCAGGGTCTGGGCAGCGCCGTGCTCGACGCGCCCCCAGTCGGCCGGGAAGAAATCGGCCGCCTGCAGACTGCCGGCGCCCGTCCCCTCCAGCGTCAGCACGCCCTGTGCATCGACCGTCGCCCGCCACTCGCTGCGCGTCGGCAGCGCCGCGCGCGCCGCCTCGAACAGCGCCGCATCGGGGCTGTCCTGCGAGGTGCCCGCGGGCAGTTCGAGTCTGAACACCCCTTCTTCCGGGATGCAGATGTCCTTGCATACCAGCCAGTTCGCCTTCACCGACAGCGCGGCTGTGCCGGCAAGGGCAGGCGACAGCGTCACCGTGAAAGGCAGCAGCACCTCGCCCTGATGGACGAAGGTGGTGATCGGTCCATCGACGTGGCGTTCCGGTGCCGGCCAGCTCACTTCGCCGAGCACGGAGCCCGCAGGCGCGAACACCTCGATGCGCGGTGCCTGGCCGGCATCGCCCGGATTCATCCAGTAGATGTGCCAGCCGGGCTGGAAGCGGAAGTGCAGACCGAGGTCGAGCGTCTGCCCGGGCGCCGCGACGTCGGTCGCCGACAGCAGCGCGACGGTTGCGCGCGGGCTGACCTGTGCTTCGCTGCGCGCGGCGTGCAGCGCCGGCGCGGCGCTGGTCAGCGCAAGTACACAACAGAGATGGCGAATGAAGGACATCGTGCGGAACGTATGAATATCGTGCGAGCGCCGGGCGCCCGTTTGCTTGTCGCTCAGTCGACCACGATAGACGATGCCGGTTCGCGGCCATCGGCTGGCGTATGGAAGCGGCGACAACGCAGGCGCACTCCGCCCGGCAATAGGGAACTGCGTCACGGAAGAACGGGAGTTACGGCACTAACGATGCTCATGAATCCGCGCCCGGCGATCGTTATGTCCCGGGATGCAGAGCGAAAACAAGAAGCGGCGCCCCACGGGTGCGTCAGCACACATCGCACATGAGGAGAGCCGAGCCATGGCCCAGTACAAGAACATCGAAGTCGATGCCGAGCTGGCGGGTGTCATCCGCCACATGGACAACGTCGAGGAGTACCGCGAACTGCTGCGCAACCTGCAGTCGGTCTGGGACAACCTCACCATGCTGGGCCAGCTGTCCGGGACCGGCACCGACATGAGCGGGACCCGGCACGCTTTCGCCGAACTGACCGGCACGCTGCTCAACCAGCTCGGCCACGAGGAATTGCGCACCTGCCGGCAGGAAATGTCGGCCAAGGCGCAGGTCGCGATCGATATCCTGGTACGCAATCTGTTCGAGCGCACCGCCGACATCGGATTCCTCGCCTGCGACGCCGACATCCGGCAGTTCATCGGCAAGGTCCACGAATGCGCGGGCAATGTGCTGCTGGCCCGCGACCTGGCCGCCGCCCGGACGCAACTGCGCACGCGTTTCGCCGAATACGCGGCGAAGTACACCGTGTACTCGGACATCGTGCTGACCGACACCGAAGGCCACATCCTGCTGCGGCTGGACGACACGACGGCACCGGCACAGTCGCACGACGCGCTGATCGCCGACGCACTGGCGACCGACGCCGGCTACGTGGAAACCTTCCGTGCCGTCGACTTCCTTCCGGCACAGACACAGTCGCTGGTCTATTCCTGCCGCGTCTGCGACGACGCGGGCAAGGCGATCGGCGTGCTGAGCCTGGTGTTCCGCTTCGACGACGAAATGCAGCGCATCTTCGACGGCCTGCTGACGGCCGACGACTGGGCCGTCATCCTGGTCGTTGACGCCGACCACCGGGTGATCGCCAGTTCGGACCGCTTCCACGTTCCGCTCGGTGCCCGTCTGCCCTGCCCCGACGGTCCGGAGGTCCAGCGACTTCGCTTTGCCGCACGCGAATACCTCGCCATGCGCTGCCCGAGCCGTGGCTATCAGGGCTACGCCGGCCCCGGCTGGTGCGGGCTGGTGATGCTGCCGGTCGAGCACGCCTTCGCTCGCGAAGCGGCCGCACCGCTGCGCGCGCTGGGCGACGAGGTACGCAGCGCCATCATGTCCAGCCCGACACTGTTCTCCGAACAGCTGCGGCGCATCCCGGAACAGGCCGACCGCATCCAGCGCACGCTGAACCGCTCGGTGTGGAACGGCAACGTCCGGCAGAGCAGTTCGCAGCGCGCACTGAACCCGGCCTTCTCGAAAATCCTGCTGTGGGAAATCAGCAATACCGGCGACCGCACCCGCGACGTGTTCGAGCGCTCGATCGCCAATCTGCACGAAACCGTGGTGTCGGCCATCCTGCACGACAGCCGCTTCGCAGCGTCGCTGGCCATCGACATCCTCGACCGCAATCTGTACGAGCGCGCCAACGACTGCCGCTGGTGGGCGCTCACCTCGGTGTTCCGCGAGGTGCTTGCAGCGCCGATCGACGACGCGGGCCGGCAGCGCGTCACCGAGGTGCTGCGCTACATCCACTCGCTCTACACCGTCTATGCCAACCTGCTGGTGTTCGACACGCAAGGCGTGGTCGTCGCTGAATCGGGTTCGACCGTCGGCGGCGCATCGTGGAGCGGGCGCGCGCCGGGCGAGGACTGGGTGCGCAGGACGCTGGCGCTGGACGACTCCCAGGCGTGGGCAGTGTCCGCCTTTGCGCCGAGTGCGCTGTACGGCAACGCACCCACCTATATATATGGTGCAGCGCTGCGCGCGCCGTCGGCCGGCGACGAGAAGGCACCGGTCATCGGCGGCGTCGCTGTCGTGTTCGACAGCGCGCCACAACTGCTCGCCATGCTGCGCGACTGCCTGCCGCGCGGCGCCGACGGCGCAGTCCGCTACGGCTGCTTCGCGGCCTTCATCGACGCCGAGGCCCAGGTGATTGCCTGCACCGACGAGCGCTGGCGCCCCGGTCACCGCCCGCCAGAGGCCGTCGAGGCGCTGGCGCTGGCGGACGACGGCAGTGGCGTGCTGCCCATCGACGACCAGTACTTCGCGGTCGGCGTGGCGAACTCGCACGGCTACCGTGAGTACGGCAGCGGCGCGAACGCCGCCCGCACGCGCGTCACCGCACTGGTATTCATGCCCCTGTGCGCGGTCGCCGTGCAGTCGGCTACGGCGAGCTGCACGGCGCCAGCAATCCGCGGCGACGCGAGCAGCGACGACACGGTGGAAATCGCCACCTTCCGCGTCGGCCGGAACTGGTTCGGACTGCGCAGCGAGAAAGTCATCGAGGCGGTCGATGCGGCCGGTCTGACCGGCGTGCCCGGTGCCGGCGAAACGATGGCCGGCTATCTGATGTACGACGGCGTGCCGATCGCCGTGTTCGATATCGCCAGCATGCTGCACGACGACGAAGCGGTCCCGTCGACATCCGACGACTCGACGCGGCAGGTACTCGTGCTTCGCCGCGACGACGACACCCGCATCGGCATACTGGCCGACGCGCTGGGCGACATTCCGGAAGTATCGACCGCCCGCCTGCGCCAGATACCGGCGATGCTGGCCGGCGGCAATGTGCTGGGCGAATCGGTGCTTGGCGGCAGCGGCGACGGCGACGAAGCGCTGCTGCTGGTGCTCGGCGTCGAGCGCATCGTCAATCGCCTCGCCGGTGGGAGCACGCCGCCGGCCGCAGCCATTCCGCTGCCGCGACGCGAAGCGGCGGCCGCTCGCTGAGACCGTGCCAGCTCAGGCGACGCCGAAAGCGCCGCTGCGCAGCTTGAACAGGCGGTCGCGTGCCTCGGCCGCCTTTTCGAATTCCAGGTTCTTCGCGTGCTCGACCATCTCCTTTTCGAGCTTCTTGATCTCCTTCGCCAGATCCTTCTCGCTCATCGCCTCGAAACGCGCGTGTTCCTCGGCCACCATCAGCTCGCGCGCGACCTCTTCCTGGTCGTAGACGCCGTCGATGATGTCCTTGATCCGCTTGACTACGCCCTTAGGCGTGATGCCGTGCGCTTCGTTGTGCGCGATCTGCTTGGCGCGCCGCCGTTCGGTTTCCGCAATGGCGCGCTTCATCGAGTCGGTCATGTTGTCGGCGTACAGGATGGCGGTGCCGTGCAGATGTCGCGCCGCCCGGCCTATGGTCTGGATCAGGCTGCGCTCCGAACGCAGGAAGCCCTCCTTGTCGGCGTCGAGGATGGCGACCAGCGACACTTCGGGAATGTCCAGACCTTCGCGCAGCAGGTTGATGCCCACCAGCACGTCGAATTCGCCGAGCCGCAGGTCGCGGATGATTTCCACGCGCTCGACGGTGTCGATGTCGGAGTGCAGGTAGCGCACGCGCACGCCGTTCTCGCTGAAATAGTCGGTCAGGTCCTCGGCCAGCCGCTTGGTGAGCACGGTCACCAGCACCCGCTCGGACGCCTCGACCCGCTTGCGGATCTCGCCGAGCAGGTCGTCCACCTGGGTGGACGCCGGGCGGATATCGACCACCGGGTCCACCAGACCGGTCGGCCGCACCACCTGCTCGACCACCTGGCCCTGGTTGGCGGCCTCGTAGGCGGACGGCGTGGCCGACACGAACACCGTTTGCGGCATCAGCTTCTCGAACTCGTCGAACTTGAGCGGCCGGTTGTCCAGCGCCGACGGCAGGCGGAAGCCGAAATCGACCAGATTGGTCTTGCGCGCCATGTCGCCCTTGTACATGCCGCCGATCTGCGGAATGGTCACGTGCGACTCGTCGATGAACATCAGCGCGTCCGGCGGCAGGTAGTCGATCAGTGTCGGCGGCGGCTCGCCCGGCTGGCGGCCTGACAGGTGGCGCGAGTAGTTCTCGATGCCCTTGCAGAAGCCCAGTTCGTTCAGCATTTCGAGGTCGAAACGGGTGCGCTGCTCGATGCGTTGCGCCTCGACCAGCTTGTGCTGGCTGACGAGTTCCTTCGAACGCATTTCCAGCTCGATCTTGATCGCATCGATCGCGCGCAGCACAGTGGCGCGCGGCGTCACATAGTGGCTGGACGGATAGACGGTGAAGCGGCCGATGCGGCTGCGCACCTGGCCGGTCAGCGGATCGAACAGCGACAGTTCCTCGATCTGGTCGTCGAACAGCGACACGCGCAGCGCGTTTTCCGCGTGTTCGGCCGGAAAGATGTCGATCACGTCGCCGCGCACGCGAAAGGTGCCGCGCTTGAAGTCGGTGTCGTTGCGCTGGTACTGCATCTGCACCAGCCGGGCGATGATGTCGCGCTGGTGCAGCGTGCCGCCTTCGCGCAGGTGCAGGATCATCGCGTGGTAATCCACCGGGTCGCCGATGCCGTAGATCGACGACACGCTGGCGACGATGACCACGTCGCGCCGCTCCATCAGGCTCTTGGTCGCCGACAGCCGCATCTGTTCGATGTGCTCGTTGATGGCGCTGTCCTTCTCGATGAACAGGTCCTTCGACGGCACGTAGGCTTCCGGCTGGTAGTAGTCGTAATAGCTGACGAAGTACTCGACCGCGTTCTCCGGGAAGAACTCGCGGAATTCCGAGTACAGCTGGGCGGCCAGCGTCTTGTTCGGCGCCATCACGATGGCCGGGCGACCGGTGCGCGCGATCACGTTGGCCATCGTGAAGGTCTTGCCCGAACCGGTCACGCCCAGCAGGGTCTGGAACATGAGTCCGTCGTCGATGCCCTCGACCAGTTTGGCGATGGCGCCCGGCTGATCGCCGGCCGGCGGGAAGGGCTGGTGCAGCCGGTAAGGGCTGTTGTCAAAGGTTAACAAGGCGGGTGCGGCGACAGTTTCCGACATGGTAGAATTTTGCGTTGCACAAATCGTTTGCAGCCTGATGACCGCGCGACTTCGGCGGCGTTCGGGCAAAGGCAGACATTAGCGCGATTGTTGTCCGTTTTTCGACCTATCTTTAATAGCACGACGCACCGCCCGTACCGGGCAAACCAACCCTGCACACCGGAGCACGCATGAACCCGTCCGTATTCTCGTCCGTCGAGATGGCCCCGCGCGACCCCATCCTGGGCCTGACCGAAGCCTTCAACGCTGATACCCGCACCACCAAGGTGAACCTGGGCGTGGGCGTGTACTACGACGACGCGGGCAAGCTGCCGCTGCTGCGCGCGGTGCGCACGGCCGAAGAGGCGCGCATGAAGAATGCGCCGCCGCGCGGTTACCAGCCGATCGAGGGTGCGCCGGCCTACAACAAGGCGGTGCAGGACCTGCTGTTCGGTCAGGGCGCCGCCCTGACCGCCGACGGCCGCGTGGTCACCGCCCAGGCCCTGGGCGGCACCGGCGCACTGAAGATCGGCGCCGACTTCCTGAAGCGTCTGCTGCCGCAGGCCCGGGTGTACATCAGCGACCCGAGCTGGGAAAACCACCGCGCGCTGTTCGAAGCCGCCGGCTTCGAAGTCGATGTCTATCCGTACTTCGACGCCGACACCCGCGGCGTGCGCTTCGACGCGATGATTGCCCACCTGAAGGCGCTGCCGGCCAACCAGATCGTGCTGCTGCACGCCTGCTGCCACAACCCGACCGGCGCCGATCTGACCGACGCCCAGTGGGGCGAAGTGGTCGAGGTGTGCAAGTCGCGCAACCTGGTGCCCTTCCTCGACATGGCCTACCAGGGCTTTGCCGACGGCATCGACCAGGACGCCGTGGCGGTGCGCCAGTTCGTGCAGTCCGGCCTGAGCTTTGTCATTTCCAGCTCGTTCTCGAAGTCCTTCTCGCTGTACGGCGAGCGCGTCGGCGCGCTGTCCATCGTGACCGCGTCGAAGGATGAGTCGGCGCGCGTGCTGAGCCAGCTCAAGCGCACCATCCGCACCAATTACTCGAACCCGCCGACCCACGGCGGCGCCATCGTCGCTTCGGTGCTGGCGACGCCGGAACTGCGCACGATGTGGGAACAGGAACTGGGCGAAATGCGTGAGCGCATCCGCGCCATGCGCACCGGTCTGGTCGACAAGCTGGCCGCCCGTGGCGTTGCACGCGACTTCTCCTTCGTCGTGCGCCAGCGCGGCATGTTCAGCTACACCGGCCTGACGGTGGCCCAGGTCGACCGCCTGCGCGACGAATTCGGCATCTATGCGGTCAGCACCGGCCGCATCTGCCTGGCCGCGCTGAACTCGAAGAACATCGATTACGTGGCCGATTCGCTGGCAATCACCCTGAAGTAATCGAAGTACTGCTCCACAAAAAAGCCCACTCCGCGGAGTGGGCTTTTTGTTGGCCAGGATGCACGGCAACGCGTCGCTGCAGCACCCCGGCCGATGTCGCGAGCACCGCTCTCCCGCACGGCGGCGCCGAGCGGGAGCAGGTCCGTCAGACCACGCCCTGCCCCAGCATGGCCTCGGCCACCTTGACGAAGCCGGCGACATTGGCGCCGTCGAGGTAGCTGACGCGCCCGTCCTTGCGCTTGCCGTACTGCAGGCAGGCGCCGTGGATGCCCTGCATGATGTGCAGCAGACGGGTATCGACCTCGTCGCGCGTCCAGCTCATGCGGATCGCGTTCTGGCTCATTTCCAGACCCGAGGTCGCGACACCGCCTGCGTTCGATGCCTTGCCCGGCGCGTACAGCACGCCCGCCGCCTCGAATGCCTTGGCCGCTTCGATGGTCGACGGCATGTTGGCGCCCTCGGCCACGCAGCGGACGCCGTTGGCGATCAGCGTGCGCGCATCGCTCTCGTCCAGTTCGTTCTGCGTCGCGCAAGGCAGCGCGACATCGACCGGCACCCGCCACGGCCGCATGTTCGCCTCGAAAGCAGCGCCCACCTTCTTCGCGTAGTCGCTGACGCGGCCGTACTGCACGTTCTTCACGTCCATCAGGATGGCCAGCTTCTCCGGCGTAAATCCGTCCTCGTCGATCACCGTACCGCCGGAGTCGGACACCGTCACCACCTTGGCGCCGAGCGCCATCGCCTTTTCCACCGCGTACTGCGCCACATTGCCCGAGCCGGACACGGCGACACGCAGGCCGGCCATCGAATGGCCGGCGTGGCACAGCATTTCCTCGGCGAAGTAGACGGTGCCGTAGCCGGTCGCTTCCGGACGGATCAGCGAACCGCCAAAACTCAGGCCCTTGCCGGTGAACACGCAGTCGGCGCGATTGCTGAGCTTCTTCATCATGCCGGCCATATAGCCGACCTCACGACCACCGACGCCGATGTCGCCAGCCGGCACGTCGGTATCCGAGCCGATATGGCGGAACAGTTCGGACACGAAAGCCTGGCAGAAACGCATGATTTCGCCCTGGCTGCGCCCCTTCGGGTCGAAGTCCGAGCCGCCCTTGCCGCCGCCCATGGGCAGCGTGGTAAGCGCGTTCTTGAAGGTCTGCTCGAAAGCCAGGAACTTCAGGATGGACAGGTTCACCGACGGGTGGAAGCGGATGCCGCCCTTGTAGGGGCCAATTGCCGAGCTGTGCTGGATGCGGTAGCCGCGATTCACCTGCACCTCGCCCTTGTCATCGACCCAGCTGACCCGGAACATGATCACCCGCTCGGGTTCGACCAGTCGCTCGAGCAGGGCCTGTTCGGCGTAACGCGGATGCGCCTCGATGAAGGGCCACAGGCTCTCCATCACTTCGGTGACCGCCTGCATGAATTCCGGTTGCCCCGGATTGCGCGCCTCGACGACGCTCACGAACGACTTGAAATTGCTGTACTTCAACGCTGTCTCCTGAATCACGCACTAAGGCTGTTTGCACCACAGCAGGGCATTTTGATCGAATTTGTTTCAGCAAGCACACTTTTAGTGCCTGAAAACACGCCACGCCCCAGCTCAGTGCAACCAAAGACCGACCAGTGAGCTGTGCCGGGAGCACGGCCTGGTGCGGCACTCCGGATTACGCTCAATCACCGTGCATCGACCGTCACCAGACCGACACATTCTGGTGCGCTCCTTGCTAAACGCACCGCGATTGTGATTTCTGGAGCCCTCATGGACAGTTTCAAGACCTCGGCCGACGTGTTGTTCATCCTGCTTGGCGCCATCATGGTGCTGGCGATGCACGCCGGCTTTGCCTTCCTCGAAGTCGGTACGGTGCGACGCAAGAACCAGGTGAACGCCCTGGTGAAGATTCTGGTCGATTTCTGCGTATCGACGCTGGTGTATTTCTTCATCGGCTACGGCATTTCCTACGGCGTGCATTTCTTCGGCAGTGCAGCCTCGCTCACCCAGTCGAGTGGCTACGACCTGGTGAAGTTCTTCTTCCTGCTCACCTTCGCGGCGGCAATCCCGGCCATCGTGTCCGGCGGCATCGCCGAGCGCGCGCGCTTCTGGCCGCAGGTGATGGCGACCGCGCTGATCGTCGGCCTGCTCTACCCGCTGTTCGAAGGCATGGTGTGGAACGGCAACTTCGGCTTCCAGAGCTGGCTCGAAGCGCAGTTCGGCGCTCCATTCCATGATTTCGCCGGCTCGGTGGTGGTGCACGCGTTCGGCGGCTGGGTCGCGCTTGCCGCCGTGCTGCTGCTCGGCGCGCGCCGCGGCCGCTACTCGCGCGACGGCGGCATCGCCGCGCACCCGCCGTCGAGCATCCCCTTCCTCGCGCTGGGCGCCTGGATACTGACCGTCGGATGGTTCGGCTTCAACGTGATGAGCGCACAGAAGCTGGAAGCGGTGAACGGCCTGGTCGCGGTCAATTCGCTGATGGCCATGGTCGGCGGCACGCTGGTGGCACTGGTCGCCGGCCGCAACGACCCGGGCTTCGTGCATAACGGCCCGCTGGCAGGGCTGGTCGCGGTCTGCGCCGGCTCGGACCTGATGCACCCGCTCGGTGCGCTGGCCACCGGTGCGGTCGCCGGCGGCCTGTTCGTACTGATGTTCACGCTGACGCAGAACCGCTGGAAGATAGACGACGTGCTCGGCGTCTGGCCGCTGCACGGTCTGTGCGGCGCCTGGGGCGGCATCGCAGCGGGCATCTTCGGGCTGGAAGCGCTCGGCGGTCTCGGCTCGGTCACCTTCATGACGCAGCTGGTCGGCACCGTAGCCGGCGTCGTCATTGCACTGGCGGGTGGCTTCGCCATCTACGGCATCCTCCGCGTCTTCGTCGGCCTGCGGCTCGATGCGGAACAGGAATTCGAAGGCGCCGACCTCGCCATCCATCGCATCAGCGCCTCGCCGGAACGCGAAACGCTGTGGTGAACACCCGGTAGGACGGCGCTGGCGCGTGGTCGGTCCATACCGACAGCGCAAGCGGCCGGCGGCAAGGCAGAATCGCGGGCAGTCCACACTGGAGTCCCCCGCCATGATCCGCCCGCGTCGCGCCGCGCCCTACCATCGTTCCACCCTGCTGTTCGCGCTGCTCGGTGCGCTGTTCGCCGCGCCCGTGCAGGCGGACCTGTTGCTCGCCACGCGGCAGACCGTGATCGACCCCGGTCTGCCGCTCACACTGACGGTCGTGTCGACCGCCGGCGAAGCGCTGCCCGACGAACTGAAGGCACGCATCATCGTCGGCGCCCGCGCCGCCGACGTGACGCTGCGCGCTGCCACGCCGGCACAGGGCGGGCGACGCGACTACTCGGCGGTATTCCCGACCGATCTCGATGGCACCGGCCGTCTGGAACTGACGTCGGCTGCATCCAGCGTGCTGCTGGTGCAGCTCAGACCGGCGCCGCTGGCCGCCGGCGCAGTGGCGATCACGACGCCGGGCGCCGCCCGTCCCACTACGACCGACGACCAGGACGCCGAGCCGGCGGGCGTGGTCAACCTGGGCCGCAATCGTATCGGTCTGGGGACGCACGAGCCGGTCTACTTCGTCGCCGGCTCGCGCGGCGACACCACGGCGCGCTTCCAGCTGTCGTTCAAGTACCGCATCTTCGACCCGGAAGGCTGGGCGACCGAACTGCCGCTGGGCGAACTGCTGACCGGCCTGCACTTCGGCTACACGCAGACTTCGACCTGGGACTGGAGCGGCGACTCCAAACCCTTCCGCGACACCACCTACAAGCCCAGCTTCTTCTACGAGTTCGGGCCATACCGGCAGATCGGGTCGCGCCACACGGTGAGCGCCCAAGCCGGTTACGAACACCAGTCGAACGGCCGCGACGGCATCGAATCGCGCTCGATCGACACGCTGTTCGTGAAACCGTCCTGGCGCTGGGACATCGACCACAACACCCACATCGGTGCGTCGGTGAAGCTGTTCGACTACACCGACCGCGATCCCAACAACCGCGACATATCGAAGTACCGCGGCTACGCGCTGGTCGGCGTGGAAGTGGGCAACGACGACGGCTGGCTGCTGAAGGCGGAAAGCTATCCGGGCGACCAGGGCTCGCTGCAGCTGGACCTGTCCTACCGGCTGAAGCGCCGCCTGCTGGCGGACGCCGGCGCTGGCGGCTTCCTGCACTTCCAGTACTTCAATGGCTACGGCGAAAGCCTGATCGACTACAACCGCAGCGGCCCGGCGCAGTTCCGCGTCGGTTTTTCCATCGTGCGCTGAGAAAGCAGCATCGCGACTCGCGTCGCGATGCTGCCTTACGCGTGCGCCGGTCCCTCGGCGCCGCGGAACTGCGGTTCGGCCAGCAGGTGCACGCTGAAGCAGGTGCCCTCGCCAGGCGTGCTGGTGACCGTAATGGTGCCGCCGTAGCGCTCGATCAGGCCGAGCGACACCGACAGCCCGAGGCCTGTGCCTTCCGAACGCTTGGTGGTGAAGAAGGGATCGAATACGCGACCGATGTGTTCGGGCGCGATGCCGTGGCCGGTGTCGCGCACGTCTATCCGTGCACCTTCCGGATCTTCGCTGTCTCGCGTCGCCAGCGTCAGCGTGCCGCCGTCGGGCATCGCATGCAGCGCGTTGACGATGAGGTTCACCAGCACCTGCTGCAGCTCGTCGCGATTGATGCGCACACGGGTCGTCGCTTCGGTATCGAACACGATGTCGACGCCGGACTTGCGCGCCTGGTGCTGCACCAGCGGCAGCGTGTCGTGCAGCAGCGTCGCGGTGTCCAGCTCGTCCACATAGCCGGCGAACTCGCCCGGCCGCGCGTACTGCAGCAGCTTGGTCACGATGACGCGGATGCGGTTGATCTGTTCGTCGAGCAGCCGGACTTCGGTCTTCACCGTATTGCCGGCCGGGCCGAGCAAGGCGCGCATCAGGTCGAGATTGCCCTGCATCACGGCGATCGGATTGTTGATCTCGTGCGCCACACCGGCGGTGAGCTGGCCGATGGCAGCCAGCTTTTCCGAGCGCACCAGCTGGCGCTGCGCCTCGCGCAATTCGGCGGTGCGTTCGACTACCTTCTGGTCCAGCTCGGCGTTGAGCTGTTTCAGTTCGGCCTCACGGGCAGCCACGGTATCGAGCAGGGTATCGAGGTGACTGGCCAGACGGGCGATTTCCTCACCGCCCTCGACCGCACCGGTGCGCGCCGTCGCATCGCCCTTCTCGACGGCGCCGATGGTCGCATCCATCCGCTCGATCGGCCGGAAGATGCTGCGCGCGCCGCGCAGCGACAGCACGACGCCGGTCGCCATGATGAGTGCGAACAGGCCGATCAGCGCCGCCAGGATGTTCTGCTTCACCTCGCGGAAGGGCGCTTCGAGAAAGCCGACGTAGAGCATGCCGATGCGCCGGTCGTCGCCATCGACCACCGGTTCGTAGCCCGACACATACCAGTCGTTCACGACGAAGGCGCGGTCCAGCCAGCGCTCGCCGTTGTCGAGCACGCGGTGGCGCACCGCCGCCGACACGCGCGTACCGAGCGCGCGGTCGCCGCCGAACATGCGCACATTGGTGGCGATGCGCACGTCGTCGAGGAAGAGCGTGGCAGTGCCGCGCGAGCCCAGCGGCAAGGCGCCGTCGTTGTAGACGAGGTCGTTGATGGTGTCGACGAAATCGAGGTTGCGGTTCAGCAGCTGACCGCCTTCGAGCACGCCGATCTGTTCGCCCTGCGCGTCGAGTATCGGTACGGCGATATGGATCACCATGCCGCGGTCTTCCTCGCTGCGCGGGTCGGGCCGGGCATTGGTGGTCGGCACGATGGCGAGTCGGGCGCGTTCGAGCAGCGGCGGGCTGATCGCTTCGAGCCGGGCGGCGTCGAACACCGACAGCACAACCCGTGCCTCGCCTTCGAGCGCGCCGCGCACCACCGGCCAGTCGGCGCGCGCCTCACCCGGTTTCGCGCCGTTGGACGCTGCACGCACCCGCCCCTGACGATCGAGCACATAGAGATAGTCGAAGTGCTGCGAGCCGGCCTGTGCCGCCAGCAGCGTGCCAAGTCTGGCCGGGTTGTCGAGCACGCTGCGCAGCCTGCCCGACGCGGCCAGCCCGGCGATCGCCTGCTTCTGGCCGTCGAGCACGCGGTCGAAGTACTGGCGTGCGATGGTCAGTTCGGCATTCACCTTGTAGATGAGCAACTGGTCGTAGGCCGAATTGCCCCAGTGCACGACCAGCCCGATCAGCAGCGGCAGCATCAGCAGCGGCGGCGCCAGCACCAGCACGACCAGCCGGGTGCGCACCGAACCGCGGCGCAATGAATGAATGAATCGCATCCGCCGATGCTACTTCAGGCCCCGGGTTTGCGCTGCCGCCCGCTACACTCGCGCCTTTCGTCCTTCCGCCCTCCCCGTCCATGCATGTCGACGTGATCGTGATCGGCGCCGGCGCGGCCGGCCTGATGTGTGCCGCCACCGCCGGCAGCCGCGGCCGCAGCGTGCTGCTGATCGACCACTATCCGAAGCTGGCCGAGAAGATCCGCATTTCCGGCGGCGGCCGCTGCAATTTCACCAACCGCGATCTGCGGCCGGACTGTTTCCTGTCGCAGAACCCGCATTTCTGCCGCTCCGCGCTGTCGCGCTACACGCCGCGCGATTTCGTCGCGCTGGTCGAGCGGCACGGCATCCGCTATCACGAGAAGACGCTGGGCCAGCTGTTCTGCGACGACAGCTCGCAGCAGATCATCGACCTGCTGAAGGCCGAGTGCGACGCCGGCAGCGTGCGCTGGCAACAGCCGTCGGCGGTGGCGGGCGTCACACGAGAAGGCGATCTGTTCCGCGTCGATACCGACCAGGGGGCGCGCTTCGCCGCCTCGCTGGTGATCGCCACCGGCGGGCTCACGGTGCCCAAGATCGGCGCCACCCCTTTCGGTTACAAGCTGGCCGAGCAGTTCGGCCTGAAGGTGGTGCCGCCCAAGCCGGCACTGGTGCCGCTGGCGCTGGACCCGGAGTGGCTGGCGCGCTTCGGCGAACTGTCCGGCGCCTCCTTCGATTCGATCGCCTCCTGCGACGGCCCGGAATTCCGCGAACAGACCCTGCTCACCCACCGCGGCCTGTCCGGGCCGGCCATCCTGCAGGCGTCGAGCTACTGGCAGCAGGCGGGCGGCCGCGAGCCAGTGCGCATCGACCTGCTGCCGGACGTGGACGACGCGGAAGGCTGGCTGCAATCGGCGCGTGCCGGCCGGCAGACGCTGGCTGGGCTGCTGGCGGAACACCTGCCGAAGCGCTTCGCCCAGCAATGGGTGGATTTCGAAGGCGGCGGCCGATGGAACAGCGCACTGATCGAACTGCCGCGCGCAACGCTTGCCGACATCGCGGCAAAGCTCAAGAGCTGGGCGCTGCATCCGTCCGGCACGCTGGGCTACAACAAGGCCGAGGTGACGCTGGGCGGTGTCGACACGCGCGAGCTCGACCAGAAGACGATGGCCGCCCGGCGCGTACCCGGCCTGCACTTCGTCGGTGAGGTGGTCGACGTGACCGGCTGGCTGGGCGGCTACAACTTCCAGTGGGCCTGGTCGTCGGGCTGGTGCGCCGGTCAGTCAGTCTGAGCGCGCCCTCTGCGCTTCATCGGGCGAACGGGAAGAACACCGGCACCAGCAGCAGCACGGTCGCGCCATAGGCGAGCGTGATCGGCAGGCCCATGCGGACGAAATCCAGCATGCGGTAGCGCCCGGGCGAATACACCATCAGATGGGTCTGGTAGCCGAAGGGGATCAGGAAACCGGCGCTGGCGCCATACAGTACCGCCATCACGAAGGGCATCGGGTCGGCGTCGAAGGCACGCGCGGTCGACAGCGCGATCGGAAAGGCCAGCGCCGCAGCGGCGTTATTGGTCACCAATTCGGTCAGGATCACCGTCAGCAGATAGATGCCGATGAAGGCGCCCACCACGCCGTGTCCGTCATAAAGCGTGCGCAGCGCACCGGTCATCAGTTCCGCGGCGCCGCTGTTTTCCAGCACCTGGGCGATGGCCAGCGACGAGCCTATGGTCAGCACCAGATCGAACGGAAAGCGGCGCCGCATTTCGCCGAGCGTCAGCAGGCCGCTGACGACCAGACCGGCGAGCAGCAGCAGCAGACCGGTGAACAGCGGCACGATTTCCAGCCCGGACAATGCGATCACCGCCGCGAAGGCGCCCAGCGTGAGCCGGCTCTGCAGCGGCGTCAGGCGCGGCCGCACCGTGCCGCCGACTAGGTGGAAGTTGCGGTCGATGTTGCGGTGGTTGGCGAAATCGGGGCCGACCGCCAGCAGCAGGCTGTCGCCGACGTGCAGCGGCACGCGCCCGAGCTGACCGGTCAGGCGCTTGTCGCCGCGCCGTATGCCGACCACGCCGGCGTCGAACATGGTGCGGAAGTCGACTTCTCGCAGCGTCTTGTTTGCCAGTTCGGACTGACTCGACACGACAACTTCGAGCAGGTTGGAGCGCAGCAGCGAATCCGCCTCGACACCGAACACCTGCAGGCCGTCGAAGCGCTGCAGCGCGGCCATCTTGTCAACTTCGCCGGTGAAGATGAGCACGTCGCCGGACTCGATCACCTCGGTCGGTGCGACCGGAGAGATCAGCCTGCCCTCGCGCATGATTTCGAGCAGGAACAGGCCTTCGAGATTGCGCAGCCTGTTCTGTTCGATGCTGCGGCCGATCAGCGACGACGCTGGCTCTACCCGCGCTTCGAGGAAATACGCCTGCTGCAGTTCACGGTCGTTCGCCGCATGCCTTGGCAGCAGACGCACGCTCAGCGCCAGCACCGCCACGCACACCAGCGCCACCGGCACGCCGACCCAGCTCGGGTCGAACATGCCCAGCGGCTTCATGCCGGCATTCACCATCAGCGAACTGACCACCAGATTGGTCGAGGTACCGACCAGCGTGGTGATGCCGCCGACGATGGCGGCGAAGGACAGCGGTATCAGCAGCAGCGAGGCCGGGTGATGGCGCTGCTTGGTCACCACGCCGAGCAACGCGCCCACCACCGCGGTGTTGTTCAGAAAGGCGGAAAACAGCGTGGTGACCGAGGTGAAACGCACCACCGCCCAGCCGGGCGAGCCGCGCAGCAGCCGGTCCGACACGCGCTCCAGTATCGGCGAGCGCTCGATCACCAGCGACACCAGCAGCAGCATCACCAGCATGGCCAGCGCCGGATTGGTGTAGCTGGCCAGCCAGGCTTTCTGGTCGAGCAGACCGGCCAGGTAGTAACAGGTGGCCAGCCCGGCGAACAGCGGTGCAGGCGCTATGCGGCCATGCACCAGCAGCGCCAGCAGCAGGCCGATGGAGGCGAGAACCAGCCAGGCGGTCATGAGCGAAGACTCAGGCGCCCAGTCCCCAGGCCGCGAAGTGCGGGTTGGCGAAATCGGGTTTGCCGTAGCTGAACGGCGAGCCGTCGACCTGTTCGATGCGGCCGCCGGCGGCAACCAGCACCGCGTGACCGGCGGCAATGTCCCATTCCATCGTGCGACCGAGGCGCGGATAGACGTCGGCTTCGCCGGCCGCCACCAGACAGATCTTCAGCGACGAGCCGGCGTTGCGCAGGTCAGCCACCTTGCGCCCCGCGAGGTAGGCGTCGAGCGCGGCCGCGTCGCCGTGCGAACGACTGGCCACCACGGTGAGCCCTTCGCCTGGCGGCACGCGGCAGCGGATTTCGCGCGCGCCGTCGGCGTCCTCCAGCCAGGCGCCGACACCGGCGATGCCGGAGAACAGGCGGCCCAGCGCCGGCGCCAGCACGACGCCCAGCACCGGCTGGCCGTTCTCGATCAGGGCGACGTTGACCGTGAACTCACCGTTGCGGTTGATAAACTCTTTCGTGCCATCCAGTGGATCAACCAGCCAGAACGGTGCGCCGGCCGCCGGCCGCTGACCGGCTTCGGTGGACTCTTCGGACACGATGAAAATGTCCGGCGTCAGCGCCTTCAGTCGGGCAACGATCACCTCGTCAGCCTTCTTGTCGGCTTGCGTTACAGGCGAATTGTCCGACTTATCAGTGACTTCGAAATCCGTCGCATAGACATCCATCACGCACTTGCCCGCATCCCGGACGATGTCCAGCAGTGCTGCGTGCAAGGTCTTCAGTTCGGCGACGTCCTTCATGTGTTCTCCTGACAAGCCACGGTGTCCGCCGGTTTAACGGCCACTAAATAATTAATGCACATTATCTGCGCACTGAATGCTTGTACTCTACATGACGGATGACAACCCTGTCCGTGAAGAATGGACGCTAGAAACCTGCCTGCCGAAGAGTTGAACGAACGCCGCCGCGAAGCCGTCAGGCTGCGCCTGACCGGCATGACCGTGGCCGCGGTGTCGGCTGCGGTGCGCCTGAGCGCGCCCACGGTCATCGCTGCCCACAAGGCCTATCTGGCTGGCGGGTGGGATGCGGTGCTGCTGCGCCGGCGCGGCCGCAGTGCCGGCAGCGGTCGCAAGCTCGACGCCTCGGTCGAGCGCAGGCTGCTGGCCGCCATGGTCGGACACACCCCGGATGCGCTCGGCCTGCCGCAGCGTTTGTGGAGCGACGAGGCGATTGCGGCGTGGTTCGTGCAACAGGGTCTGCCGGTGCCGCCGCGGCGCAGCCTGGGTCGCTACCGCGCCGGCTGGGGCCTGCAGCCCGCGCTGTCCGACGACGACCACAGTCAGCTGCACACACTGATGAAATCGGTCGCGCGCGACCACGACCCCTTCTGGTGCGGCGCCCTGCCCGGCACCGCCACCGAGCACCTTCATTGGCTCCTGTTCGCGCGCGGCAGCCGCGGCCAGCTGCACTGGTCGGCATGCCCGAACCCGCCCGATACCGACGACTGGACGCGCTTCTGGCAGCGTCTCGCCGCCGAACGGAAGCGGCCGGTGCATCTGTTGCTGAGCGGCCTGACGCTGACGCCGGGCGGTGAACTGGACCGCTGGATGTCGGCGCAGACGCCGCCGCTAAGCTGGACCGCGCTGCCGATGTCGCCGACCGTGACGCGCGCCGCAGCCCTGTCTTCGAATCCGCCGCCCGCCGTGACGCGCTCGAACGCGCACATCACGACGGCACCCCATCATTCTGCGATCAAACCGAGAGCGCCCATGCAGACCACACCCGAAGCGATCGATCCCGACACCCTGACCCACCTGCAGCGGCTGGAAGCCGAGAGCATCCACATCATGCGCGAGGTGGTGGCCGAAGCCGAAAACCCGGTCATGCTCTACTCGATCGGCAAGGACAGCGCGGTCATGCTGCACCTGGCGATGAAGGCCTTCTACCCGGCCGTGCCGCCCTTTCCGCTGCTGCATGTGGACACCACCTGGAAGTTCAAGGCGATGTACCAGTTCCGCGACGAAATGGCGAAGAAGCTGGGCATGGACCTCATCGTGCACATCAACCAGGAAGGCGTCGCCAAGGGCATCAACCCGTTCACACACGGCTCGGCCATCCACACCGACATCATGAAGACCGAGGCGCTGAAGCAGGCGCTGGACAAGTACGGGTTCGACGTCGCCTTCGGCGGCGCCCGCCGCGACGAAGAAAAGTCGCGCGCCAAGGAACGCGTGTTCTCCTTCCGCACAGCGCAGCACCGCTGGGACCCGAAGAACCAGCGGCCAGAACTGTGGAACCTCTATAACGCGCGCAAGCACAAGGGCGAATCGATCCGCGCCTTCCCGATCTCGAACTGGACCGAACTGGACATCTGGCAGTACATCTATCTGCAGAACATTCCCATCGTGCCGCTCTACTTCTCGGCGCCGCGCCCGGTGGTCGAGCGCGACGGCACGCTCATCATGGTGGACGACGAGCGCATGCCGCTGCGCGCTGGCGAAGTGCCGCAGATGAAGAGCGTGCGCTTCCGCACCCTGGGCTGCTATCCGCTGACCGGCGCGGTCGAGTCGAATGCATCGTCGCTGACCGAAATCATCCAGGAAATGCTGCTCACGAAGACTTCGGAGCGTCAGGGCCGCGTGATCGACCACGATTCGGCCGGTTCGATGGAAAAGAAGAAGCAAGAGGGTTATTTCTAAATGGCACACGTATCAGACCTCATCGCGCAGGACATCGGCGCCTACCTGAAGCAGCACGAGCACAAGAGCCTGCTGCGCTTCATCACCTGCGGCAGCGTCGATGACGGCAAGAGCACGCTGATCGGCCGCCTGCTGTACGAATCGAAAATGCTGTTCGAGGACCAGCTGGCCGCGCTCGAAGCCGACTCGAAGAAGGTGGGCACCCAGGGCGGCGATCTCGATTTCGCGCTGCTGGTCGACGGCCTGGCCGCCGAGCGCGAACAGGGCATCACGATCGACGTCGCCTACCGCTTCTTCTCGACCGACCGGCGCAAGTTCATCGTCGCCGACACGCCGGGCCACGAGCAGTACACGCGCAATATGGTCACCGGCGCCTCGACCGCTGACCTCGCCATCATCCTGGTCGATGCGCGCCACGGCGTGCAGACGCAGACCCGCCGTCACAGCTTCCTGGTGTCGCTGATCGGCATCAAGCGCGTTGTCGTCGCGATCAACAAGATGGATCTGGTCGGCTATTCCGAGGCCACCTTCCGCCGCATCCTCGACGACTACCGCGCCTTCGCCGCCCAGCTGGGCCTGGAGGACATCGTCGCGATACCGATGTCCGCGCTGAAGGGCGACAACATCACGTCACAGAGCGAACAGATGGGCTGGTACCACGGCCCGACGCTGATGGGCTATCTGGAAACCGTCGAGGTCGACCAGAAGCGCCGGCTGAAGGGCCCCTTCCGCCTGCCGGTGCAGTGGGTGAACCGCCCCAATCTCGATTTCCGCGGCTTCGCCGGCACCATCGCCAGCGGCGTGATCGAGCCGGGCGCAGCCATCCGCGTGCAGCCTTCGGGCCGCACCAGCACGATCAAGCGCATCGTCACCGCCGACGGCGACCTGCCGCGCGCCATCGCCGGTCAATCGGTCACGCTGGTGCTGGAGGACGAGGTCGACATTTCCCGCGGCGACGTGATTTCGCACAAGGACACGCCGGCCGAAGTGGCCGACCAGTTCGAGGCCACGCTGGTGTGGATGCAGGACGAGCCGATGATGCCCGGCCGCGCCTACCTGATGAAGATCGGTACGCGCACGGTCACTGCCACGGTCACCGACATCAAGCACAAGGTGAACGTGAACACGCTGGAGCATCTGGCGGCCAAGCAGCTCGCGCTGAACGAAATCGCGGTGGTGAAGCTCGGCATCGACCGGCCTGTCGCCTTCGATCCCTACGAATCGGTACGCGAAACCGGTGGCTTCATCCTGATCGACCGCATCAGCAACGCGACCATAGGCGCCGGCATGCTGCGCTTCGCGCTGCGCCGCTCGCACAACATCCACATGCAGCACGTCGATGTGGACAAGGCGACCCGTGGCGCGATGAAGGGCCAGAAACCCTGCGTGCTGTGGTTCACCGGTCTGTCCGGCGCCGGCAAATCGACGCTGGCCAACCAGCTCGAAAAGCGCCTGAACGCGCTCGGCCGGCACACCTATCTGCTCGATGGCGACAACGTGAGGCACGGGCTGAACAAGGATCTGGGCTTCACCGAAGCGGACCGCGTCGAGAACATCCGGCGCGTCGCCGAAGTGGCCAAGTTGATGGTCGATGCCGGCCTCATCGTACTGACCGCCTTCATTTCACCCTTCCGCTCGGAACGCCGCATGGCGCGCGGTCTGCTGGAAGAAGGCGAATTCATCGAAATCTTCGTAGACACGCCAATCGCGGTGGCCGAGGAGCGCGACCCGAAGGGGCTGTACAAGAAGGCGCGGCGCGGCGAGATCAAGAACTTCACCGGCATCGACTCCCCCTACGAAGCGCCGGAGAACGCGGAAATCCGCATCGACACAAGCGGCCGCGACATCGAACAGACGGTCGATGACATGATGCAGCGCCTGCGCGATCTGGGCATCCTGATCGACGCGTGACAGGCGCGGTCGCCGGTGTCAGCCGGTGACCGCTCGGCGCCGTGCGGCGCGCTGCAGTGCATCGATGCAGGCCGTCACCCGTTCACGCGCAGCGCTCAGACTGAGCGCCGCGGCCTGTGCTGCGGCCGCGTCGCCGCGCCGCAGGCAATCGATGATGTCGGCACCCAGTTCGTGCAGTTCGCGGTGCGCCACATCGAGGCGCCGATATTCGTCGAGGCTGCCGTAGCGCTGTTCGCCCTCGGCGTGGAACCACAGACCGAAGCGGCATTGCGTCGGGTCACGCACCTCGACGTCGGTCAGGCGCGTCGTCTGGCCGGCGGCGATCGCCAGCACGTCGTCGGCCCAGCGGTTGAAGTCGCGTATCGCGGTAAACAGCGGCCGGTCGTCGATATCCCAGCTGAAATCCCGCCATTCCGTCCACCGCGGATCCGGCACCCAGGCCGCCAGCCACGGCAGCAGGTCAGCCGCCGGCATCGGTCGCGCGATGCCGTAGCCCTGAATCTGGTGACAGCCCAGACGCAGCAGCAGCAAGCCATGCTCCGGCGTCTCGACGCCCTCGGCCACCGATTCCCGCCGCAGTGCGCGCGCCAGCGCGATGACTGCCTGCACGACTTCGAAATCGTCCTCGTCGTCCAGCATGTCGAGCACGAAGGATTTGTCGATCTTGACGACATCGACCGGCAGACGACGCAGGTATCCGAGCGAGGCGTAGCCGACACCGAAGTCGTCGATCGCCACGCGCACGCCGAGCCGGCGGATGTCGCTGACCACGGTGGCGGCGCGCTCGATGTCGTTCAGCGCCACCGATTCGACCACCTCGATCTCCAGCACCCGGCGCGGCAGTTGCGGCTGCTCGGCCAGCAGTTCGGCCAGTCGCGCAACGAAGCCCGGCGCCAGCAGGTGCGGCGCGGATATATTGACCGACACGCTGAAGTGCGCACCGGCCGCCCACCAGTTCGACAGGTGGCGCAGCGCGTCGCGGATCACCCACTCGCCGAGGCGGTGGATCTCGAGATCGTTGTCGATCAGTGGCAGGAAGCTGTCCGGCGGCAGCAGGCCCTCCTCCGGGTGCTGCCAGCGCACCAGCGCTTCGGCGCTGACCATGCGCCCTTCGCGCATGTCGATGCGCGGCTGGAAGTACAGCCTCATCTCGCCGCGCGTGATCGCTTCGCCGATGCGTTCCTTACGGCGCAGGCGTTCGACCGATTCCTGGCTGTGCTCGAAATCGAACAGCCGGTAGCAGCGCCCGCCGGCCTGCTTGGCCGCGTACATGGCCTGGTCCGCGTGGCGCAGCAGCGCGTCGGCCTCGCTGTCGTTCAGCGGGTAGAGCGTGACGCCGATGCTGGCTGGCGTGCTCACCTCCTCGCCGGCGAGATGCAGCGGCTCGGCCAGTGCGTCCAGCATGCGTTCGAGACAGGTTTCCATCTCGCCGACATCGCTGAGCGAACCGAGCAGCACGACGAATTCGTCGCCGCCCAGCCGCGCCACCGTGTCGTCCATACGCACCGACGCGCTGAGGCGGTGCGCGATGGCCTGCAGCAGCTCGTCACCGGCTTCGTGGCCGAGCCGGTCATTCACCGCCTTGAATTCGTCGAGGTCGAGCACGCATACCGCGAGCAGCTTGTCCTGGCGGCGCGCGCGGGCCATCGCCTGCGTCAGTCTGTCTTCGAGCAGCAGCCGGTTGGCCAGACCGGTCAGCGGGTCGTGTGTCGCCTGCCAGCGCAGGCGTTCCTGCATTCGATGGCGGTCGGTGGCGTCACGGAACACGACGACCGCACCACAGACGCCGCCGTGCGCATCGCGTATCGGCGCCGCCGAGTCCTCGACCACGCGTTCCTCACCACTGCGCGACACCAGCAGCGTCTCGCCGTCCAACGGCATCACGACCTGCTGGCGCAGCACCTCGATCGCCGGATCGGGACGGGGCTGGCGGGTCACGCCGTCGACCAGACGGAGCACCTCGGCCAGCGGACGGCCCGCCGCCTCGTCGTTGGTCCAGCCGGTCAGGTGCTCGGCAACCGGGTTCAGGAAATCGATGCGGCCGTCCTCACCGGTCGAGATCACTGCGTCGCCGATCGACAGCAGGGTGACGCGCAGCCGCTCCTTCTCCGCCGACAGATTCCGCTCCAGCCGGATACGGGCCGAAATGTCACGCAGCGTCCACAGCGCTCCCTGCTTCGCGTCGCCGACGCGGATGGGCAGGAAATCGCGCTCGATCACGCGGCCGTCCTTCAGCTGCACGCGCTCGCCTATCACCGCCTCGCCGCGCTGCGCAATGTCGAGCGCGCGCTGCACGCTGGCTGCACCGTCGGCGAACAGCGCCTGTGCGTCGATCAGCACATCCTCGCGCCGCCGACCGATGAAGTCGGACGGGTCTCCCGACACCGACAGCAGTTCGCAGAAGGCGTGGTTGCACAGCGCGATACGCCCGTCGGCGTCCTCCATCACGACGCCGATATACATCTGCGCGAGCAGGCTGTAGAGGCGCGAACGCTCGAGCGCGAGGCCGGCTTCAGCGTTCTTCAGCGGCGTGATGTCGGTGTGGGTGCCGCTCATCCGCCGGGCGTGTCCGCTGGCGTCGCGAACCGCCGATCCACGCGACATGATCCAGCGCCAGCCACCGTCGCGATGTCGTGCGCGAATGATGATTTCGTAGACTGGAATGCGCCCTTCGAGATAGTCGTTGATGCGGTCGAGCAGGCGCGGCAGATCGTCCGGATGAACGCGATCGAGAAAGGCGTCGGGGCGATTGCCCAGCTCGTCGTCGGAATAGCCGAGCATCTGCTTCCAGCGCGGCGAGTAATAGACATCGTTGCTCGCCAGGTCCCAGTCCCACACGCCGTCGTTCGAACCCTTGACGGCGAGCTCGAGCCGCTCCTGCGTCTGCTGCAGCACGCGGTCCTTGCGCATCAGCGTATCGAGCGTGTCGTTGATGCCGTCGAGCAGATCGCCAAGTTCGTCCTGGCGGCGATGCGTCAAACGCTGCGACAGATCGCCTTCGCGTACCCGCTCGAACAGGCTGCGTGCGCGGCGCAGGTCCGCGGTCAGACCACGCGCCAGCAGCATCGCCAGCAGGGTGCCGATGACGATGGCCGTCAGCGCGTAGAGCGCGCCATCGAACACCGCGCGTTGCAGCGCCACCGCCTCGCTCTGGTGGTTGCGCGCGATGCGCACCCAGCCGACCAGCCGGTCGCCGTAGTGCACGGGCGCCAGCGCGTCGCTCAGCTCCGCCGTCTGCTGCAGCAGTCGTGCCCCCTGCCCGACGCCCGCAGACAGCGCGGACCGGCTGAGCGCGTCCGACAGCATCGTACCGCTGCGCTCGGCCTCGGTATGGACCAGCACCCGGCCATCGGGATCCAGATACATCGCGTATTCGATGCCGGGCGAACTGCGCACGCTCTGCAGCAATTCGTCGAGGCCGGCGAGATCGTTCGCCAGCACCCATTCCCGGCCGCTGCGCGACAGCAGTTCGACCTCGGCCAGCAGCGCCTCGCGCGACTGCGCCAGCAGCACCTCGCGCTCGCGGCGAACCAGATCGCTGACGAAGAACGAAATCAGTACCGCGTGCAGCACGACGATCGACAACACCAGCCGACGCGTCAGCGACGCCGTGAGCAGCGTGCGCAGTCGGGCAGCGAAGGTAGCGGCGAGCGTCATGGTCCGATCGGGCCTATCAATTCCGCGTAACGGGCGAGCATCGCGTGCACCGGCGCGTAGCGAGCATCGGTCGCCGGCTCGAAGCCGGCAATCTCGGCATTGACCAGCAGTCGCCGCCCTTCTTCGGTCGCCGCCAGACCGAACAGGAACTGCGCGACGCGTTCGACCAGTTCGGGCTCAAGGTCCGCCCGCGCCATCAGGCTGTTGTTCGGAAGGTTGTCGGTAACCCAGGCAACCTCGAGCTGGGCAGCGAGCTCCGGGTAGTCCTTCTGGAACGCACGCCAGGGCGGCGGCCAGGTTGCGCCTGCGTCAACCAGGCCACGCGCCACGTTCAGGATACTGGATTCCTGCGAGCCCACCGTCCTGACGTCGAGCTGGCGTGCAACGTCGAGACCCGCCTCGCGCAGATGCAGCAGCGGCAGCATGCAGGCCGCCACCGCGGTGCGCGCAGGACAGCTGAAGGTCGCCCCGCGCAGGTCGAGCGGCTGCCGGATCGGACTGTCGCGGCGCCGCAGTATCAGACCATGAAAGTCTTCGTCGCCAGACACCTTGCCGAAGACGCGGTAGGCGGGCGCCGCGACCGAAACCGTCTGATAGGGATTGGGCAGTGCCAGATCGAGCGTCCGCTCGCGCAGTTTGCGTTCGTAATCCGCGTAATCGCGCGAGGCCTCCAGACGGATCACGACATCGGGCAGCGCTTCGTTGAGCGCTTCGACGATAGGGCCGTAAAGCGCCATAAGACGCCCTGGGTTGTGCAGAGGGTGCACGCCGAAGCTGAGGCGACGCAACTGCGGCACCGCATCGGCTCGTGAGTACTCGGGCCGCTGTACCACCGGCGCGTCGTCGGCGCAGCCGGACAGCAGCGAGACGGTCATCACGCCCAGTACAGCGCACACGCCGCGGCGCAGCGTATCGACGCATCGCCGCTGCATTCGAGCGGCTTCGGGCACCGTCGCAGTTATCAAGGGGTCTCCTGTTCCGCTTCCACGTCAGTGCGCATCATGCATTCACTTCGTAGCGGATAACGTCAGTCCGTGAGCCTTACTGAAGCACCGCCGGCAATCGCTGCTCACGTGCAAACAATGCATCGATGAAAATACCGTTTGCGTCGCGCGCGCTATTCCCGTATAAGCACGTCTGTAGGTGATTTCAAGCATGAACGTGTTGTGCGTCGGTTCTCGATTTTCAAGTCAGTACTCCGCTTGCCATATTCCCCTTGAGGTTTCCCTGCGCTACGGTCTTCGCGTGTCGCGAAGACTTGTTCAAAACTACGTATTCAAAGGAATTCAAAAATGGCAACTGGTACTGTCAAGTGGTTCAATGACGCCAAGGGTTTCGGTTTCATCTCCCCGGACGACGGCGGTGAAGACCTGTTCGCGCACTTCTCCGCGATCCAGGGCAACGGCTTCAAGTCGCTGCAAGAAAACCAGAAGGTGTCGTTCGAAGTGACCCGCGGCCCGAAGGGTCTGCAGGCCTCCGAAATCAAGCCGCTCTGATTCTTCAGACGGTTTGAGATCGCCGCAAGGCGATCCGCACTGAAAGAAAGCGCACCTCACGGTGCGCTTTTTTTTCGCCTACAGCTTTCGTCCGGCAAATAGCATAGGCGAAAAAAAGCCCCGCCGAAGCGGGGCTTCCTGCTGCAGCGCCGATTACTTCTCCTTGGCGTGCGCAGCGAACTTCAACCAGGTATCGACCACCGTGTCCGGGTTCAGCGACACGCTCTGGATGCCCTCGTCCATCAGCCACAGCGCGAAATCCGCGTGGTCGGACGGGCCCTGGCCGCAGATGCCGACATACTTGCCCAGACGGTTCGCGGTGCGGATCGCCATCGACAGCAGCTGCTTGACCGCCGGGTCGCGCTCGTCGAAGGCGCCGGCCACCAGGCCGGAGTCGCGGTCCAGGCCCAGCGTGAGCTGGGTCAGATCGTTAGAACCGATCGAGAAGCCGTCGAAGTGCTCGAGGAACTGCTCGGCCAGCAGTGCGTTGGACGGGATCTCGCACATCATGATCAGGCGCAGGCCGTTCTCGCCACGCTTCAGACCGTGCTCGCCGAGCAGCTTCACCACTTCGGCAGCCTCGCCGACGTTGCGCACGAAGGGCACCATCAGTTCGACGTTGGTCAGGCCCAGCTCGTCGCGCACGCGACGCATCGCGCGGCACTCGAGTTCGAAGCAGTCGCGGAAGCTGTGCGCGATGTAGCGCGACGCGCCGCGGAAGCCCAGCATCGGGTTCTCTTCGTCCGGCTCGTAGATGTCGCCGCCGAGCAGCTTCTTGTACTCGTTGGACTTGAAGTCGGACAGACGCACGATGACCGGCTTCGGCCAGAAGGCGGCGGCGATGGTGGCCACGCCTTCGACCAGCTTGTCCACGAAGAAAGCTTCCGGATTTGCGTAACCGCGGGCGCGACGGCGGATTTCCTCACGCAGGCGGGCCGGCGCCTGGTCGATTTCGAGAATCGCCTTCGGGTGGATACCGATGGTGTTGTTGATGACGAATTCGAGACGGGCCAGACCGACGCCGGCATTCGGCAGCTGGCAGAAATCGAAGGCCAGTTCCGGATTGCCGACGTTCATCATCACCTTGAGGTCGAGGTCGGGCAGATTCGACAGGTCGGAAGTGACCACCTCGAAATCGAGGCGACCGCGATAGATGTTGCCGGTATCGCCCTCGGCGCAGCTGGCGGTGACTTCCTCGCCTTCAGTCAGCGTTTCGGTCGCGTCGCCGCAGCCGACGATGGCCGGGATGCCCAGTTCGCGGGCGATGATGGCGGCGTGGCAGGTACGGCCACCGCGATTGGTGACGATGGCGGCGGCCTTCTTCATGACCGGCTCCCAGTTCGGGTCGGTCATGTCGGTGACGAGCACGTCGCCAGCCTGCACCTTGTCCATCTCGGCTGCGCTTTCGACGATGCGCACCGGACCGGCGCCGATCTTCTGGCCGATGGCACGGCCGCTGGCCAGCACCTTGCCGTACTGCTTGAGGCGGAACTTCTGCTGCGACATGCCGGACTCGTGCGACTTCACCGTTTCCGGACGCGCCTGCAGGATGTAGAGCTGGCCGTCGACGCCATCCAGACCCCACTCGATATCCATCGGACGGCCGTAGTGCGCTTCGATGGTCATCGCGTAGCGCGCCAGCTCGAGCACCTGTTCGTCGGTCAGCGAGAAGCGCTGGCGATCGGCGTCGGTCACGTCGACCGTCTGCACGCTGCGACCCGCGGCCGCGGCGGCAGCGAACTCCATCTTGATCATTTTGCTGCCGAGGGTGCGACGGATCACCGCCGGGCGACCCTGGGCCAGCATGGGCTTGTGGACGTAGAACTCGTCCGGATTGACCGCGCCCTGCACCACGGTCTCACCCAGACCGTAGCTGGAGGTGATGAACACGACGTCGCGGAAGCCGGATTCGGTGTCCAGCGTGAACATGACGCCGGCCGCCCCCTTGTCCGAGCGCACCATGCGCTGCACGCCGGCCGACAGCGCGACACCCGCGTGCATGAAGCCCTTGTGCGCGCGGTAGCTGATCGCGCGGTCGTTGTAGAGCGATGCGAACACCTCGCGGATCGCGTGCAGCACGTTGTCGATGCCGGAAATGTTCAGGAAGGTTTCCTGCTGGCCGGCGAAGGACGCATCCGGCAGATCCTCGGCGGTGGCCGAACTGCGCACCGCGAACGAGCCATTGCCGGCGGCGTCCAGTTGCGCGTAGAAGCTGCGGATGTCGGCTTCGAGCTGGGCCGGGAACGGGGTGTCCATCATCCACTGACGGATCTGCGCGCCGGTACGGGCCAGCGCATTGACGTCATCGACATCCAGCGCCTCAAGGGCGGCGTGGATGCGATCGGCCAGGCCGTCCTGCGCCAGAAACTCACGGAAGGCTTCAGCCGTGGTGGCAAAACCTCCGGGTACGCGCACGGACTTGGGGAGCTGGCTGATCATTTCGCCCAGCGACGCATTCTTGCCACCGACGCTTTCGACGTCGGTCATGCGCAGCTGTTCGAACGGGATGACGTAGCGAGACATGGGTATCCTCTCTTGAACATGGGGCGATCGCTTGTTGCGGCGACCGTGTACTTTCCTGTCGCACCGGGTGGGTGCGCGGGAAGCCGGCATTCTAGTTAAAGTCGCTGTTGCGCTGCGGAAATTTTTCCGTCCAACGTGATGTTTACGTTCTGATTCCTGAGCAAATGGCCATGAGAACCGTCTTCTTCATCTCCGACAGTACCGGCATCACCGCAGAAACCCTGGGCCGCAGCCTGCTCTCCCAGTTCGAGGGCATGAAATTCCGGCAAACCCGTGTTCCCTTCGTCGATTCGGTCGATAACGCGCTCGATTGCGTCGAACGGATGACCGAAGCCAAGATGCGCGACGGCGAGCGACCCATCGTCGTCACCTCCATCGTCAATGCCGAGGTGGCACGCACGGTGCGCCAGGCCGATGCGCTCTTTCTCGACATGTTCGAGCACTTCGTCGGCCCGCTGGAGGAAGAGCTGGGCCAGGCGGCGAACCACAATGTCGGCCGCCAGAAGGGCATGGAAGAAAGCGCCGACTACCAGCGCCGCATCGAGGCGATCAATTTTTCGCTGGCACACGACGACGGGATGTCGCACAAGGAACTGGCACAGGCCGACGTGATCCTGGTCGGCGTATCGCGCTCCGGCAAGACGCCGACCAGCCTCTACATGGCGATGCAGTTCGGCGTGAAGGTCGCCAACTATCCGTTGATTCCCGAGGATTTCGAACGCAACAAGCTGCCGACCGAGCTGGTGAAGTACCGCGCCAAGCTGTTCGGTCTGACCATCTCGCCGGAGCGGCTGTCGCAGATCCGCGAGGAGCGCCGGCGCGGCAGCCACTACGCCTCGATCGAGAACTGCCGCTTCGAGGTCGAGGCGGCACAGAAGCTGATGCGTATGGAAGGCATACGCTGGCTCGACTCGACCCACAAATCGATCGAGGAAATTGCCGCCATCGTGCTGCAGGCGGTGCAGGTGGACGAGAACGCCTACTGATGGAGCGAATAGGCCGCAACGCTGTCGCGACACGGCAGCGCTGACCACGGCAGGCCCTCCTCGTCGTCCAGCGGTCCATGCAGCAGACGGGCGTAGCGCCGCGCCGCGGTCGCCACGTCGTAATCGCGGGCAACGTCGGCGCGTGCCTCGCGCCCATAGCGCTCGGCAGTTGCCGCGTCGCCGAGCAGTCCGATCGCCGCATCGCCCAATGCTGCGGGGTTCGCCGCCTCCACCAGACATCCGCTCACGCCGTCACGCAGCACCTCGCGGGCCGGCGCATGTCCCGGCGCAACCACGGCGCAGCCGTTCGCCATCGCCTCGAGCACCGACTGCGAGCTCCGGCCCGCGTGCAGGTGCACCGTGGACAAGGCCAGCAGAGCACCCCGACGCGCCTCTCCCGGGTCATCGACGAGATCGATACGGGCGATGTCGGCCGCGCTGCCGCTGACCGATGGAAGCGGGCGCCCGATGACCAGTACCCGACAATCGGCGCGGGCGCGCAGCACCTGTTCGAGCGCGCCGGCGAGCGCCTGCGCATCATCCGGGTCGGCCCAATCTTCCATCAGCACGCTGAGCATGGGCTCGCCACGAAAAAGCGGACGGCCATCCCGGCTGAGCACCTTGCCGACGGCGAGAGGCTGGGCGCTGGCAATGCCTTCGTGGATGACATCGATGCGCGAACGCAGCACCTCCGGATGACGGTCGCGCTGCCACCAGCTCGAGCAGACGACCGCGTCGAAGCCGGCCGCGTCGGCCGGATCAGTCCGCTCATCGACATGAAGGACCTGATGCGCTTCGGGAAAATCGCGCAGCACCCGCGCCGCCGTTCCGGGATCGGTATCCACCAGCACCGCGTGCGGACGCATCGCCGACGTCGGCAGGCGCATCGACGCCGGACTTGCGGCCGAACGCACCTGCCAGCCGGGAAGCTGCGCCCAGTGCGGAATGAGCGGACTGAACCGCCCGCGTGCCGCACGTTGCACGACCAGCAAGCGGAATTCGCGCCGCAGGGAGCCCTCGGTCACGCGGGGAAAGAACACTGATGAGCACACTCGGGCCATGCCAGCCTCCTTCAGTCTGCCTCGCGACGACCCCATGCCGACGCGCCGCCGGAAACAGCGACGCTACACGGGACGATGAAGCCGAAGAATAATGCAAATGTACTAATCCGGCGGTAAATCCCAGGCTGTGGTGCAATAGCCGTCCGTACCAGACTGCTTTTCGCACCATGTTCAACCCCTCCCGCGACCAGGCCCGCCAGTTCTTCCTCGACACCTGGGCCAAGCGCGGCGGCAATCAGCCGCTGACGCAGATGGAAACGCTGGCACTGACCCTGATGGGCCGTCATCCGGAGTACCACGCGCTGCTCGATCAGGGCGAACGCGCCCTGACGCGTGAGTACCCTCCGGAACTGGGCGAAACCAACCCCTTCCTGCACCTGTCGCTGCATCTGGCGATCGAGGAACAGCTGGCGATCGACCAGCCGCCGGGCATACGCGCCGCCTTCGAGGCCCAACGCGCGAGGCTGGGCGACGAACACGAGGCGCTGCACCGTGTGCTGGACTGCCTCGGCGAAACGATCTGGCGCGCGCAGCGTGATCGCCAGCCACCGGACGGGGCGGCCTACGTTGCCTGCGTCCGCGCAGGACTGGACGACTGAAGCAGGTCAGGCGCTAACATGTGCGCCCTCTTCTCCAGTCGCTGCATGCAATGACCTCGACCGACGCATCTGTTCACACCATAGACTTTCACGGTCAGCCCGCGCTCGAACTGCGCGCACCCGACGGCGCCCTCTGCGTGGTCAGCCTGTTCGGTGCGCAGGTACTGTCCTGGGTGCCGGTCGGCGGCAAGGAACGGCTGTATCTGTCGCCGCAGGCGCGCTTCGACGGCCGGAGCGCGCTGCGTGGCGGCATTCCGGTCATCTTCCCGCAGTTCGCCGAGCGCGGCAGCGGCCCGCGCCACGGTTTCGCGCGCACCCTCGTCTGGCAGGTCGATCAGACTCGCGTATCGAAGGACTTCGCCATCGCGACGCTGCGCCTGACCGACGACGAAGCAACGCGCGCGGTCTGGCCACACGCCTTTGCGCTGGAACTGACCGTGGTGATCGGCGGCAACCGGCTCGACCTCGAACTTTCGGTCGAGAACACGGGTGACACCGCCTTCGACTTTGCCGCCGCGCTGCACAGCTATCTGCGCGTCGCCGAGGTCGAGAACTGCCGCCTCGAAGGCCTGCGCAACACGCGTTATCTCGACGCCACCGACGGCGACAAGGCGAAGGACGACAAATTGGACGCACTCATCGTCGAGGACGAGGTCGATCGCCTCTACCGCCGCGCGCCCGACACGGTCGTGCTGCACGACGGCGCCCGTGCCTTCGGTTTCCAGAGCGAGGGATTCCCGGATCTGGTCGTATGGAATCCGTGGGAACACAAGTGCCGGGCACTGAACGACATGCCCGACCTCGATTTCCGCCGCATGATCTGCATCGAACCAGCGATCGCCGAGCGCCCGCAGACGCTGGCCGCCGGAGAACAGTGGAGCGGTCGCCACACCATAGTCGCCGCCTGACGGAAAAGAGGACGGAAAGAAAAAGGGCACCCGCAGGTGCCCTTTTTGCGTGACGCAGCGGCTCAGCCCAGCGCCTGACGCACCTGATCCAGCGTCGTCGGATCGTCCAGCGTGGTCAGGTCGCCCGGGTCGCGCCCTTCCGCAATGGCCTGGATGGATCGACGCAGCATCTTGCCGGAGCGGGTCTTGGGCAGACCATTGACGAACACGACCCGGCTCGGGCGCGCGATCGCGCCGAGCAGGCCGTCCACGGTCTGCATCACTTCCTTCTCCAGCTTGGCGCGGTCATCCGCAGTTGCGGTCCGGGCCGGATCCTTCACCACCGCAAAAGCCAGTGGCATCTGACCCTTCAACTGATCGGCGACGCCGACCACGGCAACCTCGGCAATGGCCGAATGCGCCTGGATGGCTTCCTCGATCTCGCGCGTGCCCAGGCGGTGCCCGGCCACGTTGATCACGTCGTCGGTGCGACCGAGGATCTTGTGATACCCGGCCTCGTCGCGGATGCCCCAGTCGAAGGACGAATAGACCAGCGGCGACTTGAACAGCGAGAAATAGGTGCGGACGAAACGGTCGTCGTCACCCCAGACGGTGGACAGGCAGCCGGGCGGCAGCGGCGGCACGATGCCGACGATGCCCTTCTCGTTCGGACCGCATTCGCTGCCGTCCTCGCGGAAGATGCGCAGGTCGTAGCCATATACCGGCGCACCCGGAGAGCCGAGCTGGATCGGCGTCTTCTCGACGCCCGGCAGCTCGCACAGGATGGGCCAGCCGGTTTCGGTCTGCCAGTAGTTGTCGATGACCGGCTTGTCGAGTGCTGTCATCAGCCATTCGTGCGTCGGCTCGTCCAGTGGTTCGCCAGCGAGGAAGATGTGGCGCAGCGACGACAGGTCGTGCTTCTTCAGGTAGGCGGGATCCTGCTTCTTCAGCACGCGCGCGGCAGTCGGTGCCGAGAACATGACCGTCACCTTGTACTTCTCGACCAGGCTCCACCAGATGCCGGGATCCGGGCGCAGCGGCGTGCCTTCGTACATCAGCGTCGCCATGCCGGCGATCAGTGGACCGTAGATGATGTAGGAGTGACCCACCACCCAGCCGATGTCCGATGTCGTGAACATCGTTTCGCCCGGGTTGCCGCAGTAGATGTGCTTCATCGACGCGGCCAGCGCCACCGCGTAGCCGCCGGTGTCGCGCTGCACGCCCTTCGGCTTGCCGGTGGTGCCCGAGGTGTACAGGATGTAGGAGGGCTCGCTCGACTCCAGCCAGGCGCAGGGCACTTTCGCATCCATGTGCTGTGCGCGCAGCGTCGCGTAATCGACGTCGCGGCCTTCGGTGCGCGGGAAACCCTTCTCCAGCCCGCGATCGACCATGAGCACTTTCTGCGGCGGATGCTCGGCCAGCGAGCAGGCCTCGTCCAGCAGGTGCTTGTAGGGCACGACCTTGCCGCCCCGCATGCCGGCCTCGGCCGACACGATCACCTTGGGCTTCGCGTCATCGATGCGCGTCGCCAGCGAACCGGAAGCGAAGCCGCCGAACACCACCGAGTGAATGGCGCCGATGCGCGCGCACGCCAGCATCGCGAAAGCGGCCTCGGCAATCATCGGCATGTAGATCAGCACGCGGTCGCCGCGGCCCACGCCGAGTGACTGCAGAATGGCCGCCGTGCGCTCGACCTCGCGCTGCAGTTCGGCAAAGGTGTAGGTCTTCTCGGTGTCGGTTTCGGTCGACACGAAGATCAGCGCCGGCGCGTCGGGACGCTGCGCGGCGTGACGGTCGACCGCGTTGTGGCACAGATTGGTGGTACCGCCGACGAACCACTTGGCAAAAGGCGGACGGGAAAAATCGCAGATCTGCTGCGGCGGCGCCTGCCAGTCGATCAGACCGGCCTGCTCGGCCCAGAACTCATCGCGTTTGGCGATAGAGCGGGCACGGAACTCCTTGCTTGCTGACATTCAACTCCTCCAACCCCGCACCACTGTGAATTGACCTGATTGATCTTTTTTATTGTGTGTTTCGCTTGTCGACCTAGCCTGGCTGCTGCTTGCCGAGGAGCGAAGTATCGGCTTCGGCTGCGTGCTCGCGCAAGCAGTCGAGCGGAATGTTGCAGTCGTACTTGACTCCGATCAATTCCAGCAGCGGCAGCAGCCGGTAGATCAGCGCCGGCAGTTGCGGCTCGATCTCGGCCTGTGCGCCCGACTTGATCAGCAGCAGCGCACGCTCGATGCTGACGATGCCGGCCGTCCACGCGAATTTCTGCGGCTCGCCGCCGGTGCTTCGCACCGCGTTGCCGCCCTCGCGGTGCGCCAGATCGGCACGCGCCACGGCCAGGCCCAGCATCTGCGACACCGACTCAGCCTGGTCGGCCAGACTGTTGGCGACGCCGATGTTCAGACTGATGCGCAGTGTCTGGCCGCGATACTGCATCGCCGTTGCGCCGATCACGCTGCGCATCCGGTTGGCAAACTGTTCAGCGCTCTGCAGGCTGATGTCCGGCGTGATGATGGCGAACTGGCCGTCGCCGATCTGCGAGAAGGTATCTTCCTTGCGCACTTTCGTGGCCAGCACCTTGGCCAGCTTGCGCATGATGAGGTCGGTCACGTGGCGACCGAAGTTGCGGGTGATTTCGCCGAAGTTGTCGATGCCGACAATCAGCACGCTGACCTGACCGTGATAGCGCGCCGCCGCGGACATCAGCTGCGCGCCGTGGATTTCCATGTACTGCGGCGTCGCCATGCCCGAATCCGGGTCGATCGGCGAGGCGGCGGCCAGCGCCTCGCGGCTGTCGGCCAGTTCGCGCGACGTCTTGCTGAGCCGGCTGGCCGATTCGATGCGCGACAGCAGTTCGACGGTACCGATGCCCTTGGTGATGAAGTCGGTGGCGCCGAGTGCCCGCGCACGCTCGCGCGCCGCGTCGTCCTCGTCACCGGAAATCATGATCACCGGAATGTCAGCGATGCGCTGGATGTGCGAGGCGCGGATGCGTTCGAGCAGGCCGTAGCCGTCGAGGTGCGGCATGCTCAGATCCGACAGCACGACCTGGATCGAATCATCGACCAGCAGCGTCGCCCAGCCGGCTTCGCCGTCGGCCTCCTCGCGGCACTCGAAGCGGTCGCGGATGCGTTTGATGATGGACGCGCGCACCATGCGCGAGTCGTCTACGACAAGCACCTTGGCGTGCATCACATCATCGCTGGGCGGGGAATCACTCATGGGCCGCGCGTCGGCTGGGATGGTCGGACCCGCGATTGTAGGGGAAGCCGGCGCGCTGTCGCGCAACATGTTGGCGGTGTCGGAAAACTTGGCAGATGGGGGTTGCGTCGGTATATTCCGGCCCCATGCTCCGAATATCCCTTCTCCGGATGTGGTTGTGCGCCGCGACTGCGTGCGCGCTCCTCGCCTCCCCCGCCGTTCGGGCCGAGCCCGCTCCGGCACCGGAAAGCAACGTATTCACGACGCTCTACGGCCCCTTCTCGGGCGAACGTGTGCTCGAGCACGCCAATGCCGCGGCTGACGCGGTGACTGACCTGATCGACAACGGCCTGTCCCTGCTTGGTATCCGTTACCGTTTTGGCGGCAACACGCCGCAGAGCGGCTTCGACTGCAGCGGTTTCGTGCGCCATGTGTTCTCCGACGCGCTGGGCGTGCTGCTGCCGCGCACCGCGGTCGAAATGGCGCGGGTCGGTGAAACGATTCCGAAGGACGAACTGCAGCCGGGCGACCTGGTGTTCTTCAACACGCTGCGCCGTTCCTTCTCGCACGTCGGCATCTACCTCGGCGACAACAAGTTCATGCACGCCAATTCGCGCGGCGGCGGCGTGCGGGTCGACGACATGACCGGCCGCTACTGGGCCAAGCGCTTCAACGGCGCACGCCGGATCGACGTCGATCAGGGCAGCGACATTTCGCTGCGCTGATTCCTTCCGGCCGGCTTCACTTTGCGCGCGGACACGCCGCGCACCTGACCGCGCCGCACCCCTCCAACGCTGTTTTCAATGCACACACCGAACGGCGGCAGGCCACCACCGGCACGCCGCTGTCGCGTGCCGCGTCGCGATAGGCCTTCATCACGTTGTGGCCGAGAAAGTCGGTAAACAAAATCACCACGTCGGTGCCGCCGGGCAGGCGCTGCGCCTGCCGCTGGTGCTTGGGATCGCGACCGGTGATGTGATGACGGATCTTCAGGCCGAACTCGGCCAGCACCTCGGGAATGTTGCCGAGGCGATCGGCCCCGACCAGAACAGCGTCCATGCGAACATCCTTTTGAGAACGATTCGCATTCACGGTAGCGCAATTGCGAATGCTTTGCAATTGCGAATTGCTTCTGCTAATTTCCGGCCGCATCGTGACGCACTGATTCGCGCACGAAACTTGCGACCGTATCTCCTGGAGCGACCATGAAATCCCGACTCATCCGCCTCGCAACGGCGTTGACCGCCGCCTTCGCGCTGACCCCGGCGCTTGCGCAGGAAAAGGTGCTGAACCTCTATTCCGCCCGTCACTACCAGACGGACGAAGCGCTGTACTCGAACTTCACGCGCCAGACCGGCATCAAGATCAACCGCATCGAAGGCAAGGAAGACGAACTGGTCGAGCGCATCCGCAACGAAGGCGCCAACAGCCCGGCCGACGTGTTCATCACCGTTGACGCCTCGCGCCTGGCCCAGGCCGATGCGCTCGGCCTGTTCGCGCCGGTGAAGTCCGCCGTGCTCGAAGAGCGCATCCCGGCCCACCTGCGTGACCCGGAGAACAACTGGTTCGCGTTCTCGACCCGCGCCCGCGTCATCATCTACAACAAGATGAAGCTGAAGTCGGCCGACGTCGCCAATTACGAGGACCTGGCCAAGCCGGCGCTGAAGGGCAAGCTCTGTTCGCGCTCCGGCGCCCACCCGTACAACGTGTCGCTCGGCGCTGCGCTGATCCAGCACTGGGGTGAAGCCAAGACCGAAGAGTGGGCACGTGGCGTGGTCGCCAACTTCGCCCGCGCGCCCAAGGGCGGCGACACCGACCAGATCAAAGCGGTGGCGGCTGGCGAGTGTGACGTGGCCGTGTCGAACACCTACTATCTGGTGCGCCTGCTGCGCTCGGGCAAGGCGGAAGACCGCTCGATGATGGAAAAGGTCGGCGTCGTGTGGCCCAACCAATCCAGCTTCGGCACCCACATCAACATTTCCGGCGGCGGCATGCTGAAGACGGCGCCGAACAAGGACGCCGCGGTCAAGTTCCTGGAGTACCTCGCCTCGGACGAAGCCCAGGCCTATTTCGCGAACGGCAACAACGAGTGGCCGGTGGTGAAGTCGGCCGTGGTGGCGAACCCGGAACTGAAGTCGCTCGGCAACTTCAAGGCCGACACGCTGAACGTGGGCGAACTGGCGCGCACGACGGCCCAGGCGCAGAAGGTGTTCGACCGTGCCGGCTATCGCTGATCCGGCGATCTAGGCCCATCAGCGAAGGCCCCGGTACCGCAAGGACCGGGGCCTTTGCACATCTGCGGACGCCGTAGAATCCGGTCACGTATCAAGGCCGGAGGTCGTCATGCTCGCGTCGCTCACCCTGCTGCTGGTGCTGCAGCTGATCGGGGAAGTGCTGGTCCAGTGGCTGGGGCTGCCGGTACCCGGCCCGGTGGTCGGCATGGCGCTGCTGTTTGCCGCCCTGATGATCCGTGGCGACACGCCGGCACCGCTGCGCGAGACGGCCAACACGCTGCTGCAGCACCTGTCGCTGCTGTTCGTACCGGCCGGCGCCGGCATTATGGTGCACGCCAGCCTGCTCGCCCGCGAGTGGCTGCCGACCTTGACTGCGGTCGTGCTGAGCTGCGCGATCACGCTGCTGCTCACCGCCGCCGTGCTGCGCCTCGGAGCGCGCGGGCGATGAGCGGCGAAATCCGCGAGCTTTGGGTCTATCTGGCGGCCAGCCCGCTGCTCGGCCTCACGCTGACTCTGCTGGCCTACCAGGCGGCGCATGCGCTCTACCTCAGGCTCGGGTCGCACCCGCTGGCCAATCCGGTCGCTCTGGCGGTGGCGCTCATCGTTGCCCTGCTCACGCTGACCGGCACGCCCTACGCCGTCTATTTCGACGGCGCCCAGTTCGTGCACTTCCTGCTCGGCCCGGCCACGGTCGCGCTGGCAGTGCCGCTCTACGCACAGCTACCGCGGCTCAAGCAGCTGTTCGGCCCGTCCATGCTGGCGCTGCTGGCCGGGTCAGTGGTGTCGGTGCTGTCGGTATGGTGGATCGCGCAGGCGCTCGGCGCCGAGCCGCGTACGCTGCTGTCGCTGGCGCCGAAATCGGTCACCACACCGATCGCCATGGGCATTTCGGAAAAGATAGGTGGCCTGCCCTCGCTGACCGCCATCCTGGTCATCCTGACCGGCATCGTCGGCGCCGTCATCGGCCCCGCGCTGCTCAAGGCCACCGGCACCCGTGACCCGGCGGTAACCGGCTTCGCCATCGGCATGAGCGCCCATGGCATCGGTACCGCGCGCGCCTTCCAGCTCGGCGAGACGGCGGGCGCCTTCTCCGCGCTTGCAATGGGATTGAATGGTGTCGTCACGGCGATTGTCGTGCCGCTGATCGCCCGCTGGTTAAGCTGACCGTGCCGCCCCGAGCACAACATGGGCCATACTTACGCCCCTTGGCCTGCTCCCGCACTCCGCTTCAGGCCCCAACACAAAGCAGCACATGAGCACGCAACCCAGTGAAAAGAAGTACCGCGCCATCGGCCACCTGCCGGAAGGCGACAACGCCGGCCGCCACCCGGCCGACGCCACCGCGCACGCGACCGCTCCGTCGGACATCGTCTGCCGGCTGCCCACCCGCTGGGCCGACTTCACGCTGCACGGCTACGCCGACCCGAAGACCGGGCTCGAACACGTTGCGCTGACGCTGGGCGACTTCAGCGACGGCGCGCCGGTCATGCTGCGCCTGCACTCCGAATGCCTGACCGGCGACACGCTGTTCAGCCTGCGCTGCGATTGCGGCCCGCAGCTCGAAGCGTCGCTGCGCGCGATTGCTGCCGAAGGCCGCGGTGCCCTGGTCTACCTGCGACAGGAAGGGCGCGGCATCGGCCTGATCAACAAGATCCGCGCCTACGCGCTGCAGGACAGCGGCGCCGACACGGTGGACGCCAACCGCATGCTGGGTTTCGAGGACGACGCGCGCGACTATCGCTACGCCGCTCACATCGTGCGCAGCCTCGGCATACGTCAGGCGCGCCTGCTCACCAACAACCCGCTGAAGGTGCGGGCGCTGGAGAGCGAGGGTGTCGAAGTGGTCGAGCGCATTCCGCTGCACGCCGGTGCCAACCCGATGAATCACCGCTACCTGGCGACCAAGGCCCAGCGCATGGGCCACATTCAGGACTGATGAGCCACGCCGACGCGCAGGACTTCTGGTCCGACAAGTACCGCGCCGTCGGCGAGTCCTATCTGTTCGGCACCGCGCCGAACCGCTTCCTCGCTGCACAGGCCGGTCTGCTCCGTGCAGGACAGCGCGCGCTCAGCGTCGCCGACGGCGAAGGCCGCAACGCGGTCTGGCTGGCCGAACAGGGGCTGGACGTGACGGCGACCGAACTGTCGCCAGTTGCACTCGACAAGGCCGAAGCACTGGCTGCCGCGCGCGGCGTGCGGGTCGATTTCGCGCTGGCCGACGCGCTGAACTGGACCTATCCGGACGAAGCCTTCGACCTGGTGGTGGCCATCTTCATCCAGTTCGCGGCGCCCGACGAGCGCGCCCGGCTGTTCGAAAACCTGAAGCGCACGCTGCGCCCGGGCGGATGCATCGTGCTGCAGGGCTATACGCCGAAACAGCTCGATTACCGCACCGGCGGGCCGTCAGCCGTCGACAATCTCTATACCGCCGCAATGCTGCGCGAAGCCTTCGGCGACTTCGACATCGAGCGGCTGGACGAATACGAGGACGTTCTCGACGAAGGCTCCGCGCATCGCGGACAGTCGGCACTCGTGGGAATGGTGGCGAGAAAGCCTGGCTGAACAAGCGCAGGCTGGTGCCCAGGAGAGGACTCGAACCTCCACGCCTTGCGGCGCTGGAACCTAAATCCAGTGCGTCTACCAATTTCGCCACCTGGGCACGCGGCGCGGATTGTACACCCGCCCCCGGTATACTCGGCGCCCCATGTCGGTCGAACACTACGAAAACTTCCCGGTCGCGTCCCGCCTGATGCCGCCCGCGCTGCGCGAGCCGGTCGCGGCCATCTACTGGTTCGCCCGCAATGCGGACGACATCGCCGACGAGGGCGAGGCCGCCCCGGAAGCGCGCCTGGCGGCGCTCGAACTGTGCCGCGAGCAGTTGCGCGTCATCGAACGCGGCGGCATGCCGGACGACCCGATACACGCCCGGCTGGCCCGCACCATCCGCGCGTGGTCACTGCCGCTGCCGCTGTTCCACGACCTGCTCGACGCCTTCGCGCAGGACGTCGTGAAAACCCGCTACGCAAACGACACAGAACTGCGCGACTACTGCCGCCGCTCGGCCGACCCGATCGGCCGGCTGCTGCTCTGCCTGTACAAGGTCGACGACGCGGAAAGCCTTGCGCAGTCCGACGCGATCTGCAGCGCGCTGCAGCTGATCAACCACTGGCAGGACGTCGCCATCGACATCGGCAAGAACGCCGACGGCCTGCCGCCCGGCCGCATCTACATTCCGCTCGACACGATGGCGCGCTTCGGCGTCACCGAGGCGCATCTGCGCGAGGCCCGCTGCGACGACGCCTTCCGCGCCATGATGAAACACCTGGTCGATGACGCCCGCGCACTGATGCGTTCCGGCATGCCGCTGGCACGCCGCCTGCCCGGTCGCATCGGCTGGGAACTGCGCCTGATCGTGCAGGGTGGGCTGCGCATTTTGCAGCGCATCGAACAGGTCGATTACGATGTGTTCCGCCGCCGCCCGAAACTGGGCCGAACCGACTGGCCGCTGATCGGCCTCAAGGCCCTCACCTACCGATGACTCCCGACGAATACTGTCAGGACCGCGCCGCCAAGAGTGGCTCGTCCTTCTATTACAGCTTCCTTTTCCTGCCGCCGCCGCGCCGCCGTGCGATCACCGCGCTGTACGCGTTCTGCCGCGAGGTCGACGACGTGGTCGACGAAACCGAGGACGTCGGCATCGCGCGCACCCAGCTCGCCTGGTGGCGCACGCAGATCGACGCCTGCTTCGACGGCACGCCGGAGCATCCGGTCTGCCTCGCGCTGCTGCCGGCCATCCGCGACTACGGCCTGCCGCGCGAACAGCTGCTCGAAGTCATCGACGGCATGGAAATGGATCTCGACCAGTCGCGCTATCTGGACTTCAAGGGCCTGCAGCTCTACTGCTACCGCGTCGCCTCGGTGGTCGGCCTGCTCGCCTCGCAGATCTTCGGCTCCACCCACCGTGACACGCAGAAGTACGCGCACGACCTGGGCATCGCCTTCCAGCTCACCAACATCATCCGGGACGTCGGTGAGGACGCGCGCCGCGGCCGCATCTATCTTCCGGTCGAGGAGCTGCAGCGCTTCAACGTGCGCGCCGCCGACATCCTGAACGCGCGCTACAGCGACGAGTTCCGCCAGCTGATGGAGTTCCAGATCGCCCGCGCCCGCCAGTACTACGAACAGGCGATGGCTGCGCTGCCTAAGCAGGACCGCGCAGCGCAGCGACCGGGCCTGGTGATGGCCGCGATCTACCGCACGCTGCTCGACGAGATCGAGCGCGACGGGTGCCGCGTGCTCGACCGGCGCATCGCGCTGACGCCGCTGCGCAAGCTGTGGCTGGCGTGGAAAACCTGGCTTAGAAGTTGAGCACCACGGTCGCCATCGTCGGTGGCGGATGGGCCGGCCTGGCCTGCGCGGTCGACTGCGTGCGCCGCGGCCTGCGCCCTACGCTGTTCGAAGCCGCCCCCCAGGTCGGCGGCCGCGCACGCACCGTGCGCATGGATGGTCTGCCGCTGGACAACGGCCAGCACATCCTGATCGGCGCCTACAGCGAAACGCTGACACTGATGCGTGCCGTCGGCGCAGACCCCGACGCACTGCTGCAGCGCCTGCCGCTGGCGCTCGAATTCGACGACGGCTTTTCGTTGCGCGCACACAGCAGCGGACGCCTCGGCCTCGCCATTGCATTCCTGCGTGCCCGCGGCATGAGCGGGCGCGACCGTGTGGCCGCGCTGCGGCTGATGCGCGCGATACGCCGTACACCGGCGGGCGACGAAACCGTGGCCGCCCTGCTCGCCCGCACGGCGCAGACCGACGGCGCAATCACGCACCTGTGGGCGCCGCTGTGCATCGCCGCGCTGAACACCTCGATCGAACAGTCCAGCGCCCGCGTGTTCGCGCGCGTGCTGACCGACAGCCTGATGGGGCCACCGGGTGCGGCCGACCTGCTGCTGCCGCGCGCAGACCTCGGCAGTCTGCTGCCGGAACCGGCGCTGTTCTGGCTGCGCGCGCACGGCGCAGCGGTGAACACCGGAACGCGCGTACGTGCGGTGCGCCAGCAGGCCGACGGCTTCGCCATCGAGGTCCCCGACGGCGCACCGTGCTTCGACCGCATCGTGTTCGCCTGCAGCCCGCATCAGTTGCCGGCGCTGCTCGGCGACCTGCCGGGCATGCAGGACATCGCGCGACAGGTCGCGGCGCTGGAGTACGAAGCCATCACCACGGTCTATGCCGCATTCGACGCCCGCACGCATCTGCCCGCGGCGATGACCGGCTTCGTCGCCGGCGAACCCCACTGGGTGTTCGACCGCGGCCAGCTCGGCGGTCCGCCCGGCCTGCTGGCCAGCGTCGTGTCGGCAGCCGGGGCGACGCGGGAAGAAACCGAGCGCGCCGTTCTGGCCGCCTTGCGCCGGCAGTTCCCGGCGCTGCCGGAGCCGCTGTGGGTGCGCACGATCAGCGAACGCCGCGCCACCTTCCGCTGCACGCCGGGGCGTGCTGTGATCGAACAGCCGCGCGACACCCGGGTCGCCATCGCCGGCGACTACCTCGTCGCCGACTATCCAGCCACGCTGGAAGCGGCCGTGCGCAGCGGCCTGGCGGCTGCCAGCAGACTCCCTTTGTAGGCATGCATTGGTCGTCGCTTACGCGTAGCCCTGTGCTCGCGTTGCGGCGATATCCGCGTCGACCGGGCATGCAGCCGCCGTATCGCGAGCAGAGCTCGCTCCCACGAGAACCAGCAATTAAGCGGCCGTGCCGCGCACCTTGATCCGCACGCCGTCGCACTCCACCACCTGACCGGCGCGGATCTTGGCGGTGCGACGCGATTCCGGCTTGCCGTCCACCATCACGCCACCGGCGTCGACGCGGGCCTTGCCCTCGCCGCCACTGGTGACGACACCGGCAATCTTCAGCAGGTCGCACAGGGCGACGTACTCGCCCCGCAGTTCGAAATCGACGTTTTCCATTGCAGCTTTCAATAGGCGCACAGGCGCTCGCAGGCCTGTGCAATGAGCGCTTCGCTCTTGGCGAAGCAGAAACGGATGAGCTTCGCGTCGAAGCCATCGTGGTGGAAGGCTGACACCGGTATGGTGGCTACGCCGGCTTCGCGCATCAGCCGGCGCACGAACACGGCGTCCGGCTCGTCGCTGATCGCGTCGTAGCGGGCGAGCTGGAAATAGGTGCCGGCGCAGTCCAGCAGTTCGAAGCGCGAGCCGGCCATGCGGGCGCGGAAATCGTCGCGCTTCTGCTGGTAGAAGGCGCCGAGGTCGAGATAGCGCGACGCTTCCGACATGTAATCGGCCAGCCCGAGCTGGCAGGGCGTATTCACCGCGAACACGTTGAACTGGTGCACGCGGCGGAATTCTGCGGTCAGCGACGGTGGGGCGCAGACGAAGCCCACCTTCCAGCCGGTCACATGGAAGGTCTTGCCGAAGCTGGACACCAGCAGCGTGCGCACCGCCAGTTCCGGCAGGCGGCAGGCGCTGGCATGTTCGCGGCCGTCGAACATGATGTGCTCGTACACCTCGTCCGAAATGACCAGGATGTCGCGGCCCTCGCACAGCGCGGCGAGCCGGCGCTGGTCGTCGAGCGACCAGGCGGCGCCGGTCGGGTTGTGCGGCGTGTTGGTGATGATGAGCCGGGTGCGCGGCGTGATCGCGCGCGCCACCGCATCCCAGTCCGGCAGGAAGTGCGGCGCCTGCAGCCGGATGAACACCGGCGTCGCGCCCGCCAGCCGGATGCCCGGCAGATAGCTGTCGAAGGCCGGCTCGAAAATGATCACCTCGTCGCCCGGCCCGGCCAGCGCCGTGATCGCGGTATAGACGGCCTGGGTGGCACCCGCGGTGATGGTGATTTCGGATTCCGGGTCGTACTGCGCGCCATACACCGCGGCCATCTTGGCGGATACCGCAGCGCGCAGCGCCGGCTGACCGGCCATCGGCGAATACTGGTTGTGGCCGGCGTGCATGTGCCGCGCCACCGCGTCGAACAGTTCCGGACCGGCGGTGAAGTCGGGAAAGCCCTGCGACAGGTTCAGCGCGTCCAGTTCGGCGGCTTCGCGCGAAATGACGGTGAATATCGTGGTGCCCACGTCGGGCAGCTTGGACGGCACGCGGCCGCTGTAATCCTGCATGGCAGACATCGCTCTGGCTTGGAGGGCGGATTATGCTTGAGGCCCCGACGCAATACGGCATGCCCGCCCCGCTCCATGACCGAAACCCCCAGTCCGCTGCGCATCGACAACGGTGTGCTCCACATCCTCGACCAGACCCGCCTGCCCTTCGCCGCACACGAACTGCGCATCGGCACCGCAGCGCAGGCCGCGCACGCCATCGCCTCGATGCAGGTGCGCGGCGCGCCGCTGATCGGTGCCATCGGCGCCTTCGGTCTGGCGCTGGCGCTGCGTGAGGCAGCCGACGACGACGCACTCGACGCCGCCCGACGCACGCTGGCCGCGACCCGACCGACCGCGGTGAACCTGGCCTGGGCGCTGGACCGGGTCGCGCGCGCGGTGCAGCCCCTCGCACCGTCGGCGCGTGCCGATGCCGCCTGGCGCGAGGCACTGGCGATCTGCGACGAGGACCGCGCGGCCAACCGCGCCATCGGCGAACACACGCTGGTGCTGATCCGCGCGCTGCCGGCACGCGGCCGCATCAACCTGATGACCCACTGCAACGCCGGCTGGCTGGCCACGACCGGCTGGGGCACCGCGCTGTCCGGCATCTACCTGGCCCAGCAGGCCGGACTGGACATCCACGTCTGGGTTTCGGAAACACGGCCGCGCAATCAGGGCCTGCTGACCGCCTGGGAACTGGCCTGCGCTGGCGTGCCGCACACCGTGATCGCCGACAACGCGGCCGGCCAGCTGATGCGCGAAGGCCGCGTCGACGCGGTGGTGATCGGCGCCGACCGCATCGCAGCGAATGGCGACACCGCGAACAAGGTGGGCAGCTATCTGAAGGCGCTGGCAGCACACGCGCACGCGCTGCCCTTCTGGGTTGCCGCGCCGTGGTCGACCATAGACCTCGCCTGCGCCGACGGCGACGCGATTCCGATCGAGGAGCGCAGCGGCGACGAGGTGCGCGTGGTACGCGGCGCCGAGGGCGGCGTCACGGTGCTCGACGCCAGCCGCGCCGTCGCCAATCCGGCCTTCGACGTGACCCCTGCGGCATTGCTCAGCGCCATCGTGACCGAGCGCGGTCCGATCGACTGCGCCGCGGGGCAGACACCGGCGCGGGCCAACATCTGACTTCATCCACAGAAGTTAATGTTGTTTCGAGAAGACTGGAACCCTTATCTGTAAAGGGTTTCCGGCCGACGATGTGGCGAAACCACTGACGGATCGTCAACGTTTAACGCAGACACGCTTGTAATCCGCGGCGCGTTGGGGATAATCGGCGGCACTCCACAATACAGGGGCACACCCTGATGACTGAGGTCAGCGGCGCCGACGTGCACTCTGCGGCTCGCCGGTTGGAAGCGTGCGGACTGAACCGCGGTGCGGCTGGCAATGTCAGCGCGCGCCGCGGCGCCGCATTCCTGATCACACCGAGCGGACTCGAACCGGATGCGTGCACGCCGGACGACATGGTTCTGGTCGACCTGGATGGCGGTTTCGCAGGCCGGCTCAAGCCGTCCTCGGAATGGCGCATCCATCGCGACATCTATCGGGCGCGACCCGAAGCCGGTGCAGTCGTGCATACGCACGCTCCCTTCGCAACCGCGCTGGCCTGCGTCGGTGCCGACATTCCACCCTTCCATTACATGATTGCGCGCTTCGGTGGCGCCACCGTGCGCTGCGCGCGCTACGCCACCTTCGGCGAACAGGCGCTGTCCGACGCGGTGATCGAAGCGCTGGACGGTCGCTGTGCCTGCCTGATGGCCAACCACGGCATGCTGGTGTTCGGCCACGATCTGGCGCAGGCGGTGGCGCTGGCGGTGGAGTTCGAAACCCTGTGCGAGCAGTACTGGCGGGCGCTGCAGATCGGCACGCCGCGGCTGATCGACGACGCCGAAATGGCGCGCGTGCTGGTCAAGTTCGGGAGCTACGGTCAGTGAGCCGGGCGCCCCGTCAAGGCCGGCCGGTTAAAGAAACCGTGCCCACAGTCGTGAACCGGAACTACTCCTTTCTATCGAGCCTCGCGGCCGACTGCCCTACGAGCTGAGCCGGTCATGCCCACCACTCTTCTGTCACACGGCACCACACCGCGCAATGAAGGCACGGAACGCCAGGTCGAGGCGGAACTGGTGGCGCTCGCCTATCGGCTGACGCCCTTCACGCTGCTGATGGCCATCGTGCTGGCCAGCCTGATCTGGGGCGTGCTGCACAACATCGTCGATCCGCGCGCGCTCAGCGTCTGGCTGGTGGCGATGGTGATCGTGAACGTCGGTCGCTACGGCCTCATCCTGGCCTGGCGCCATGTGTCGCCCGGCATCAATGAAACGCTGATCTGGAAGTGGCTGTTCATGCTCGGCGTGCTCGCCGCCGGCTCGGCCTGGGGATCGCTGGGCGTGTTCCTGATGCCGCCGCCCGGGCACCCCTACGAAATGGTGGTGCCGCTCTGTCTGGTGGCCGTTTCCGCCGTCGGGCTGTTCTCGCTGACCGGCATGTGGAAGGCCTATCTGTGCATGGCGCTGCCGACGCTGCTGCCGACCGCCTACTTCTATCTGCGCTCGCCCGAACCCGAACGCGAGGTGCTGGGCGGCTTCATCCTGCTGTTCCTGATGATCGCCGTGGTCAATGCCCGTCGCTTCCAGCGCAACACTGCCGAGTTCATCCGGCTGCGCCTGCACCACGCCAAGGTGGCGCAGGAAAACGAGGAAGCGAAGGAGAACGCGGAACAGGCCAACCAGGCGAAGAGCCAGTTCCTGGCGAACATGAGCCACGAAATCCGCACGCCGATGAATGGCGTGCTGGGCATGGCGCAGCTGCTGCTGCGCAGCGAACTGAATGGCGAGCAGCGGCGTTACCTCGAAACGCTGTACCGCTCGGGCGAGAACCTGCTCGATCTGCTGAACGACATCCTCGACCTGTCGAAGATCGAAGCCGGCCGCTTCGATCTCGTGCGCAGCGAATTCGACCCGCGGCGCACGCTGCGCGAGGTGACCGAATTGCTCGGCGCCCAGGCGCGCGAAAAGAACCTGACGCTGGCGCTCGACGTCGACGACGCGGTGCCTGGCCGCATCGAGGGCGACCCGGGTCGCCTGCGCCAGATCGCCGTCAACCTGATCGGCAACGCCATCAAGTTCACCGACCACGGCGGCGTGTTCATCACGCTGCGTGCGCACTCGATGGACGACGACCTGATGCTGCACGATCGCCCGACCAGCGGTTCGGTGCGCATGGTCATGTCGGTCCGCGATACCGGCATCGGCATCGCGCACGACGACCAGGCGCGCATCTTCGACGCCTTCGCCCAGGCCGACAACACCGCCTCGCGCCGCTTCGGCGGCACCGGTCTCGGTCTGGCGATTTCGCGTCAGCTGGCCGAAATGCTCGGCGGTTCGGTGACGCTGCGCAGCGCCCAGGGCATAGGCTCCACCTTTACGCTGTCGCTGCCGTGCAAGGTGGTATCGACCGGCATCGAGGAAGCGCAGAACAGCCTGTCGCTGCCCACCTTGCCGCGACTGTCCGGCAGCGTGCTGCTGGTCGAGGACAGCCCGGTCAATGCCGAAGTCGCGTCCCACATGCTGGAGGCCTTCGGCCTGCGCTGCACGCTGGCGCGCGACGGTCGCCAGGCGCTGCAGGAGCTTGAACACGCCCGCTTCGACCTCGTGCTGATGGACTGCCAGATGCCCGGCATGGACGGCTTCGAGGCCTGCGAACGCATCCGCGATCGCGAACGCCTGGTCGGCCTGCCGGCCACCCCGCTGATCGCGCTGACCGCCGGTGCCAACGACGGCGATCGCGAAAACTGCATCGCCGCCGGCATGGACGACTACCTGGCCAAGCCCTTCCGCGAGGACGACCTGTACGCCATCGTGCGCAAGTGGCTGCCGGACAACGCGGTGTCCGGCACGCAGTCGATCTCGATCGACGCGATCAACCAGCAGGACCGCGCGCGCTTCGCCGCGCTCTACGAGAAGGAATCGCAGCGCAACGTGCTGGCCATGCAGGAAGCACTGCGCGAGCGCGATGAGAACACGCTGCGCCGCGCCGCCCACACGCTGAAGTCGCTGGCCGTGCATGCGCAGGCTTTCGACCTGCACGACACGATGCGTCGCCTCGAAGCGGCTGCGCTGGAAAAGGACTGGGCGCTCGCCACCACGCTGGTACCGATCGCCAGCCGCATGCAGCTGGAGTCGGCGCGTCGCGTACTCGAATGCAGCCTGGACAGCGAAGGCGCGCAGGGCGCACTGCCCGACGCGCTGGACATCCTGATCGTCGACGACGACGAGGCGGAACGCTTCCTGATGCGTCGCTCGCTCGAAGGCGCCGGCTGCACGCACATCCGCGAGGCGGAGAGCGGCGAGCAGGCGCTGCTGATGGTGGGCCAGCAATGCCCGCACGTACTGCTGCTCGACGGCCTGATGCAGGGCATGGACGGCGTCGCCACCTGCAAGGCGCTGCGCGAACACTACAGCGCCGACAAGCTGGTCATCGTGATGCTGTCGGGCATCGAGGACCCGGCCTGGCAGCGCGCCGCGATGGACGCCGGCGCCAGCTGCTTCGTCGCCAAATCGGTGTCGCGCGACAAGCTGATGGATACGCTGACTGCGCGTCTGGCAGAACTCGACCGCCCGCTGCGCAGTCGACTGCGTGGCAAGCCGCGTCTCAGCGTGGCCTGATCGTCGCCCCGTCCTGCGCGGCGATCCACCGCGAAGGAGTCACCGATGCGCTCAACCCTCGTCGTTCTTGCACTGTGCGCCTGCAGCAGCGCCTACGCCATCGATCCCGCCGCCGTGCCGCCGGACAAGCGCACGGTGCTGGACCGCTATCTGACCTCGGCCGAGGCGCACCGCATGCTGAGCAACAACCCCGGCGGCACGCTCTTCCTCGACGTGCGCACGCAGGCCGAGGTGAGCTACGTCGGCGTACCGGCAGGCATGGACGCCAACGTGCCCTTCATGCTGGTCGATTTCGACCACTTCGACGCCAAGTCGCGCCGCTTCACGCTGCACAAGAACCCTGAATTCATCCGCTCGGTCGAGCAGCGCCTGCAGGCCAAGGGACTGGACCGCAACGCCGACATCGTGCTCATCTGCCGCTCGGGCGACCGCACCGCGCGCGCCGTCAATGCGCTGGCCGCGGCCGGTTTCACCCGGGTATGGACGGTGATCGACGGTTTCGAGGGCGACACCGCGGACAGCGGCGCCGAGCGGGGCAAGCGCACCGTCAATGGCTGGAAGAACGCGGGCCTGCCGTGGAGCTACGCGCTCGAGCCGGCGCAGGTCTGGCTGCCGGCTGGCGCGCGCTGATCAGCGTCCGGGCAGCATGCGCGACAGCAGCCCGTCGCGGTCGATGAAGTGGTGCTTCAGCGCGGCCACCACGTGGCCCGCCACCACCAGCATGAAGAACCAGTTCAGCAGCCGGTGCGTCAGCAGCAGCGCCTCGCCCAGCGCCTCGTCCTTGGCCAGCAGATCGGGCAGCGGCAGCACGCCGAACCAGACGGTCTGGAAGCCCTTGGCCGAACTCATCAGCCAGCCGGACAGCGGCACGATCACCATCAGCAGATAGAGCAGATGATGGCCCGCCTTGGCCGCCTTCACCTGCCACGCCGGCATGCCGGCCGGCAGTGCCGGCGGCCGGTGCGTGATGCGCCACGCAAGGCGCGCGAGCACCAGCAGGAACACGGTGACGCCGGCCCACTTGTGATACGAGTAGAACTTCAGCTTCTGCGGCGACAGCGGCAGTTCGACCATGTAGAGGCCGAAGCCGAACATGCCGAACAGCATCAGCGCGATCAGCCAGTGAAGCGACATCGCGGTGCGGGTGTAGCGCATCGTTGTTTTCCTGTGCGAGGGGTGAAGCAGGCTGGAGGCGCGTCGGCCTCCGCGAGGTTCGGCATTGTCGGTGCGTCGCAGTTCCGGCGGAAGCCCCGGCCGGTGCGGCCGGGAAAATTGCCCACACCCGCTGCAGCCGTTCAGAGACTGATCTGCGTGCCCAGCTCGACCACCTGATTGGGCGGCAGGTGGAAGTAGTTCGCCGGCCCTTCAGACTGCCGCATCATCCAGCCGAACAGCGCGCGCCGCCACGACTGCAGATCGTCACCCTGCCCTTCGACCACGGTCGCCCGGGCGACGAAATAGGTGGTGCTCATCGGCTCCAGTTCGAGGCCCAGATCGGCCAGCGCGGCAAGCGCCTGCGGTATGTCCGGTTCCTCCCGGAAGCCGTAGCGCGCCTCCACCGTGTAGTGCTCACCGCCGAGCTTGTGCACCTCGATGCGGTCGATGTCTGGCACGCGCGGCACGTCCTCGATCATCACGTGCAGGAAGAACACGCGTTCGTGCAGCACCTTGAAGTGCTTCAGGTTGTGGAACAGCGCGCTGGGCACGGTTTCGGTATCGGACGTCAGGTAGATCGCCGTGCCGGGCACTCGCGGTACGTCCAGCGGCGGTCCGCCGATGAAGTCGGCCATCGGAATGTTGATGCGCCGGCGTTCCCGGGTGATCAGCGCGGTGCCCTGCTTCCACGTCGTGAGCATCGTGAACAGCGCACCGCCGAGCAGCATGGGCAGCCAGCCGCCGGCCATGAACTTGGTCAGATTGGAGGCGAAGAACAGCATCTCGACCACCAGGAAGACACCGAGCACGGCGAGCAGCAGCGTCTTCAGGCGACGCTGCGACATGGTCGTGATGAACAGCATCAGCAGCGTCGTGATGATCATGTCGCCCGACACCGCGATGCCGTAGGCGGCGGCCAGCTCGCTCGAGGTGTCGAACTCGAGCACCAGCACGACCACGGCGACCAGCATCATCCAGTTCACCGCCGGTATATAGACCTGCCCGCGTTCGGTGTCCGAGGTGTGCAGCTGACGCAGGCGCGGCAGATAGCCCAGGCGCGTCGCCTGGGCGGTGATCGAGAAGGCGCCCGAGATGGTCGCCTGCGACGCGATCACGGTGGCCATCGTCGCCAGCGCGACCAGCGGCAGCCGCCAGTCCTCCGGAGCCAGCATGAAGAAGGGGTTGCTGACCGCTTCGGATGCGCGCAGCACCAGCGCGCCCTGACCGAAGTAGTTGATCAGCAGCGCCGGCGACACGATGAAATACCAGGCCAGCCGCACCGGGCGCCGGCCGAAATGCCCCATGTCGGCATACAGCGCCTCGCCACCGGTCAGCGCAAGGAAGACCGCACCGAGCAGCAGGAAGGCCTGCCCCGGCTTGTCGATCGCGAACGACACGGCGTAGGCCGGGTTCAGCGCGCGCAGCACCTCGGGCGTCTGCGCGATGCTCGATGCACCCAGCAACGCCAGCACGGCGAACCAGACGATGGTGACCGGCCCGAAGAAACGCCCCACGACAGCCGTGCCGGTGCGCTGCACACAGAACAGCAGGACCAGGATGACGATGGTGATCGGTTCGACCCAGTGCTCCAGGGTCGGCGTCACCACGGCGATGCCCTCGACCGCCGACAGCACCGAAATCGCCGGCGTGATCACCGCGTCGCCGTAGAACATTGCGGCAGCGAACACGCCAGCCGCGGTGACCGCGGCAACGCGGCGCCGTACGCCGGTGCGCGCCGAGCGCTGCGCCAGCGAAGCCAGCGCCAGTGCGCCGCCCTCACCCTCGTTGTCGAAGCGCAGCACGATGAACACGTACTTGAACGAAATGATCAGCGTGACCGCCCAGAACAGCGCCGACAGCGTGGCCAGCACATTGGCCTCCGACAGCGGCAGTCCGTGCGATCCGGCGAAGGCTTCCTTGAAGGCGTAGAGCGGGCTGGTACCGATGTCGCCGAACACGACGCCGAGTGCGGCAAGCATCAGCGGCGCGAGGGCTTTCGGCTCTTGAGTGGCCTGGGTCATCAGGGGAATCGGTTGGAAGACGTCGCCGATACTGCGCCGCACCATTTGCAAGATCAAGTCTTGACGGCGACGCAAGGTTGGAGTTTTGCAACAATCACACACCTCCGTTACTTCGATCACGCCATGCCGTCGCCCACCGACACCACCGACCTGTCCGCCCTGCGCGAGCTGATCCGCCATTTCGTCGATGAACGCGACTGGGCGCAGTTCCATACGCCGAAGAATCTGGCGATGGCGATGAGCATCGAAGCCGCCGAGGTGATGGAACACTTCCAGTGGCTGCCCACCGGCCACGAACTGGCCGACGACAAGCGCACCGCGGTCGGCCACGAACTGGCCGACGTGCTGGTCTATCTGGTGCGTCTGGCCGACGTGCTGGAGATCGATCTGCCGGCCGCGGTGGCCGACAAGATGGCGCTGAACCGCCAGAAGTACCCCGCCGACCGGGTACGCGGCGACGCGCGCAAGTACGACGAGTACCCCGATCGCGAATGAAGCGGGCAAGGCGTCCGAAGCGGTTTCCGGGATAATCCTGAAAACCTCGGTTGACCGCTTGCCATGAAGCCGAAAGCTCTGCCCTTCAAGGACATCGGTCGGTTTGTATCGCTCACTCTCCGGATGAGACCGCTTCGACGTCGCGTGCACGGCCGGCGGGGCGCCCGGCCGCGTTGCTCGTCCTTGCAGGGAGCCATCCTGCCGCGTCCTCGCGCCTTGCCGTGCATCCCGCCAACCGCGCCCACGACGCCGATCAACTGAGGTTTTCTGGATAATCGCGCCTCTGCCGTCACCGGTGGCGCCCGAACGTTCGGTCGCCCCACTGCTCTACCCGCACATGACTTCATCGCCCTCCCTGCTGTCCCGTCTTCCCCGCCCGCGCCCCGGCGGTCGCACCGACTGGCCGAAGCTGCCGGGCGGCGCCCAGGCGCTCGCGTTGTCCGAGCTCGCGCGCGAGCTGGGCGCCCCGCTGGTGGTCGTCGCCGCGCGCCCGATGGACGCCCAGCGCCTGCTCGACGAACTGCGCTGGTTCGCGCCGGCGCTGCGCTCATTCCAGCTGCCGGACTGGGAAACCCTGCCCTACGACCAGTTCTCGCCGCACGCCGATCTGGTGTCGGAGCGGCTGGAAACGCTGTACGCGCTGATGCGCGGCGAACTGGACGTGCTGGTGGTGCCGGCCTCGACCGCGCTGTACCGCCTGGCACCGCGCGAATACCTGGCCGCCCACACCTTCTTCGTCAAGCAGGGCTCGAAGCTGGACGTCGAAGGCCTGCGCCTGCAGCTCACCATCGCCGGCTACAGCGCGGTCACCCAGGTGGTCGCACCGGGCGAATACAGCGTGCGCGGCGGCCTGGTCGACCTCTACCCGACCGGTTCCGCCCTGCCCTATCGCATTGACCTGTTCGACGACGAGGTCGAAAGCATCCGCACCTTCGACGTCGACACCCAGCGCACCGTGTTCCCGACGCAGGAGATACGACTGCTGCCGGCGCGCGAATTCCCGATGGACGACAAGGCGCGCGCCGCCTTCAGGTCGCGTTTCCGCGAAACCTTCGAGGGCGATCCGTCGAAGTCGGTCATCTACAAGGACGTGTCCAACGGCGTGCCCAGCGCCGGCATCGAGTACTACATCCCGCTGTTCTTCGAGCGCACCGACACGCTGTTCGATTACCTGCCGGCCAACGCGGTGGTGGCGCTCGACTACGAAGTCAATGACGCCATCGCCGACTTCTGGCGCGACACGAAGAGCCGCTTCGACCTGATGAAGGGCGAGCGCGCGCGGCCGATACTGCCGCCGCCCGATCTGTTCCTGTCGGAAGAACAGTTCCACGTGTCGCTGGCCAACCGCCCCATCGTGCGCCTGGGCCGCGGCGACGAAGTGGCCGCGGTCACGCCGCTGCCCGACCTTGCTGTCGAGCGTAAGTCGGACGACCCGCTGTTCCGTCTGCGCGCGCTGGTCGCCGCGCAGCGCGTGCTGGTGGTGGCCGAGTCGGCTGGCCGGCGCGAGACGCTGACCGACTACTTCACCGAATACGGCCTGGCCAATGCCGCCTGCGACAGCTTCGACGCGGCGCTGGCGAGCGAGGCACGCCTGCTCATCGCCACCGGCCCGCTGGCGGAGGGCTTCGCGCTGACCTCGCCGCCGGTTGCGCTGGTCACCGAAAGCGAGCTCTACCCGACGCAGGCCCGCGCGCGCAGCAAGCGCGACGGCCGCAAGGTGACCGCCGAGAACTTCCTGCGCGACCTGACCGAACTGAAGGTGGGCGACCCGGTGGTTCACCTGCAGCACGGCATCGGCCGCTACATCGGCCTGATGCACATGGACCTCGGCGAAGGCGAAACCGAGTTCCTGCATCTTGAGTACGCCGACGGCGACAAGCTCTACGTGCCGGTGTCGCAGCTGCACCAGATCAGCCGCTACAGCGGTGCGCCCGGCGACCAGATCACGCTGCACAAGCTCGGCTCCGGCCAGTGGGAAAAGGCGAAGAAGAAGGCCGCCGCGCAGGTGCGCGACACCGCCGCCGAACTGCTGGCGCTTTACGCGCAGCGCTCGGCGCGCAAGGGCCACACCTTCGGCTTCAGGCAGCACGACATGGACGCCTTCGCCGAAGGTTTCGGCTTCGAGGAAACGCCGGATCAGCTCAATGCGATCAGCGCGGTAGTCGGCGACATGACCTCCGGCCGGCCGATGGACCGACTCGTTTGCGGCGACGTCGGCTTCGGCAAGACCGAAGTCGCGCTGCGCGCCGCCTTCGTCGCGGTGGCCGACGGCAAGCAGGTGGCCGTGCTGGCGCCGACCACGCTGCTGGCCGAACAGCACTACCAGACCTTCACCGACCGCTTCGCCCAGGTGGCGCACGAGTGGCCGGCGCGCATCGCCGAGATTTCGCGCTTCAAGAGCGCGAAGGAACAGACGCAGGCGCTGAAGGAGGCGGCCGAGGGCAAGATAGACGTGCTGATCGGCACCCACCGCCTGCTGCAGAAGGACGTCAAGTTCGCCCGCCTCGGCCTGGTCATCATCGACGAGGAACACCGCTTCGGCGTGCGCCAGAAAGAGGCGCTGAAGGCGCTGCGCGCCGAGGTAGACGTGCTCACGCTGACCGCCACGCCGATTCCGCGCACGCTGGCGATGTCGCTGGAAGGCATCCGCGACTTCTCGGTCATCGCCACCGCACCGCAGAAGCGGCTGGCGATCAAGACCTTCGTCAGCCCATGGTCACGCGGGCTGATCCGCGAAGCAGTGCTGCGCGAATTCAAGCGCGGCGGCCAGGTGTACTTCCTGCACAACGAGGTCGACACCATCGAGGAGATGAAGACCCGGCTGGCCGACCTGCTGCCGGAAGCGCGCATCGTGGTCGGCCACGGCCAGCTGCCGGAACGAGAGCTGGAGCGCGTGATGCGCGAGTTCACGCAGAGGAAGCACAACGTGCTGCTGTGTACCACCATCATCGAGACCGGCATCGACAACCCGAACGCCAACACCATCATCATCAACCGCGCCGACCGCTTCGGTCTGGCCCAGCTGCACCAGCTGCGCGGTCGCGTCGGCCGCAGCCACCACCAGGCCTACGCCTACCTGCTGACCGACGCGCACGCCAAGCCGACCGAACAGGGCCGCCGCCGGCTGGAGGCGATCCAGATGATGGAAGAGCTGGGCTCCGGCTTCTTCCTTGCGATGCACGACCTGGAAATCCGCGGCGCCGGCGAGGTGCTGGGTGATTCGCAGTCCGGCGAAATGCAGGAAGTCGGTTTCAACCTCTACACCGAAATGCTGAAGAGCGCGGTGAAGGCGCTGCAGAAGGGCGAGGAGGCCGACCTCACGCAGCCGCTGGACATCGTGTCGGAAATCAATCTGCACACGCCCGCGCTGCTGCCGACCAAGTACTGCCCGGACGTGCATGAGCGGCTCACGCTGTACAAGCGACTGGCCAACTGCGAAACCGAGGACGAACTGGGCGGCCTGCGCGAAGAACTGGTGGACCGCTTCGGCCCGATGCCCGACCAGACGCGCGCACTGCTGGAGACGCACCGCCTGCGCATCGCCGCGCGTCCGCTGGGCATCACCAAGATAGACGCGCACGAAACGCTGATCCTGATCACCTTCTGCCCCAACCCGCCGATCGAGCCGATACGCATCATCCAGCTGGTGCAGAAGGACCGGAACTTCAAGCTGGCCGGACAGGACAGACTGTCGTGGAAGCGATCCAGCCCGGACCTCGACAGCCGGGTCGGCGCCGTACGCGAACTGATGAAGAAGCTGAGCCGCTGATCGTCTCAGCCGGCGCGCCGCAATGTACCGGTGCGGCGACCGGCACAGCCCGGCCGCCCCCGCCCCGGCCTGCGCCGGTGCGGCTTATGCTGTAGCGCCCCGTTCTGGAGTGACAACGATGCGCATACTGATACTGGGTGCCGGTGGCATTGGCGGCTACTTCGGTGCCCGACTGCAGCAGGCCGGTGCCGACATCACCTTCCTCGTGCGGCCGGCGCGCGCCGAACATCTGCGCGAACACCGGCTGCGCGTGTGGAGCCCCTTCGGCGACCTGCAGCTGACGCCGGATCTTCTGACCGCCGTCGACTCCCCGTTCGACCTGGTGCTGCTGTCGTGCAAGGCCTACGACCTGACGTCCGCACTCGACGCCATCGCACCGGCGGTCGGGCCGCAGACCGTCGTGCTGCCGCTGCTCAACGGCATCGCCCACCTCGATCTTCTTGACGCGCGCTTTGGCCGCGAGCGGGTGGCGGGCGGCGTCGCCCACCTGGCACTGACGCTGGACGAGAGCGGCGGCATCCGTCATCTGAACGCCAGCCAGCGCCTCATCATCGGCGCCCGCCACGCGGCGCAGTCGGCAGCCATCGAGGCGCTGGGCGCCGTGCTTTCCGGCATCTCGCCCGACTACTCGGTGTCGGCCGACATCGAGCAGGACATGTGGGACAAGCTGGTATTCATCGCCACGCTGGCCGGCGCCACCTGCCTGATGCGCGCCTCGATCGGCGACATCCTCGACACGCGCGCCGGCCGCGCGCTGATCGAAGGCATGCTGGAGGAAGGTGCTGCAGTCGCCACCGCCTGCGGCCGCGCGCCGGCCGCGCAGCGCATGACCGGCTACCGCGCACAGCTGACCGAGGCCGGCTCGACCCTCACCGCCTCGATGCTGCGCGACGTGCTGCGCGGCGCACGCACCGAAGCCGATCACATTCTCGGCGACCTGTGCAGGCGTGCCGACGCACAGTCGGTGTCGGTGCCCAAGCTCGATCTGGCCTGCTCGCACCTGCAGGCTTACGAGGCGACGCGGGCACGGCTGTCGGAATCGTCCGGCTGATCGCCGGACGCCGCCTGCCTAAGATGCAGCCGGTCCGTCACCTTCTCTCCCTCTCCGATGCCCCAGTCCTCTCCTTCCGCCGACGCACCGCTGTTCATCGTGCTCAATGCCGGTTCCGGCAGCAGCGACGCCGAGCGCACGCGCGAAACCATCGAATCGGTGCTGTCCGGCGTCGGTCGCGCGCACCGCATCCTTTACGTCGAGGACGCGCGCCGGCTGCACACGGTCGCCTGGCAGGCGGTGCAGGAGGCGCGTATCCAGAAAGGCATCGTGGTCGCCGCCGGCGGCGACGGCACGATCAACGCGGTGGCGCAGGTGGTGGTCGGCAGCGGCGTTGCATTCGGCGTGCTGCCGCAGGGCACCTTCAATTACTTCTCGCGCGAGTACGGCATTCCGGCGGATACCGCGGAGGCGACGCGCATGCTGCTGACCGGTCGCATAAGACGCGTACAGGTCGGCTGGGTGAACGAGCACATCTTCCTGGTCAACGCCAGCCTCGGCCTCTATCCGGCGCTGCTGGAGAACCGCGAGGAATGGAAGCAGCAGTTCGGTCGCAGCCGCATCATCGCGCTGTGGGCGGGCCTGGCCACACTGCTGCGCGGACATCGCCGGATGACGCTGGAAATGGAACACGCCGGCCGGCTGCGCACGCTGCACACCTCGACGCTGTTCGTCGGCAACAACCGGCTGCAGCTCGAACGGATAGGCGTCGACGAAGCGACGGCGCTGGACGAAGGCCGGCTGGCCGCGCTGGCGCTGCGCCCGACCGGCCGGCTGGCCATGCTGTGGCTGCTGGCGCGCGGCGCCTTTGGCCGGCTGGGCGACGCCGACGAGGTGCAGAGCTTCAGCTTCGAAACGCTGCGCCTCAGCGTGTTGCGGCGCGGCCGGCGCGGCGGACGCATCAAGGTCGCCACCGACGGCGAGGTCGGCTGGATGCGCACACCGCTCGAGTTCCGCGTCATTCCCGATGCGCTGCCGCTGATCGTCCCGGCCGACGGTGCGGACGGATGAGCGCACTGCTGCTGCAGATATCGGACACCCATTTCGGCACCGAGCGTCCGCAGGTATGCGACGCGCTGCGCCGGCTTGCACACGCGCAGCGCCCACAGGTGCTGCTGCTGAGCGGCGACATCACGCAGCGCGCACGGCGCGCGCAGTTCGCCGCCGCGCGCGCTTTCGCCGACAGCCTGCAGATCGCGCAACGGATGGTGTTGCCGGGCAACCACGACATTCCGCTGTTCAACCTGCCGGCACGCCTGTTCGCCCCCTATCTCGACTACCGCCGCGCCTTCGGGCGGGCGCACGACGCCGTGCTCGACGCCGACGGCCTGCGCCTGGTCGGTCTCGACAGCACCCGGCGGCTGCGTCATGTCGACGGCCAGCTGTCGGCGGCACAGATCGAGCGCGCAGCCGGCTGGCTGGAACAGGCACCGGCGGGCGTGCTGCGCGTGGTCGCGCTGCACCACCCGGTGGCGGTCACCCGCGCCAGCGAGCGGCACAACCGTGTGCACGGTCATGCCGAAGCGCTGCGGCGCTGGCTGGAGGCCGGGGTGGATCTGGTGCTGGGCGGACACATCCACCTGCCCTTCGTGCGCCCGCTCGACGGCAGCGGACGCGCCGGCTGGGCGGTGCAGGCAGGCACCGCGGTATCGAGCCGCACGCGCCGCGACGCCGGCAATTCGGTCAATCTGATCCGTCGCCGCACGCACGCGGGGCGCCCGATCTGTACGGTCGAACGCTGGGACTACCGCAGCACCGCCGGCGAGTTCGAAATGGCAGCGCTCAGTGCGCTGCCGCTCGGCAACTGACGCTCGCACACCCATGCACGCCTCTCTGAGCACGCCTGCACTGCTGGCCGAAGCGGTCGCCGCCAACCTGCTGCCGCTCTATTTCGCGCTGCTCGCCGGCGCACTGGCACTCGCCGCCTCGACGCTGCTGTCCTGGCGCCGGCTGCGCCCGGGCGGCGCGGCATCGGCAGCGCGCATCGCCAGCGCCGGGGCGCTGGGCGTCGGCATCGCGAGCAGCGCCTTTGCCCTGATTGCGGCAGCCATGAGCAGCGGTCACGCGCTGACCGAATTCGACGATGCGCTGGTCACCGCGCTGAGCGCCACGCAGCCGGCGGACACGCTGCGCGTGTTCGCGCGCCTGACCCATTTCGGCGACACGGCGACGCTCACCGCGCTCGGCATCGGCGGCACGCTGCTGCTGGCCTGGCGGCGACACCTCGTGCTGGCTGCCACCTGGGCAGCGGCCATCGCCGGCAACTCGCTGCTCAACGTGTCGCTGAAGGCGCTGTTCGAGCGTGTGCGGCCGGTGCACGACCACGGCTTCACGATCGAAACCAGCTGGAGTTTTCCGAGCGGCCATGCATCCGGCACGGTGGCCGCCTGGGGCATCGCCGCCTACGTGTTGCTGCGGCTGCTGCCGTCGCGCTGGCACCTGCCGGTGGTACTCGCGGCGGTGGCCATCGCCCTCACCACGGCGGTGAGCCGGGTCGTGCTGCAGGTGCATTTCGCCAGCGACGTGCTGGCCGGCATGGCGTCCGGCGCGGCCTGGCTGACGCTGTGCATCACGCTGTCCGAGTTGCTGCGCCGACGCGTGCCGTGAAAAGATGCTCCCGCCCTGCTGCCCCGGAGACCCCGCATGATCGACACTTCCCGCTTCGACGCCGCCTGGTGGGGCGGTTTCATCGGCGACGCGCTGGCGATGCCGGTGCACTGGTACTACACGCGCAACCGCATCGCCGAGGACTACGGCGACATCACCACCTATCTGCCGCCGCACAACCCGCACCCGGACAGCTTCCTGTGGCGCAGCGAGTACACCTGCACCGGCAGCACCGACGACATCCTGCACGAGCAGGCTCGCTGGTGGAGCGGCCCGCGCGACATCCACTACCACCAGTTCCTGCACGCCGGCGAGAACACGCTGAACGTGCGCCTCGCCATATTGCTGGCCGAGTCACTGCTGGCCTGCGGGCGCTATGACCGCGACGACTACGCGCACCGCTACACCGATTTCATGCTGACACCGGGCATGCACGGCGACACCTATGTCGAGGAATGCCACCGCGCCTTCTTCCGCAACTACGGCAAGGGGTTGGAGATCGACGACTGCGGCAGCGTGGACATCCACATCGGCGGGCTGGCCACGCTGGCGCCGCTCATCCTGTTCCACGCCGACGACCGCGATGCGCTGCGCGATGCGGTAATCCAGCATGTCGACCTGACGCACAAGGGCGAGGAGATGGCCGCTGCGGCGGCGCTGTATGCCGACCTCGCCTTCCATCTGCTGCACGGCGCGACGATCGACGACGCGCTGTCGCGCGCCGAACCCGCCGGCCACCCGGCGCTCGCGTTCCCTTACCGCGACTGGGCGGCGACGCGCGCGGACGACGACGTGATCGGGCGGCAGTTCAGCCCGGCCTGCTATCTGAAGGACGCGCTGCCGGCGACGCTGCATCTGGCGGTGAAGTACGGCGGCACGCCGCGCGACGGACTGCTCGCCAACGTGCGGATGGGTGGCGACAACTGCCATCGCGGGGTCGTGCTCGGCACGCTGCTCGGTGCAGCGAACGGCATGCCTGCGCTGCCGGCGGAATGGGTAAGCGGCCTTTACGCCGCCGCTGACTGCCGGCGGCTGCTGGAGGCGTTGCGCGCCCGTGTGAGCTGAGCTTCAGGCCAGGACGGCGCGATTGCGTCCGGCTTCCTTGGCTGCGTAGAGACGCTCGTCAGCGGTGCGGAACACGTGCATCAGTTCGTCGTCGGCAGCATCGATGAAGGCGCCGCCGACCGACGTCGTCACCACGCCCCAGTCGGCGTTGCGCTCGTGCGGAATGGCCAGTCCGCGCACTTCGGCGATCACCGTTTCGGCGATGCGCTCATACACCGGCTTGCTGGCCACCGGCATCAGCACCGCAAATTCCTCGCCGCCGTAGCGGGCGGCGAAAGCGCCCTCGGTAAGGCGTTCAGCGTTGAAGCGCTCGACCACGCCCGACAGTGCCTGCGCGACCGCGCGCAGGCAGTCGTCGCCGGCCAGATGGCCGTAGTGGTCGTTGTATTTCTTGAAGTGGTCGATGTCGAGCATCAGCAGCGCGAAGGGGCGTCCACTCTCGCGTGCCTCGCTCCACGCCAGATCCAGCGTCAGGTCCATGTGCCGTCGGTTGCTCAGACCGGTCAGTCCGTCGCGGCTGGCCTGTTCCTTCAGCAGCCGGTTGGCGACCGACAGGCGCTTCCTCAGCGCGGCGATGCGGGTCATCGCCTTCATCTTCGCCTGCAGCACCGCTTCCGGCACCGACTTGACGATGAAGTCGTCGCCGCCGGCCTCGATCGCGGTGATCAGGTTTTCCTGCGTGTCGGACGCGGTGAGGAAGAGGATGGGCGTCCACGCCCAGTCCTGCGTCGCTTCGATCGCACGGATGCGCGCAGTCGCCTCGAAGCCGTTCATCACCGGCATCTCGATATCCATCAGGATGAGGTCGGGCGCGAGCTGCGCGAACTGCGCCACCGCGGCCTCGCCGTGCTCGGCCACCGTCACCTCGTAGCCGAACGACGCGAGCCGCACCGACATGACAGCCGCCATGGCGCGACTGTCCTCAACCAGCAATATCTTCATGTGTTCCCCGGAGAAGCCGATTTCTTTTTCTCGTTGTGAACACTATTTCGGCTACGCCGCCCGGCGCTTTAGGAGGAAAAATTACCCTCGCCGCCCCCGGCCAGCGCCTGCGTCAGCGCCGGTACCGCCTCGAAGATGTCCGCCACCAGCCCATAGTCGGCGATGCCGAAGATGGGCGCGTCGGCGTCCCGGTTGATGGCGACGATGACGCGTGAATCCTTCATGCCCGCCACGTGCTGGATGGCGCCGGAAATGCCCACCGCGATGTACAGCTCGGGCGCGACCACGCGGCCGGTCTGGCCGACCTGGCTGTCGTTACCGACGAAGCCGGCGTCGACCGCGGCGCGGCTGGCGCCGAGGGCGGCGTTCAAGGTATCGGCCAGCGGTTCGAGCAGACGGCGGAAGTTGTCGGCGCTGCCCAATGCACGACCGCCTGACACCACGACGCGCGCGCTGCCCAGATCCGGGCGCCCGCCCTGCACCCGCTGGCGCGCCACCAGGCGCGAGCGGGCCGGATCGGCGGCGGCCGGCAGCGGCAGCACGGGGCAGTCGCCGCCGGTTGGCGCCGCGGCAAAGGCGGTCGCGCGCACGGTGAGCACCTTCAGCGCATCGAGCGACTGCACGGTGACGAGCACGTTGCCTGCGTAGATCGGGCGTACGAAGGTATCGGGCGATTCGATGCGCACGACGTCGGTGACCGGCGCCACACCCAGCCGCGCAGCCACCCGCGGCAGCAGGTTGCGGGCAAAGCCGCCGGCCGCGGCGACCACGTGCGTGTAGTGACCTGCCGCATCGGCGAGCACCGAGCGCAGCAGTTCGGCCAGCGGCTCGGCCAGCTGATCGGCGTAGTGCGTGGCTTCGGCGTGCAGTACGCGGGCGACGCCGGCGATCCGGCGCGCCGGTCCGGCCACGGCGGCGCAGTCATGACCGGCCACCAGCAGATCGATCTCGCCACCGAACTGCAGCGCCGCCGTCACTGCATGCAGCGTGACCGGGTGCAGCTCGGCGTTGTCGTGCTCGGCAATCACCAGGGTTCTCATCGCGTCTCTCCTCAGATCACCTGCGCCTCGGCGCGCAGGCGTTCCATCAACTGGGCCACGCTGGCTACGCGCACGCCCGGTGTGCGCGCCGGCGGCGGCGCCATCCGCAGCGTGCGCAGGCGTGGCGCGACATCGACACCGAGCGCCTCGGGCGTCACGCTGTCGACCGGCTTCTTCTTCGCCTTCATCAGATTGGGCAGCGACACGAAGCGCGGCTCGTTCAGGCGCAGGTCGGTGGTGAGCACCGCAGGCAGCGTCAGCGCCAGCACTTCGCTGCCACCGTCGATCTCGCGCGTCACTTCGACGTGGCCGTCACCGGGCAGCAACTTCGACGCGTTCGTCGCCTGCGGCCAGTCGAGCAGCGCGGCCAGCATCTGGCCGGTCTGACCGGCGTCGTCGTCGATCGCCTGCTTGCCGCAGATCACCAGTTGCGGCTGCTCTCGCTCACACAGCGCGTGCAGCAGGCGAGCCACGGCCAGCGGCTGCAGTTCGGCCGCGGTCTCGACCAGCACGGCACGATCCGCCCCCATCGCGAGCGCGCTGCGCAGCGTGTCCTGACAGGCGGCGACGCCGCAGGACACGACCACCACCTCGCTGGCGACGCCGGCCTCCTTCAGTCGTACCGCCTCTTCCACCGCGATCTCGTCGAACGGGTTCATCGCCCGCTTGGCGCTGCCGATGTCGACATCGCTGCCGTCGGCCAGCACGCGCACTTTCACGTTGTGATCGACCACCCGCTTCACCGCCACCAGCACCTTCATGACTCGCCCTCCTCCAGCTCGCGCAGATAGGCCCACGGATAGATGCCGCGCCGGTGGCCGTCGGAGAACACGAGGTTCAGGCCGGCGTCCGCCATCGCGTGCGCCTCGGTCAGCACGACACCGCTGCAATCCGGCGCCGCGGCGCCGGCGCGCGCCGCCTTGGTGCAGAAGGCGCAACGGCAGCGGGCGCGCAGCAGCGCGTGCGGCAATGCGCTCTCGCTGCCGTCGTCCCATTCGATGCGCAGCAGCCGCGAGGCGCTGTGCACGGTGACCGACCGCGGCAGCGCATTCACAGCATCGCTCCCACGCCTTCGGCGCCGACATGCCAGTCGTGCCCGGCCAGTCCGCCCTCCTTCAGTTCGCCGCCCATCGCCGCGAGGCTTTCCTCGCGGATGAGCGCCTTCAACTGGCGGTGCAGCGCGAGGAAGGTGGGCGACGAAGTCATGTCGGGCGTGCGCGGACGCGGCAGCGGCACCGGGATTTCCGCCTTGATGCGGCCGGGGCGCGCGGTCATCACGTAGATCTTGTCGGACAGGAAGATGGCTTCCTCGATGTCGTGCGTGATGAACAGCACCGACAGCTGCAGCTGCTGCCACATATTGGTCAGGATTTCCTGCATCACCACGCGGGTCTGCGAATCGAGCGCGCCGAAGGGCTCGTCCATCAGCATCACCTGCGGGCTGGTGGCGAGCGCGCGGACGATGCCGACGCGCTGCTTCATGCCGCCGGAAAGCTGGTCCGGATAGTGATTCTCGAAGGACAGCAGGCCGGCCAGGCCGAGCAGCGTGCGCGCCTTCACTTCGCGCGTGCTGCGGCTCACGCCCTGCATCTTCAGGCCGAACTCGACGTTCTGCCGCACGCTGAGCCAGGGAAACAGCGAGTACTGCTGGAACACCACGCCGCGGTCGGCACCCGGCGCTGTCACCGCACGGCCATCGACCGTCACCGTGCCCTCATCGGCACGCAGGAAGCCGGCGACGATGTTCAGCAGCGTCGATTTGCCGCAGCCGGACGGTCCGACGATGGACACGAACTCGCCCGGCTTCACGTCCAGCGACACGTTCTTCACCGCGTCGAAGGGCACGCCGTTCTGCGTGAAACGGATGTTCACGTCGCGGATGTCGATGTGGCCGGTGGCCGATCGGGTCTGTACGGTCGATGCATTCATCGCGAGTTCTCCTTTCCACTGCTGGCCTGCCAGGGCATCAGCACGCGGCCGAGCAGGCGGATGACACCGCTGCAGGCCAGTCCGAGTACCCCGATCACCAGCATGCCGATGACGATGTTCGAGTACTCGATCAGCGAGTACGCCTCCCAGGTGAAGTAGCCGACGCCGTACTGACCGGAAATCATTTCCGCGGCGATCAGCGACACCCAGGCCACGCCCATGCCCACCGCCAGACCGGTGAAGATGTGCGGCATGGCGCCGCGCAGCACCACCTGCGTCATCAGCGCGAACTCGGTGGCCCCGAGACAGCGCGCCGCCCGCACCAGCACCGCATCCATCGTCGCCACGCCATGCACGGTGTTGAGCAGGATGGGGAAGAAGGCGCCGATGAAGGTGATGAACACGATGCTGGTTTCGGTGGTCGGCCACAGCATGATGGAGATCGGCACCCAGGCGATGGCCGGGATCGGACGCAGGATCTCCATCGCCGGGAACAGCAGGCTGCGCACGTGGCGGTAACGACCGATCAGCAGCCCCAGCGTCACGCCGAGCACGGTGGCGATGGCGAAGCCCAGCATGATGCGGCGCAGGCTCAGCATCACGTGCGTCGTGAAGCCCTTGTTGCCGAACAGGTTCATCGCCTCGCCGAACACCTCGACCGGACCGGGCACGTTGGTGAAGCGGATGTAGAACACCCAGCGATAGGTGGTAGCCAGGTGCCAGAAGCCGATCAGCAGCACGATGGACAGCGCCCCCAGCGCCCAGGTCGGCAGTTCGCGGCGCAGCGTGCGCCCCAGCCGCTGCGCCGGGGTCAGCCGGAGCGGTGCGGCGGCAGCCGGGGCGGCAGGCGCCCCGCCGGGCACCGCGACCGGCGCCACCGCGCGCACCGGCGCCGGTGCGTCGGCCGGCACGGCGTCCGGCGGGGCGGCGTCATCGATCGAGTGCATCCTCATGACGGTCGACATGGCTCATTTCCTCACGGTGGCGACGGCAAGTGCGTCGGCGTAGCTGCCGAGCTTTCCGCCATGGGCGGCGGCGTGCGCCTCGGCGTCCTTCTTCAGCAGGAAGGGCGTGATGGCCGCACCGCCCTTGCCGCCCAGCGAGTAGAAGGCCTTGTCGGCGAACAGCTTGATCTTGAAGCTCTGGTCGAACACGAAGGCCACGCCGACCTTCTTGCCCGCCTTGGTCGCCGCATTGACCGCGGCCAGCGTGCATTCGGCCGATTTGTAGGCAGTCAGCGCGCCGCCTTCGATCCACACCTCGCCGGCTTCGCGCGGCTTGTCGATGCTGCCGCCGCACAACGGGTCGGTCCCCGAAATTTCGTAGCTGGCGAAGCTCGCCTTCTGCTTGGCGTAATCCAGCCCCAGTTCCTTGTAGGCCTGCATCAGGTAGGACTCGTCCACCCAGGCGTCGGCGTCGAACTCCTTCACCCGGCCCATGCGCTGCAGCACGCCGTGGTCGTACTTCACCGTCTCGACCCACTTCGGCTTGATGGTCGGGTCCAGCGTATGCACGCCGCCCGGGCCGAGGAACATGTAGGCCACTTCCTTCTCGACCCGCGTCCATTCCTCGATCTTGGTCGCCGCCTCGACCGGGTTCTTGCGCACCCAGTCGTTCGCCTCCATCAGCGCCTTGATGTAGGCGACGACGAACTCCGGATATTTCTTCGCGAAGTCCTCGCGCACGACGACGCCGTGGAAGGTGGGCACCTTGGTTTCGACGCCGTCGAAAATCTTGCGCGCGAAACCGCGGTAGGGCAGCAGCTCGGCGAAGGGCACGAAGTCGGCGTGGCCATCGATGCGCTTCTCCTGCAGGCTGGAGGTGCCGACTTCCGGGCTCTGGCTCGACAGCTCCCAGACATCGCTCTTCCAGCCCTTGTCCTCCATCGCCTTCAGCAGCATGCCGTGCGCGGCCGAGCCGAAGGGCACCGACACCTTCTTGCCCTTCAGGTCGGACAGCTGGTAGTAGGGCGAATCCTTGTGCACCACGATGCCGTTGCCGGCGCCGTCGGCGTTGTAGGCAATCAGTGCGATCAGCCGGCTCTTCGTTTCCGGGCTGGCCTGGAAGGTGGCGCCATTCACCAGCAGCGGGTAGTCGCCCATCATGCCGATCTGCAGCGTGTTTGCCACCATGCCGTTGGTCACCGGCGGGCCGGAGGTGAAGTTCTGCCACTCGAACTTGAACTGGATGTCCTTGTACTTGCCGGTCTTCGGCAGGTGCTTCTCCAGCAGACCCAGTTCCTTGATCACGATGCCGCCGGTCACCGTGTTGGTGGTGGTGTTCTGCGTGCCGATGCCGACGGTGACGACCTCAGCCAGTGCGCCGGTGGCACAGCAGCCAAGGGCTGCGCCGAGCAGCAGTGCGCGGGTCGTGCCGGTTACGCGACCCAGGGTCTTCTTCATAACGTTCATGGCTTCACCTCTTCCTGTCAGTTCAATGAATGAATCGAAGATTTGCTGCGTGCTTGCTGTGTGGGTGGCCGGCGCTCAGGCGCTCTCGAACAGGTAGTGTTTCTTGTCCTTCACGTTGGCCCACTCGTCCGCGTCGGGCAGCGGATCGCGCGCCGCGGTGATCAGTGGCCATTCGTTGGCGAGTCGGGCATTGATGGCGACGAACTCGACCTGGTCGGCCGGCAGGTCCTCTTCGGCGAAGATGGCTTCGGCCGGGCACTCCGGTACGCAGACGCCGCAGTCGATGCAGGCCGCCGGGTCGATGACCAGAAACTCCGGCCCCTCGTGGAAGCACTCGACCGGACAGACCGACACGCAGTCGGTGTACTTGCAGCGCACGCAGGCTTCGGTGACGACGAAGGTCATGGTGTTCTCCCTATTTCTGGGCCAGCGAAATGGCGGTCAGCGCGAGGCGGGACAGCTTGCGCACGTCCGGGTCGGCGTCATCGAGCGCCTTTTCCAGCGCCGGGATGGCGCGCGGATCGGCCAGTTCGCCCAGCGCGATGGCCGCTTCCTTGCGCAGGTTGCCTATCGGATGGGCCAGCGCTTCGACCAGCGCCGGCAGTGCCGCCGCCGCCTTCAGCAGACCGAGGCTGCGCGCCGCCTTGACGCGCACCTGCCAGTAGTCGTCCTGCATCGCCCGGATCAGGTCGGGCACCGCCAGCGCGAGCCGCAGCTTGCCCAGCGTCTGCGCCGCCTCGTCGCGCACCATCCAGGCGACATCGGTCAGCGCGCGGGTCAGCGACGGCAGCACGCTCACCTCGCTCGAATAGCCGATGGCGCCGATGGCGATGCGCCGCACTTCCGGGTCCGGGTCGCGGGCGGCGATCTCGGCCAGCGCGCCGACCGCCTCCGCCTTGCGCAGATAACCGAGCACGCCCACCGCCTCGCGGCGCACCGCGGCGTCGCTGTCCTTCAGCGCCTCCATCGCCGGTGCGAAGGCGGCATCGACCCGCAGCGCGCGCACCGCGCGCAACGCCAGCATGCGCACTTCGGCCGTGTGGCCGCTGAGGAAGGGAATCAGCGGCGCGGCGGAAGCGCTCTCCTTCAGTTCCGACAGCACCTCGCCGGCGGCCGCCCGCACCGCCGGGTCGGCGTCGAGCAGCATCGGCGCCAGCGCCTCGACCACCTCGGCGTCCTCGTAACCTTCGAGCGCGCGCACCGCTTCGGTCCGCACGGTGGCGTCGGCGTCCTTCAGCCGCGGCAGCAGCAGCGGCACGATGTCGTCCTCGTCGCCGTAGGGCAGGTCGATCACCGCCAGCCGGCGCACTTCGGCGTCGGGGCTGGTGAGCCGCTCGACAATGGAACAGGTCAGGGTATCCATCGTCGGCTCCTCAGCGCAGCAGGTAGGGAATCGACACGCTGACCGCACCGGTCGGGCAGTCGGTCTCGCACGGCAGGCAGTACCAGCACTCGTCGAACTTCATGAAGGCCTTCTTGGTGAGCATGTCGATGGCCAGCACGTCGAGCGGGCATACATCGACGCACACGGTGCAGCCTTTCTCGGCGATGCATTTGTCGTTATCGACACTCACCGGCACCTGGGTCGGCGTAGCAGCTATGGTCATGGCGAACTCCTTGATGGATGTGTCGGTGGAATCAGGCGGCTTCGGCGTTGCGGGCGACGCGCAGGCGCTGGTAGGCGCTGCGCTCCTCGTCGTCGATCGGCACGATGTAGGGCTCGATCGGCTTCTTGCGCATCTGCATGCGGCCGTCCTCGCCCTTGCTCAGCAGCGTGTGGCAGAACCAGTTTTCGTCGTCGCGCTCGGGGTGATCGACGAAGTAGTGGTAGAGGCCCCAGCGGCTCTCGGTGCGGAACAGCGAAGCGCGCGCGGCCATTTCGGCGCAGTCGAGGATGGAGTGCGCTTCCATCGCGCGCATCAGCTCGTGCGGGTTGGCGGCGAACATCGCTTCGGTGTCCTCGCGGATCTCGTCGAAGCGGCGCAGCGCGATTTCGTACTTGCGGGTGATCTTCGGCGGCTGCAGGTAGTCGTTCACCAGGCGGCGCGTCTTGTATTCGATCTGGAAGGGTGTGAGGCCGTCGGTGCGGCCGAGCGGCGCCAGGATGCGCGCCTCTTCCGCCGCGACGTCGCCGGCATCGACCGCGCCCAGACCGTGTCCGGCGCAGTACTCGGCCGCGTTTTCGCCGCACAGCCGGCCATAGACGAAGGCGCCCAGCATGTAGTTGTGCGGCACGCTGGCGCAGTCACCGGCCGCGTACAGACCGGGCACCGAGGTCGCGCCATGCGCGTCGGTGTGGATGCCGGAGGCGCTGTGGCCGCTGCAGAAGCCGATTTCCGAAATGTGCATCTCGACCATCTGCTTGCGGTAGTCGTTTCCGCGCTTCTCGTGGAAACGGCCGCGGCTCGGACGTTCGTTGGTGTGCAGGATGTGCTCGATCTCGCTGATGGTTTCTTCGGCGAGGTGGTCGAGCTTGAGGAAGACCGGGCCGTTGCCGCCTTCGAGTTCGTTGTAGAACTCCATCATCATCTGGCCGCTCCAGTAGTCGCACTCGATGAAGCGTTCGCCCTTGGAGTTGGCGGTGAAGCCGCCGAACGGACCCGTCACGTAGGCACAGGCCGGGCCGTTGTAGTCCTTGATCAGCGGGTTGATCTGGAAGCACTCGAGGTTGGCCAGGTCGGCCCCGGCGTGATAGGCCATCGCGTGGCCGTCGCCGCAGTTGGTCGGGTTCTCGTAGGTACCCATCAGGTAGCCTGAAGCCGGCAGTCCGATGCGGCCGGCCGCGCCGGTGCTGAGCACCGCCGCCTTGGTGCGGATGACGTAGACGTCGGCGGTGCGGCAGTCGAAGCCCATCACCGCGACCACCTCGCCGCTTTCGCCGGTCAGCACGCGGGTGACGACGACACGGTTGGTCACCTCGACGCGCGCCTTCTTCAGCTGGCGGTAGAGGATCTTCTTCATGTGGTGGCCTTCGGGCATCGGCAGCACGTAACTGCCCAGGTGATGCACCTTGCGCACCGCGTAGTCGCCGGTTTCGTCCTTCTCGAACTTGACGCCCCAGCGGTCCAGTTCGTTGATCATGTCGAAGCTGTTGGCGGCGTAGGCCATCACCGCTTCCTGATCGACGATGCCGTCGTTGGCGATGGTGATTTCCTTGACGTACTGCTCCGGCGTCGCGTGCCCGGGAATGACGGCGTTGTTGAGACCATCCATGCCCATCGAGATGGCGCCCGAGCGCTTCACGTTGGCCTTGTCGATCAGCAGCACGCGCAGCTTGGGGTTCTTCTCCTTGGCCTTGACTGCGGCCATCGGGCCGCCGGTACCACCGCCGATGACGACGAGGTCGAATTCCATGTCGATGCGTTTCATGTTCTCTCCTTGATTTGGGGCTGCACTGTCGCGCCGTGGCGCGCCGTGGCGCGCCGTTGCGAACGAAGAATTCCTGCGTTGCTTTCCAGCGGTGGATCAACTTCGGTCTATGCGCAGGCGGTACTGGAAGGCATCGCCGCGGTAGTAGAGGAATTCGAAATCGATGGGCCGGTCGTCAGCCCAGGTCAGGCGCTCGATGCGCAGCAGCGGCGAGGCCTCGGCGATGTCGAGATGACGGGCCAGCGACTCGTCGGCCGAGATCGCCTCGATCTGCACGTCGGCGTGCGTGAGGTTGCGGCCGAGGTCGTTTTCGAGAATGACGAAGATGTCGCGCGTGGCCAGGTCTTCCTGCGTCAGCCGCTCGCCGATGTCCGGCGGGAAGTAGCTCACGTCGACCGAGATGGGTTCGCGGTTCAGGTAACGCAGGCGCTGTATCTCGAACACCGGCGCCTCCGGCTTCAGCTGCAGCCGCTGCGCCACCACGGCACTGGCGGCGACCGGCTTCGCGCTGAGCAGCAGCGAGTAGGTTTCGTAGCCGGAGGTGGACATCGCCTCGCCGAAACCCTGCAGCCGCGACAGGCTCTGGAAGGCCTTGGGCTTGGCAACGAAGCTGCCCTTGCCCATCACCTTGAAGATGAGCCCCTCCTTCTGCAGGTCGCCCAGTGCCTGCCGTATCGTGATGCGGCTGACATCGAATGCCGACATCATCTGGCTTTCCGACGGCATCTGCGAATGCGGCGGGTAGCTGCCGTCGAGAATGCGCCGGCGCAGGATTTCGCGGATCTGCGTGTACAGCGGCATCTGCGATACCGGCGACAGCGCGTCCTCGACCTCCGCCGCGCCCGGGGGCGCGATCTGCTTGCGGTGGGGTGCCATGTTCGAGCTCCTGTTCAAGAACCTGTTATGACGGGTCATGTCATGCAAAGTCAGTGCCAATTTTTTCGCTCCGCACAACATGTTCAGAAATCGTTGATTTGACTGCGGTTTACGACGATCAACCGCTTCAGCACCGGCTGTCGGACGCACCGCATTGCTGCACCGCGACAGTGCCCTGCACCAGTGCGAGCGCATGCACCGGCCAAGCTGCGAGCGCGCCGGTCGCCATCAGCAGGCACAGCACGACGCGACGGAAATGACGCGGGTCCAGCCACTGGTAGAGCCGCTCGCCGAGGAGCCCGCCGCCGTGAAAAAGCGGCGCCAGCAAAAGCCCCTGCAGCAGCAGCGACAGGCCGAACATGCCCGACAGCACGATGGCGATCAGCGCCAGCGGGTAAAGACATCCGAAATAGACGAGGAAGCTCGCGCGCGCCCGGTGACTGTCGGTTTCGACGCCCAACAGATAGAGGATGGCCGGCGGTCCGCCGACCCCGCCGAAGCCGGTCAGCACGCCGCTGAACAGACCCGCAGAGATCGAGCCCGCCTGACTGCGGCCACGCACCAGACGGGCGCCGGTCAGCAGCACCGCCGCACTGGCGATCACCGCGACGCCGATCACCTGGCCGAACAGTCGCGCCGGCAGCACGCTCACCAGCCACAGCCCGAGAGGAATGCCGGCACAGGCAGCACCCAGCATCGGCAGCAGCACCCGGTGATCGACCAGCCGGCGCACCGACGGCGCCAGTGCATGCGTCAGCGGCAGCGCGTTCAGCAGCGTCACGATGCACAGCGTGTCGCGCGCCGACGCCACCGTAGAGAGCAGCGGCGCCATCAGCAGCGCGGCGCCGAAGCCGGTCATGCCGCGCAGCACGCCGCCGGCGATCACCGCGCCGGCGATCACCGACCAGCTCGCGAGCGCGCGGTCCGGCCACAGCGTGTTCAGCAGCGAAGCATCCAATCGGTTCTCCCCGGCGGGACGGACCACCTGCGAATTCGACAGCGTCCGCGCCCAACCTGTCATGACAGGTCATGTCGAGCAAAAGCCGGACCAGTTCGCGCACACGCCACGCGCCGGTCGTCAAACCCTTTGCCGTCGCGGCTTCCGTCAGTGCGTGGCGGTTCATGTGCAGCACCACGACAGCCCGGCACGGTGCGCCGGCCTCGGCGACGCCCTGCTTGCGTGCGTTCATGCCAGTGCTCCGAGGCTGACCAGGCCGAAGCCGGCAAGCAGCAGCCACAGCCACAGCAGCGCGGCCAGTGCCCACACGCGCCAGCCGGCATGCGCCATGTCGGCCAGCCGGGTGTTGGCACCGAGCGCCGCCAGACCGACCGCGAGCAGCGCCTGCGCGGCTTCCGCTCCGGCGGCCTGCAGCCACAGCGGCAACAGCCCCGACGCGTTGAGCGCCATCATCACGACAAAGCCATACAGGAAGAGCGGCACGCCCGGGCTGCGCAGCGACGTGGCGCCCGGCACGCGCAGCCCGGCGGCGATCAGCATCACCACCGGCGCCAGCAGCATCACGCGCATCATCTTCTCGACCAGCGCGCTGGCCGCCGCCTCAGGTCCGGCCGCGGCAGCGCCGGCGACGACATGGCCCAATTCGTGTACCGAGAGGCCGACCCAGAGGCCGAATGAGGAGTCGTCCAGACCGCTGAGCGGTCGCAGCAGCGGCAGCAGATACATGCCCAGCGTGCCGAACACGACCACCGCCAGCACCGCCGCCGACACATGGCGTGCGCGGGCGCCGATCACGCTGTCGGCCGCGGCCACCGCCGCCGCACCGCAGATCGCGCTGCCGCAGCCGATCAGCACCGCCGCCTGGGTGTCGAGCCCGAGCCGACGGCCCAGCGCGAGAGCCAGCGCCAGCGTGCTGAGCACGATGACCAGCGCCATCGCCAGCCCGCTCCAGCCCACGCTGCCCAGTTCGTCGATGCCGATGCGCAGACCGTACAGCGCGATGCCGGCGCGCATCAGCGTGCCGCGCGCCAGCCGGAATCCATCCGCGCCGCGCGTCGGCAGCGCCGGCCACAGATTGCCGACCACGATGCCCAGCGCCACCGCCAGCGGCAGCCAGCCAAAACCGTGCGCCGACACGCCCGGCACGGCCGACAGCGCCGCCGCGGCAGCCGCAACGGCCACCGACGCGACAAGACCGGTCGGCAGGCTGGAAGCAGTGAGGGCGGTGGTCGAATTCATGGAGGCGTCGCGGGCTGCAGGAAAGTGAGTGCAGCGTAAGCGGCGCGCCATTCATTCTTCTATATCATGCAAATCACTGATCGATTACCGTGGGTAATGCATGAACCTGCATCTTCTGCGCATCTACGTGAAGGTCGTCGAAGTCCAGAGCTTTTCGCGTGCCGCGGAGGCGCTGGACATCACTCAGCCCGCCGTATCGAAGGCGGTGCGCGAGCTCGAATCCCAGCTCGAAACGGTGCTGCTGGACCGCCGCGGCAAGACCTTCCGGCCGAGCGAATCCGGTCGGGCGCTCTATGAGTACGGGCGCAGCATCCTGGCGCTCGAACGCGAGGCGACCGAAACCATCCGCGCCTACAGTTCGCTCGAACGCGGGCGTCTGACCGTAGGTGCGAGCACCACCATTGCGACCTACTGGCTGCCGCCCTTCCTGGTCGATTTCCACGCCCGCCATCCGCACGTCGAGCTGCAGGTGATCAGCGGCAACACGCGGCAGATCGCCGATCTGCTGCTCGATTGCCGGGTCGATGTGGCGCTGGTCGAGGGCGAGGTCGACGACGCGCGACTGAACCGCCGCATCTGGCGACGCGACGAAATGGTCATCATCGCGCCGCGCGACGCCGATCTGCCGACCGGCGGCGTGCTGCGGCCGGCCGATCTGGTCGACCACAGCTGGATCGTGCGCGAACGCGGCTCCGGCAGCCGTGCCGCCACCGACCGCGTACTCGACGAGATGGGCCTGACGCCGGCGCGCACCATCGAGGTGGGCAGCAACGAAGCCATCGTGCAGACGGTGGCCGCCGGCCGCGGTCTGGGCATGGTGCCGCGCATCTGTGCGCGCGACCAGCTGGCGCTCGGCCGCATCCGCCGGCTGCATCCGGGCGGTGCCGCGATCCAGCGCACGCTCTATCGCATCCGCCTGCCCGAGCGCCCGATCAGCCCCGCCGCCCTCGCCTTCGAGGCGCTGATCGCTGACTCACACACGGCCACGGACGCGGCCGTCGAGTGAGCATCACAGGCCCGAAATGAAGAAGCCGGCTCGCGGCCGGCTTCTTCACTGCATCGACGCGTGGATCAACCCACCCACACCCGCGCGTTCCTGAACATGCGCATCCACGGGCTGTCCTCGCCCCAGTGCGCCGGATGCCAGCTCATCTGCACCGTGCGGAACACGCGTTCCGGGTGCGGCATCAGGATGGTGACGCGGCCGTCGTCGGTGGTGACCGAGGTGATGCCGGCCGGCGAGCCGTTCGGGTTGCGCGGGTAGCGCTCGGCGATGGCGCCGTCGTGGTCGATATAGCGCATCGCGACCTGCGCCAGCGACTGCGCCTGTTCGTCGTCGAACACCGCGCGGCCTTCGCCGTGCGACACGACGATGGGCAGCTTGGAGCCGGACATGCCGCGGAACAGGATGGACGGCGAATCCGCCACTTCGACCATGGTGAAGCGCGCTTCGAACTGCTCCGAGCGGTTGCGCTCGAAGCGCGGCCAGTGCGTGGCGCCGGGGATGATGTCGCGCAGCTGGCTCATCATCTGGCAGCCGTTGCACACGCCCAGCGCGAAAGTGTCCTCGCGTTCGAAATAGGCGGCGAAGGCGTCGCGCAGTTCCGGATGGAACAGGATGGACTTGGCCCAGCCGGAACCGGCGCCGAGCACATCACCGTAGGAAAAGCCGCCGCAGGCCGCCAGACCCTTGAAGTCGGCCAGCTTGATGCGGCCGGCCATCAGGTCGGACATGTGCACGTCCTGCGCGTCGAAGCCGGCGCGATCGAAGGCCGCAGCCATCTCGACCTGACCGTTCACGCCCTGCTCGCGCAGGATGGCGATGCGCGGCCGCACGCCCTTGCTGATGTGTGGGCCCCCAGGCGGGCTCAAGCGCCCGCCGCCCCCCGAGGGGGTATCGGAAGCTTGGGACGGCCCGGCGCTTCCGATGTACGGCGCAGCAACATCCTCCTGCGGCTCGAAGGTGAGCGCCGCGAACAGGCCGCTGTCGGCGGTGTCGTCGAGCAGCGCGAATTCTTCGCGCGCGCAGTCGGCGTCGTCGCGCAGCAGTGCGATGCGGTGGCTGGTTTCGGTCCACGCCTTCTGCAGCTCGGCGCGCGGCTCGCTGAAGATGACCTTGGCGTTGTGCCAGAGACGGATTTCGTCGCGGTCGTTCGGGCTGCCGATGCCGTGCGTGACGCCGGAAAGACCCGCCTCGCGCAGGATGTCCATCACCTGCGAGCGCTGGTCGACGCGGATCTGGATCACCGCGCCCAGTTCTTCGGCGAACAGCGCGGTGAAGGTGCGGTCGTTGAAGCGGCCGCGCACCGCGTCCGGCTTCTTGGCCAGCGAATCGACGTCGACCAGCAGCGGATCGTAGGCCAGCGTGTCGAGATTGATCGACAGGCCCACCTTAGAGGCGAAAGCCATTTCGCACAGCGTGGCGAACAGGCCGCCGTCCGAGCGGTCGTGGTAGGCCAGCACCAGGCCGGCGTCGCGCAGCCGGTTGATCGCCGGCAGGAAGCGGCCGAGCAGCACTGCGTCGGCATCGGGCGCGTGTTCGCCGACCACGCCGTAGGCCTGCGCCAACGCCGAACCGCCGAGGCGGTTCTTCATCTGGCCGAGGTCGAGCAGCAGCAGTTCGGTATCGACTTCGGGGTCGATCAGCAGCTGCGGCGTCAGCGTCTTGCGCACGTCCTCAACGCCGGCGAAGGCGGTGATGACCAGCGACAGCGGCGACACCACCTCCTTCTGCGCCTCGCCCTCGCTCCAGCGCGTCTTCATCGACAGGCTGTCCTTGCCGACCGGAATGGCCAGACCCAGCGCCGGACAGAAGTCGAGCGCCACCGCCTTCACCGTATCGAACAGCGCGGCGTCCTCGCCCTTGTGGCCGGCCGCTGCCATCCAGTTGGCCGACAGCTTGATGCGCTCGAAGCTGCGCACGTCTGCGGCGACCAGATTGGTGATGGCCTCGCCGATCGCCATGCGGCCGGACGCCGGTCCGCTGAGCAGCGCGACCGGCGTGCGTTCGCCCATCGCGAACGCCTCGCCGCGATAGCCGGTGAAGCTTTCGGTGGTGACGGCGACGTCGGCCACCGGCACCTGCCACGGGCCGACGAACTGGTCGCGCGCGGTCAGGCCGCCGACCGAGCGGTCACCGATGGTGATCAGGAAGGATTTGCTCGCCACCGCCGGCATGCGCAGCACGCGGTAGGCGGCGTCCTTCAGGTCGTAGCCGGCGACGTCCATCGGCGGCGCGTAGGCCGGGCGGCGCTGCACCGTGCGGTGCATCTTCGGCGGCTTGCCGAGCAGCACGTCCATCGACATGTCGACCGGCTTCGTGTTGAACAGCGGATCGGCCACCGTGAGTTGGCCGTCGGACGTCGCCTCGCCGAGCACGGCGAAGGGGCAGCGCTCGCGTTCGCACAGCGCGCGGAATTCATCGATACGCTCAGGCGCGATCGCCAGTACGTAGCGCTCCTGCGATTCGTTGCACCACAGTTCGGCCGGACTCATGCCCGACTCTTCGCTGTGGATGGCGCGCAGGTCGAACCAGGCACCGTGGCCGGCGCCGTGCGCCAGTTCGGGCAGTGCGTTCGACAGGCCGCCGGCACCGACGTCGTGCACGGCGAGGATGGGGTTGTCCTCCTGCATCTGCCAGCAGCGGTCGATCACTTCCTGCGCGCGGCGCTCGATTTCCGGGTTGCCGCGCTGTACCGACGCGAAGTCGAGGTCGGCGGTATTGGTGCCGGTGGTCATGCTCGACGCAGCCCCCCCACCCAGGCCGATCAGCATTGCCGGGCCGCCCAGCACGATGAGCTTGGTGCCAGCTGGGAACTCGATCTTCAGCGCGTCACGCGCGGCGATGTTGCCGATACCGCCGGCGATCATGATGGGCTTGTGATAACCCCGCATCTCGCCCATGAAGGGCAGTTCGAAGGTGCGGAAATAGCCCGCCAGATTGGGGCGACCGAACTCGTTGTTGAAGGCGGCAGCACCCAGCGGGCCGTCAATCATGATCTGCAGTGCAGAGGCGATGCGCTCCGGCTTGCCGTAGAGCTCGCCGTCGACACGCTCCCAAGGCTGTTCGAAGCCGGGGATGTTCAGGTTGGACACCGAAAAGCCGGCCAGACCGGCCTTGGGCTTCGCGCCACGGCCGGTCGCGCCTTCGTCGCGGATTTCGCCGCCAGCGCCGGTGGCGGCACCAGGGAAGGGCGAAATCGCGGTCGGGTGATTATGCGTCTCGACCTTAGCCAGGAAGTGCATCGGTTCGGAATGCCAGCCCCAGCGGCCGTTGCGATCCGGGTAGAAGCGATCGACCGGCGCCGTGGTGGCGCCCTCGATCACCGCCGCGTTGTCCGAATAGGCGACCACGGTGTGCTGTGGCGTCGCGCGATGGGTTTCGCGGATCATGCCGAACAGACTCATGTCCTGCGTCGCGTAATCGATGTTCCAGCTGGCGTTGAATATCTTGTGCCGGCAGTGCTCGGAATTGGCCTGCGCGAACATCATCAGCTCGACGTCGGTCGGGTCGCGGCCCAGCTTGGTGTAGGCGTCGAGCAGGTAATCGATTTCGTCGTCGGACAGCGCCAGACCCAGTTCGGCGTTGGCGCGCTCCAGCGAGCGGCGGCCGTCGGCCAGCGATACGCTGACCAGCGGACGCGGCGCGACGTGGCTGAACAGCGCGTCGGCGTCGTCGAGCGAGGTGAGCACCGATTCGGTCATACGGTCGTGCAGCAAGGCGGCCAGCGCTGTGCGTTCGGCATCGTCGGGACCACCACCCAGCAGGCCGCGAGCCAGCTCCAGCTCGTACAACACGCCGCGTTCGACGCGCTGCACGCTGTCCAAACCGCAGTTGCGGGCGATATCAGTCGCCTTAGACGACCATGGCGAAATCGTGCCCAGACGCGGCGTGACCAGCAGGGCATCGCCCTCGACGGCGGCTGCCGGCTGCGCATTGAGCAACGCGCACAGCTTGTTCAACTCGTCGGCCGACGGCTGCGCCGTGCATTCAACGAAGAAATACTGGGTGGCGGTGAGCTCGCGCAGCTTGGGAAGCGCAGTGCGGCATTCGTCGGACAGGCGCGCCAGACGCGCGGCGGAGTATGCGGGCGAGCCGCGGAGCTTGAGGAGATGGGCCATGAAAGGACAGCGGGGAAGTGGGCCGCGCACCTGTGTGCGCGGATAAAACCCGATTATACGGGTTCGCCCCGCCCGCTGCCCCTGCGCGCTTACTGCTGGAAGCGGGCCTTGGCCTGCTCGACGCACGCATCCTTGGCGTTGCCGCTCATTTCATTGCAGCGGGCCTTGGCGGCCGCATACTGGGCTTCGAGACGGTCCTCGGCGGTATCGGCCCGCTCTTCGCCGGCCTTGCGTCTCACCTTGGCGTCGGCCATGGCCGACTCACGCGCAGCCTTGGCTTCCTTAACGCAGGTCTTCTTGGCGCTTGAATCGAGCGCGTCGCAGCGGGTTTTCGCCGCTTCGTAATCCATGTCGGCGCGCTTCTTCGCCGCGTCGTACTGAGCCTCGGTCTGCGCCTCGATACGGTCTTCGACGTCGGCGGATGCGGCAGGCATCGAGAAAGCGGTCAGGGCCATCGAGCACAGCACGGTCAGCAATCGGGCTTGAGTCTTCATTGGACACTCCTTGATTCGTTTGATGAAGGCCCCGTCAAACGAGGCCGTCGGATGTTCAGAGGCAGCACAACCAGGGCCGCGCCCCGATGACTTCAGCCTAGCCGCCGCGGCACTGATGGCGCGTAAGACGCCGGGGCACGCCATGTAGGAGAACACCGCCCGCAGCTGTCGGACGCGCTGAACTGGCGGAAGACGCCCGCTTCGCAATAGCATCTGCATCTGCGGCATGCTCGCCCGGGCACTGCACCCGCACGCCGACCGGCCTGCCGGCAGGCGAGCGCCGCGCGAAAAGGAGCCGAAGCACGATGTCCGCCGTTGTCCCCCTCCCCGACGTGATCGACGCGAACCTGACCAATTTCCAGCGCGACGTGATCGACGTATCGCAGCGCATGCCGGTACTGGTCGACTTCTGGGCGCCTTGGTGTCAGCCCTGTCGTGTCCTGACCCCCAGACTGGAGGCGCTGGCCGCCGACTACGCCGGCCGGGTGCGTCTGGCCAAGATCAATTCGGACGACAACCCGGAACTGGCGCGCCGCTTCGGCGTGCGCGGCATCCCCAACGTGAAGGCCTTTGTTGGCGGCGTGGTGGTCGATGAATTCACCGGCGTTCTGCCGGACCGCGAACTGCGCGATTTCATGGACGCGCTGCTGCCGTCGCCGGCCCTGTCGGCCTTCGAAGAGGCGCAGGCCGCGCTCGCCCGCGGCGATACCACCGCTTCGCTCGGCCTGTTCCAGGGCGCACTGGCCATCGATCCTGGATTCGAACCGGCGGTGCTCGGCCGGGTCGAGGCACTGATTGCGCTCGGCCGGCTCGACGACGCCCAGTCCGCACTCGACGCGCTGCCCTACGAGCAGGAAGACCGTGCTCGCATCGGCACGCTGTATGCGCGCATCGCCATCGCACGCCGCCAGCCGGGCGACGGCGACGAGAACTACGCCGCCCGCATCGCGCGCAATCCGGGCGACCTGAGCGCCCGCCTCGCCTTCGTTGCAGAGCTCGCCGCGCGCGAACAATGGGAGGAAGCGATGGAACAGGCGCTGGAAGTGGTACGCCGTGACCGCAGCTTCGACGACGACGCCGGCCGTCGCGCGCTGCTCGACCTGTTCGCGTTGCTCGGCTCGGGCGACGAACGGGTACGTCGCTACCGGCGCGAGCTGGCCGCCGTGCTCAACCGCTGACGACGATGGTGGAGCGGATACGCTGCTTTCCGCCGGTGGCCGATCCGGACACCGCGCGCGTGCTGATCCTGGGCTCCATGCCCGGCGTGGCCTCGCTGACCGCGCAGCGCTACTACGCCCATCCACGCAACCAGTTCTGGCCCATCATGGGTGCGCTGTTCGGCGCCGGTCCCGACCTGCCTTACGCCGAGCGGCTGCGCGCACTGACACGCGCGGGCATTGCACTGTGGGACGTGCTCGAAAGCTGCGAGCGCGCGGGCAGCCTGGACGCCGCGATCGACGTCCGCAGCGCGCAGGCCAACGACTTCGCCGCCTTTCTCGATGCGCACCCGGGCATCGTGCGCATCGCCTTCAATGGCGGCACGGCGGAAAAGCACTTCCGCCGTGACGTGATGCCGCATCTGCAGCCTCCTGTGCGGGCGCTCGATCTGCGACGCCTGCCCTCGACCAGCCCGGCGCACGCCGGCATGGGTGCGCAGGAAAAGCTCGCGCGCTGGCGTGCGGCGCTGCAACCCCTGTGCACGTCCGCGGTCGAAGCGCCGCTTTCAACCGACACCGTTCACACATGACCACCCTGCTCCTGTTCGCGCTCGGCCTGGGCGCACTGATCGCCGGCGCCGAACTGCTGGTGCGCGGCGCCTCGAAACTGGCCCTGTCCTTCGGCATCTCGCCGCTGGTGGTCGGGCTCACCATCGTCGCCTTCGGCACCAGCTCGCCGGAAATGGCGGTGTCGGTGCAGTCGGCCTGGGCGGGCAAGACCGATATGGCGGTCGCCAACGTGGTGGGCAGCAACATCTTCAACGTGCTGTTCATCCTCGGACTGTCGGCGCTGATCACGCCGCTGCTGGTCGACAAGCAGCTGATACGGCAGGAGGTGCCGATCATGATCGGCGCCTCGCTGCTGTTCGCCGGCCTGACGCTGGACGGCGGCCTGTCGCGTGCCGAGGGCGGTCTGCTGTTCGGCCTGCTGATCGCCTACACCGCTTTCCTGATCGTGCAGAGCCGTCGCCAGAACGCCGGCCTGGGCGAGGAATACGCGGAAAGCCTGCACAGCGAGGAAATCGCAGCTCATCCCGAAGCCTGGGACGCCAAGCTGCCGGTGCAGCTTGCGCTGATCGCCGGCGGTCTGGGCCTGTTGGTCGTCGGCTCCAACCTGATGGTCGACGCCGCCATCGTGTTCGCCCGTCATCTGGGCATCAGCGACACCGTGATCGGTCTGACCGTGGTCGCCGCCGGCACCTCGCTGCCCGAGGTGGCGGCCTCGATCACCGCCGCACTGCGCGGTCAGCGCGACATCGCGGTTGGCAACGTGGTGGGTAGCAACACCTTCAACCTGCTCGGTGCGCTCGGCCTGTCCGCCGTGGTCGCACCGGACGACCTCGTCCTGGGTTCGGCCATGCTGTCCTTCGACATCCCGGTCATGGTGGCCGTCTGCATCGCCTGCCTGCCCATCTTCGCCACCGGCAACCTGATCGCGCGCTGGGAGGGCGGCCTCTTCTTCGCCTACTACTGTGCCTACACGCTCTATCTGATCCTCGCGGCCAAGGACCATGACAATCTCGCCGATTACGCATTCGTGATGCAGACCATCGCGCTGCCGCTGACGGCGGTGACGCTGATCGTCATCAGCGTGCGCCACTGGCAGAGCCGCCGCAGCTAGCGGGTCTCGCCCGGCCGTACTTCAGCGGCGTGCACGCCGTCAGCATCGCGCAAGCAATCCGCAGGCATACTGGACAGATGAGCCGATCGACGCCATTGCCGACAGCACGCCGCACAGGTGCATGTAAACGATGACGCTTCGCCGGCCGACATCGATTGCAGGGCTGCTGATCGTACTCATCGTCACCACCGTGTCGGTGCTGCTGGCAGCGGTCGGCGCGCTGGCCTATCGAGCGTACAGCGTCGCCGAGCATGGCGAATTCGAGCGCTCGATCGAACTGGCCGCCGACCAGCTCGCGGTCGGTCTGGCGCCGGCGGCGTGGAATCTCGAGTACGAACAGGTGCGCAAGCTGATGGAAAGCCGCATGCGCGACCGCTCGATCTATGGCGTCGTCGTGCAGCTGGACACCGCACGTTTCGCACTGCAGCGCAACGAGGACTGGGAACTGCAGTCGGTCGATGGCGACATCGACAGCACGGGCCTGTTCGTCACCGAGCAGCCGGTGAGCTTCGGCGAGCAGCGCATCGGCCAGGTACGCGTCATCGGCAGTCCGCGTTTCGTCGACCAGGACCTGCGCAGCGCACTGGCCACCATGGTGCTGTTCACCGTGCTGCTCGATGTGGTGCTGACGCTGGCGCTCTATATCGCGCTGCAGCGCATGGTGCTGCAGCCACTGCGTCTGGTCGAGCGCCATGCCGACGAGGTGGCGCGGCACGGGCGGTCCACCACCGCGCTGGGCGATCTGAGCTTCCTCGGCGAACTGCAGCGGCTGACGCAGTCGGTCGACGCCATGGTGACGCAACTTGAAGCGCGCAACGCCGAACTCGAACGTTCGAACGAACGCTTCCGGCGGGTGATCCGCCTGCTGCCTCTGCCGATCAGCCTGTTCGATCGCGACGGTCGCATCCTGTACGTGAACGACTGCTTCGTGGACACCTTCGGCTACACGCTCGAAGACATTCCGGACGCGCACACCTGGTTCGGACTGGCCTACCCGGACCCAGCCTATCGCGCCGAGGTCCTGCAGACCTGGGGGCAGGAGCTGGCGAGCGCGCAGGGCACGTCCGGACTGGTGCGCGCCCGCCCCTATGTGGTGACCTGCAAGGACGGCAGCCGCAAGATCGTCGAGATCGGTGGCATGCTGGCCGATGACCCCAACATCACGGTGCTCAACGACATCACCGACCGCACCCGCGCTGAAGAGGAGCTGGCGCGCCACCGCGACCACCTCGAAGAACTGGTGTCCAGCCGCACGGCTGAGCTCGAAGCGGCCAATCGCCGGCTGGAGGAAACCCAGTTCGCGCTCGATCACGCGGGTGTCGCGATCCAGTGGATCGACACCGCCAGCGGCTGTTTCAGCTACGTGAACGATCACGCCTGCACGCTCTATGGCTATCCGCGCGAACGTCTGCTCGGCATGCCGGCACACAGCGTGATCGACGACTTCACAGGCACACGCCTGGGCGCGCTCGAACCGGCGCTGCGCGCGCAGGGCCAGGCACGGATAGAGGCCGATGCCCGGCGGGGCGACGGCCGCGTCGTGCCGGTCGAAATCGGCATCTATTTCGATCCGCTGGCCGACGGCGGTGCTGCGCACTACATCGCCTTCTCGATCGACATCACACCGCGGCGTGAAGCGGAACAGGCCCTGATCGCTGCGCGCCTCGCCGCCGAGAGTGCGGCGCAGGCGCGCAGCGAATTCCTGGCCAACATGAGCCACGAAATCCGCACGCCGATGAACGCCGTCATCGGCATGACGCGGCTGGCGCTGCAGACCGAACTGACCGCCAGACAACGCAATTTCGTATCGAAGGCGAACGCGTCGGCGGTGGCTCTGCTGGGCATCCTGAACGACATCCTCGATTTCTCGAAGGTCGAGGCGGGCCAGATCACCATCGAATCGGTGCCTTTCCGGCTGGACCGCGTATTTGAATCGCTGCTGTCCGTCGTGTCGCTGCGCGCCGAGGAAAAGGGTCTGGACCTGCTGTTCGACGTCGCGCCCGACGTGCCACCGGTGCTGGTCGGCGACCCGCTGCGCATGGGCCAGATCCTGACCAATCTGGCCGGCAACGCGATCAAGTTCACCGAGCGCGGCGAAGTGCTGGTGTCCTGCCGCGTCATTGCGCGCGACAGCCAGCATGCGACGCTGGCTTTCGGCGTGCGCGATACCGGCATCGGCATGAGTGCCGATCAGCTGGGCGGCCTGTTCCGCCCCTTCATGCAGGGCGACACCTCGATTTCTCGGCGCTTCGGCGGCACCGGTCTCGGCCTCGCGATCAGCCGGCGTCTGGCAGAGCTGATGGGCGGCACGCTGAGCGCGCACAGTGTGGAAGGCCAGGGCAGTACCTTCACTTTCACCGCACGCTTCGAGACCGGCGAGCTGCCGGACAGCGCCCTGCGGACGCTGCCGTCGGCGCTGCACAAGCGTCGCGTGCTGGTGGTCGACGACAACCCGGAAGCGCTGCAGATACTCTGCCGCGACCTCGAACACCTCGGCCTGAGTACCGAGCGCGCGCAGTCCGGCCCGCAGGCGATCGAACTGCTGCGCAGCCGGCCACCGTTCGCGCTGCTCGTGTGCGACTGGAAGATGCCGGGCATGGACGGCATCGAACTGATCCGTCGCGTGCAGTCCTGCGACGATCTCGCGCATCCGCCGGCAGTCGTCATGGTGAGCGCCTATCGCGCGGACGACCTGCAGCATGCCGGCGCCGGTCTGGCCATCGCCGGCGTACTCACCAAGCCGGCCAGCACCTCGTCGCTCTACGACGCCATCGTCTCGGCGCTCGGTCATCAGGTCGCCGCCGAAGGCAGCAGCGGCGACGCGCCCGGCAGCTTCCGCAGCGACGCACTGCGCGGACGCCGCGTGCTGCTGGTCGAGGACAATCCGATCAACCAGGAACTGGGCGTCGAAATCCTGACCGGTGCCGGGGTCCGCGTCACCGTCGCCGAGAACGGCGCCGAAGCGTTGCGACGGCTCGACGCGGAGGAATTCGACTGCGTGCTGATGGACGTGCAGATGCCGGTGATGGACGGCCTCGAAGCAACCCGCGAAATCCGCCGTCGCGAGCGGCTGAACAAACTGCCGGTGATCGCGATGACCGCCGGTGCCATGCCGTGGGAACGGGAACAGACGCGCGCGGCCGGCATGGACGACCACGTGACCAAGCCGGTCGACGTCGACGAATTGCTGCGCACGCTGACGCGTTGGCTGGGCAGCGTGCCGCTGGCGGAACCGGCAGCGGGCAGCTCCGCACCGACCGCCGACGCCACGCCGCTGCTCGACACCGCCGCCGCACTGCGCAGCATGAATGGCGCCAGCGCGACTTATCGACGCGTGCTCGGCATGTTCCTCGACAGCGCCGACGCCGCGCAGACGCAGCTGAAGCAGGCTTGGGGCGATCGCGACTTCGACACCCTCGGGCAGCTGGCTCACCGGCACAAGGGCAGCGCGGCGACGCTCGGGGCGCGCGCCCTGAGCACGGCGCTGGACGCCGTTGAAATGGCCTGCCGTACAGGCGATCCGGCAGCGATCGACGCTGCGATGACGGACAGCACACCCATCTTCGCCGCCACCGTCGAGGCGATGAGGGTGCAGGCGGACGCCGGCTCGCTCGCCCCACCGTCGGCCACCGAGCTGGACACGCTGCACGCCCTGCTGAGCAGCAACGACAGTGACGCGCAGGAGGCGATCACCCGCCTGCTGGCACGCCCTCAGCCGGCCGACCTCCTGGTGGTCCTGCGGCAGATGTCGCGCGCGATGGTGCGCTACGACTTCGACGCCGCCCTGCTGCAGCTGGCGCAGCTGCGTGCCACGATCGCCGCTGGCGCAGCGGACGCGAGCGGGGTCGAGGGCCAGATCTAGGGCCTCACTTAGGGCCTCACTTAGGGCTTCAGATAGCCCGAATCACGCATCAGCCGCGTCACCTCGGCCTGCGCTCTGCGCAGCGCGGTATCCACGTCCTGCTCGCCCTGCAGGGCACGCGCCAGCTCGGAGCCGACTGCATGGCCGATGGCGGGAAATTCCGCGATGCCGACCCACTGAACGCCGCTGTAATGGCGCCCCGGCAGTCGCGTATGCGAACCGGCGATGGCTTCGTTCACGAAGCGCGAGAAGGGCGCGGCGTCGCGATAGCCGGGTGCATCGTAGGTCGACTGCCGGGTGCCCGGCGGCACCGCGACCCAGCCCCGGCGCGCCGCCACCAAACGGATGTAATCGGCCGACGTCGCCCACTCGACGAAGCGGCGCGCCAGCGCCTTGTTCGGCGACGAATCGGGCACCGCCAGCGACCACACCCACAGCCAGTTCGCGCCGTCCCGTACGCGCTCGACCGGCGCCGGCGCAAAGCCCAGGCTGGCGGCAACCGAAGAGGTCCGCGGATCGAACAGCATGCCGGCCGCCACCGTGGCATCGATCCACATCGCGCAGCGGCCGCGGGCAAACAGGTCGAGCGTTTCCGGAAAGCCGTTGAGATGCGCGTCGGGCGGGCCGTAGCGTCGCATCAGGTCGAGGTAGAGCGACGCCGCCTCGCGCCACGGTGCGCTGTCGATTTCCGGTCGCCACTGCGGGTCGAACCAGCGGCCGCCGAAGGTATTCACCATGGTCGTGAGCACCGGCACGTTCTCGCCCCAGCCGGGGCGCCCGCGCAGGCAGATGCCGTAGATGCCCTTGGCCGGATCGTGCAGCCGCGCCGCCAGCTGCCGGATGTCGGTGTAGGTCGGCTGCGCCGGCATGACGACGTCAGCGGCGCGGAACAGATCGCGCCGGTAGAAGGTCATCGAGCTCTCGGCATAGAAGGGCAAGGCATACAGCTCGCCGCGATAGGACAGGCTGTCACGGACCGGCGCCAGCAGGTCGTCGGCGCGATAGCCGGCCGACAGATCGCGGAACGGCGTAAGCCAGCCGCGCGCGGCCCACAGCGGCGCCTCGTAGGAGCCGATGGTCATCACGTCGAACTGGCCGTCGGCAATCGCCAGATCGGTCATCAGACGCGTGCGCAGCGAGTTCTCATCCAGCACCCGCCATTCGATCCGCACGCCCGGGTTCTGGCGCATGAACTCGGCGGACAGCGACTTCAGCAGCAGCATGTCCGGATTGTTGACCGTGCCCACCGTGATCACGTCGCGCCCCGAGGCCTGTGGCTTGCGCACGCTCAGCCCGTGCCGCGTCAGGATGTCCTCGACGCGCCCTTCACGCACCAGCGCCGACAGCCCGCGGTTGAAGTCCGCACGCAGCCGCTCGTGCCGCGGCGCGCGCCGCGAGAAGGCGACGTGAAAATCGCTGCGGAACAGGGGTGGCCGCAGAAATTCGAGCTGGCCGATCAGGTGCGGCCGGTGCAGGATCATCAGATCGCTGGCGCGGAATTTGTCGACCACCATCAGATCGATGCGGCCCAGTGCCAGCTTGTCCAGGTTCTGCAGATCGCGATCGACGTACTCGCGCTTGAGGAAATCCGCGCCGTCGAACGCTGCCGACACCGATGCGCCGCGCACGGCACCAAAGCGCAGGTGCGACAGCTGGCGCAGCGTGTCCAGCGGTCGCGTCGCCGCGTCGGCCGGATAGGGAACTGCAAGCGAGCGCTTCTTCAGCAGACCGCCGTTGGCGCCGGGAAATGGCGCGGAGAGCACGAACTCGCCCGCCAGCGAACCGGAGTCAGGCGCTGGCAACAGTCCGTCGACCTCCCCCGACGCCGCGACGCTGCGGGCGCGTGCCGGCGGATAGAAGCGGATGTCCACCGTGTAGCCGACGCGCTCGAAAGCGGCACGCACCAGTTCCGCCACATAGCCCTCGCGCGCATGCGTCGGACCGATGTACGGCGACAGTTCGGCAGCGACCAGGCGAACCGTGCCCGCAGCCGTGGCCACGGACGCACCGAGCGACAGCGCGACCCCGCACAGCAGGCGCAGGAGTGAGCGGAACTGGAGCGGACGCACGGATGCTGCACCTCAGGCCTATGCATAGCGGCTCAGCATATCGCGCTGTCGGCGGGGGCGCATCGCCATTACGACACGCCGGCGCACGATCGCCGCGATCGACGGACAGGATGGGGATTGAGGGCGCAGAAAGCAGAACGGGGACGCCTCGAAAGGCGTCCCCGTTCTGGGTGTTGGAGCGGGAAACGAGGCTCGAACTCGCGACCTCAACCTTGGCAAGGTTGCGCTCTACCAACTGAGCTATTCCCGCGTATCGGCACTTGCGCGCCGACCGAATTGTCCTGGAGGCGAGGGTCGGAATCGAACCGGCGTCCACGGCTTTGCAGGCCGCTGCATGACCACTCTGCCACCTCGCCGGTGGTGCAGCCCGGTCAGGGGCTGCAAATAAAAAGGGGAAGAAGAACTTCCCCTTTTTCAAATCTTGGAGCGGGAAACGAGGCTCGAACTCGCGACCTCAACCTTGGCAAGGTTGCGCTCTACCAACTGAGCTATTCCCGCAAGACAGGCGCGCATTATAGGCCTGCCGAAAAAGCTGTCAACACTTCGCGCCGAAGATTTTTGTGGCGCGCTCAGATCGCCTTGCGCGCACGCAGCTCGGGCCATGCCTTTCGCATGTAGTACACCATGGACCACACGGTCAGCACCGCGGCGATCCAGATCAACTTGCTGCCGATGAAGCCCACGTCGATGCCGAACAGCGGTTCATAGTACAAAAGCATGGGGATCGCAATCATCTGCGCCGTCGTCTTCACCTTGCCTATCATCGACACGGCAACGCTGCGCGATGCACCCACCTTGGCCATCCACTCGCGCAGCGCCGAAATCGTGATTTCGCGACCGATGATGATGAGCGCGATGACCGTACTGGTCCGCGACAGCTCGACCAGCATGATCAGCGCAGCCGCCACCATGAGCTTGTCGGCCACCGGGTCGAGGAAAGCGCCGAAGGCGGAGGTCTGGTTCAGCGTGCGCGCGAGGTAGCCGTCCAGCCAGTCGGTAATGGCGGCGACGACGAACACGACGGTGGCGATCAGGTTCTTGTCCGGCATGATCAGCGTCTGGTCAGGCAGGAAGAACACACCGACGAAAAGCGGGATGAGCAGGATGCGCGCCCAGGTGAGCGCGGTTGGCAGCGTAAACATGAGCCCTAGTTTAACTGCCGCTGTATCTGTTCGGCGAGCTTGCGGCTGATGCCTTCGACTCGGCACAGATCTTCGACCGTGGCATTGCGCACGCCGGCCAGCCCGCCGAAGGTCGTAAGCAGGCGCTTGCGGCGCGCCGGTCCGATGCCCGGAATGTCTTCCAGCGTCGATGTCAGCCGCTTCTTCGCGCGTTTGGCGCGGTGACCGGCAATGGCGAAGCGGTGAGCCTCGTCACGGATTTCGGCGATCAGGTGCAGCGCCGGATGATCGGGGCCGAGTACAAGACCTGCGGCGACACCCGGGCGTATCAGCTCCTCGGCGCCCATCTTGCGCTCTTCGCCCTTGGCCACACCGACCAGCGGCAGATCGAGCCCGAGTTCGGCCATCACTTCGACAGCGATGCCGAGCTGGCCCTTGCCACCGTCTATCAGCACCAGATCGGGCCGCGCCCCCTCGCCGCTCGCCACCTTCTCGTAGCGCCGAGTCAGCACCTGGCGCATTGCCGCGTAGTCGTCACCCGGTGTGATGCCGTCGATGTTGTAGCGCCGGTACTCGCCGTTGCGCATCGCGCCGTTGGCCCACACGACGCAGGACGCGACCGTCGCCTCACCCATCGTGTGACTGATGTCGAAGCATTCGATACGCTCGGGTGCGATATCGAGTTCGAGCGCCTCGACCAGCGCTGCGACACGATGCGAGGCGCGCGCGCCAGCGTCGATCTTCGCGCGCAGCGCGATCTCGGCGTTCTTCAGCGCCATGTCGGCCCACGCGCGTTCGCGCTCGTTGCGCGCGAGCGCCAGCGTCGAGCCCGGCAGCGGTGCTTCGACCTCGTCTTCCGGCAGCACATTGACGACGATGCGCCTGGGCGCGTTACCGCTCGCGTAGTGCTGGCTCAGGAAGGCCACCAGCATGTCGGCCGCACTGCCCTGCCCGGCCGCCGGGAAGTGGGCGTGATCGCCGAGGTGGCGCCCGCCGCGCACCATCGCGTGATTGACGCAGGCGGCCCCATCGCGCTCGATGGCGACGACGATGTCGAGGTCCTCGTCGCGCGCACTGTCGGCGAACTGCTTGTGCAGCACCTTGGACAGCGCGCGGATCTGGTCACGTATCTGCGCCGCCTTCTCGAAGGCGAGCGCTTCGGCAGCGGCATTCATCTGCGCCGACAGCTTGTCGATCACCTCGGAGTGACGGCCGTTCAGGAAGAGCGCGGTCAGCCGCACGTCCTCGTCGTAGTCCTCCTTCGACACGAGATCGACGCAGGGCGCGGAACAGCGGTGGATCTGATGCAGCAGACAGGGCCGCGAACGGTTGGCGAACACGCTGTTCTCGCAGGTGCGCAGCAGGAAGGCGCGCTGCACCAGCTGTATCGTGTCGCGCACCGCCCACACATTGGGCAGCGGCCCGAAATAGCGCGCGTCGCGCCCGACCGTGCCACGGAAGAAACCGATGCGTGGAAAGCGGTCGTTGCTGATCCGGATGTAGGGGTAGGACTTGTCGTCCCGGAACAGGATGTTGTACTTCGGCCGCAGGCTCTTGATCAGGTTGTTTTCGAGGATGAGGGCCTCGGCTTCCGACCTGACGACGGTGATGTCCACCCGCGCGACCTGCGCCACCATGAGGCCGATGCGCGGACTCGACGGCGTGCGCTGGAAGTAGGACGACACGCGCCGGCGCAGATTCTTCGCCTTGCCGACGTAGAGCACGTCCTCGTCGGCGCCTATCATGCGATAGACACCGGGGTCTTCCGGCACCGTCGGCAGCCAGGCCTTCGCGTCGAAACCCATGTCTCGCAGCGTCCCCTTCAGGCGATCAGGCGCTGCACCGTGCCGAGTGCATCGCGGTAGCGCGCGTCCTGCGCCAGCACCGTGCGGTCGCCGTAGGGCTGCTTCGGCATCAGCGATTCGATGCGTGCGCTGCGCACGCTGTCGAATGCCGGCCGCCAGCCGTCGATCAGCTTCACGGCCTGGTCGCGCGCATTGCATACCAGCACCATGTCGCAACCGGCGTCCCACGCGGCCTCGGCGCGCGCGACCACGTCGCCGGCCACCGACGCCCCCTCCATCGACAGGTCGTCGCTGAACACGACGCCATCGAAGGCGAGCTTATCGCGCAGGATGCCCTGCACCCAGGCACGCGAAAAACCGGCCGGCATGCGGTCGACCGCCGGATAGATCACGTGCGCCGGCATCACTGCGTCGATCTGCTTGCCGAGGTCGATGTAGGGGCGGATATCGTCGGCCCAGATGGTGTCGAAATCGCGCTCGTCCACCGGAATCGCGACGTGCGAATCCGCCTCGACGAAACCGTGGCCAGGAAAGTGCTTGCCAACCGACTTCATCCCGGCCGCGCGCAGGCCTTCGGCCAGCGCACCGGCCAGCGGCGCGACGATGGCCGGGTCACGATGGAAGGCGCGATCGCCGATCACGCCGCTGCGTCCGAAGTCGAGATCGAGCACCGGCGTGAAGGACAGATCGACGCCCAGCGCGCGCAATTCGGCCGCCAGCACGTAACCGGCGGCGCGCGCGTCGGCCAGCGCGCCCTGCGCATCCGCCTCGTAGCGCGCGCCGAGCGAACGCATTGTCGGCAGATGGGTGAAGCCATCGGACTTGAAGCGCTGCACCCGGCCGCCTTCGTGGTCGACCGCGATCAGCAGCGGCGGTCTGCGCACCGCGTGGATGGCTTCGGTCAGCGCGGCCAGCTGTTGCGCATCATGGAAGTTGCGGGCAAACAGGATAAGCCCGCCGACCGACGGGTGAGCCAGCAGTTCGCGGTCTTCGGCATCCAGTTCGAAGCCGGCCACGTCCATCATGACCGGTCCGGGTGGGGTCGTTCTCATGCGATGTTCTCCGTGCGCTCGACCACCACGAAGGCGAGCGCGTGTTCGGTTTCGTCGGACAGCGAAAGATGGGCATGCAGTCCGCGTGCGCTCATCCACGCCGTCAGCGTGTCGTCGTAGGCGAAAGCCGGTTTGCCCAGATCGTCGTGCGTCACGGCGATCGAGCGCAGCAGCACCGGCGTGCGGATGCCGGTGCCCAGCGCCTTGCCCAGCGCCTCCTTGGCGGCAAAGCGCTTGGCCAGGAAATGCGCCGGCTGCTTCGCTGATTCGTAGTCGGACACTTCGGCGGCGGCTAGGATGCGCCGCGCAATGGCGTCACCATCCTCGGCCAGCATGCGCTCGAAACGCGCGATGCCGCAGAGGTCGGTGCCGATGCCGAAGATCACGCAGCCCTCCCGGCCGCCTCGCGCATCAGCGCCTTCATTTCGCGCACCGCCTCACGCAGGCCGACGAACACCGAGCGGCTGACGATGGCGTGGCCGATGTGCAGCTCGCGCACGCCCGGCAGTTCGGCCACCGGCTGAACGTTGGCGTAGTTCAGCGCGTGGCCCGCGTTGAAGCGCATGCCGAGGTCGCGGATCATCTTGCCGCCGGCACGCACCTTGTCCAGCTCGACCACCACCGCCTGCGATTCGCGGTCGCGGCCCAGCCCGTGGAAGGCGTGCGCGTAAGGACCGGTGTGCACCTCGCATACCTGGGCGCCGATGCGGGCCGCCGCCTCGATCTGCGCCGGCTCGGCGTCGATGAACACGCTGGTGACGATGCCGGCGTCGCGCAGGCGGCCGATCACGCCCTTCAGTCGCTCTTCCTGCGACACGATGTCCAGCCCGCCCTCGGTCGTCACCTCGTGCCGGCCTTCCGGCACCAGCATGGCCATTTCCGGCTTCAGCGCGCAGGCGATGCCGACCATCTCCTCGGTGGCCGCCATTTCCAGATTGAGCTTGATGTGCACCAGATCGCGCAGCCGGCGCACGTCGTCGTCCTGGATGTGACGACGGTCCTCGCGCAGATGCACGGTGATGCCGTCGGCACCGCCCAGGTGCGCCTCGACCGCCGCCCACACCGGATCCGGTTCGTAGGTACGGCGCGCCTGCCGTATCGTGGCCACGTGGTCGATATTGACGCCCAGTTCGATCATGTTCAGAGATCCTGTAGTTCGATGAAAACGCGCCGCGTGCGCAGCTCCTGTCCCTGCAGATAATGCGCGATCAGCACGCGCATCAGTGTCTTTGCCAGCCGCGCGACCTGCGCGTCGGCGTAATCGTCGGCGTGGATGGCCAGCGCCTGAGCGCCGCTCAGGCTGACGTCGTCCGCACCGCCCTCGCCTTCGAGCAGCCCGAGTTCGGGCTTGTACATGTAGTGCGCCGCCGGATCGATCGCGTCGCCGTTGGCGTCGTGGTCCAGAGTCAGCCCGTAGCCCAGTTCGCGCAGCAGTGCCTTTTCGAATCCGCGCAGCAAGGCTTCGTGGCGCACCGTTTCGGCCGGCGCCAGCGCGAGCTTCTGCACGGCTTCGGCGTACAGGTCGAACAGCGCCGGATGTGCATCGTCGCGCGCCAGCAGGCGCTGCAGCAATTCGTTCAGATAGTAGCCCAGCAGAAGACGTGGGCCGGACAGCATGGGCCAGGCACGCTGCCATTCGGCACGCGCCAGCGTGCGCAGTTCGCCGGCACCGAACCAGCCCAGATCCAGCGGCTGGAATTCGACCAGCACGCCACGCAGCTGCGAACGCGGCCGCTTGGCGCCGCGCGCGACCAGACCGATGCGGCCGAAGTCGCGGCTGAACACGTCAACCACCAGGCTCGTTTCGCGATAGGGATGCGACTGCAGCAGGAAGGCCGGCTGGCCGTCCACCCGCTGCTTGCCGGAAGTCACGGCACGGCCTTCCCGACGCCGGGCGCGTCAGCACGGATGGCGTGCATCGCCAACGATGTCATGGCTCGAAGCCCAGGCTCTTCAGCGCGCGCTCGTCGTCGGCCCAGCCGCTGCGCACCTTCACGTGCAGTTCGAGGAAAACCTTGGAACCGAACACCTTTTCCATATCGCTGCGCGCGGCCGAGCCCACCGATTTCAGCACCTCGCCGCCCTGGCCGATCACGATGCCCTTGTGTGCCTCGCGGCTGACGATGACGCAGGCGGCGATGCGGCGCAGATTGCCTTCCGCCTCGAAGCGCTCGATCTCGACCGCCAGGCCGTAAGGCAGTTCGTCACCCAGTTGCCGGAACAGCTTTTCGCGGATGTACTCGGCGGCAAGGAAGCGCTCGCTGCGGTCGGTAAAGTCGTCGGCGTCGAACATCGCCTGACCTTCCGGCAGCAGTTCGCCGGCGACCTTCAGCAGTGCGTCCAGCCCGTCGCCGCGCTGCGCGCTGACCGGCATGATGGCGTGGAAGTCGTGCAGCTTCGCGATGCGCTCGACGAAGGGCAGCAGCTTGGCGCGGTCACCGGTCTTGTCGGTCTTGTTCAGCAGCAGCAGCACCGGGCGGTCCTTCGGCAGCAACGCGATCACTTCTTCGTCCGCCTCGGTCAGCCGACCTGCCTCGATCACGAACAGGATCACGTCCACGTCGGCCAGCGCCTGCGTGACTGCGCGATTCATCACGCGGTTGAGCGCGTTGCGGTGCTTGGTCTGGAAACCGGGCGTGTCGACGAACACGAACTGGTGCGCGTCACGCGTCAGCACGCCATGTATGCGGTGACGCGTGGTCTGCGCCTTGGCCGAGGTAATGCTCACCTTCTGGCCGATCAGCCGGTTCATCAGCGTCGACTTGCCGACGTTGGGTCGACCGACGATGGCGATGAAGCCGCAATGAGTGATGTCGGTCATGACTGCCCCTGAAGTTGTTCGAGTGCGCGCGTGGCGGCGGCCTGCTCGGCGTGGCGGCGGCTGCGTCCTTCGCCTTCGGTACGCAGACCGTAGGCTTCGACGATGCAGGCGGCGCAGAAGACCGGCGCGTGCGCCGGCCCGGAGGTGGAGGCGATTTCGTAGCGCGGCGGCTTCTTCGCGCGGGCGTGCAGCCACTCCTGCAGCGCCGTCTTCGGGTCGCGGGCGTCGCGCTCGGGATTCAGTGCGTTCAGGCGGGCATCAAGCAGGCGCGCGACCACCTTGCGCGCCGCCTCGTAGCCACCTTCGAGGAAGACCGCGCCGATCAGCGCCTCAAGCGCATTGGCCAGCAGCGCCGGACGGCTGCGACCGCCGGTCTTCAACTCACCGGCACTGAGCCGCAGCGCGTCGCCGACAGCGATGGCGGCAGCGACTTCGGCGAGCGTGTCTTCCTTCACCAGCGACGCGCGCAGCCGCGACAGCAGACCTTCGGGCACATCCGGAAAGCGGCGGAACAGCAGATCGGTGGCGACGCAGTCGAGCACCGCATCGCCCAGCAGTTCGAGCCGCTCGTTGTGAGTAGAAGAGAAGCTGCTGTGCGTCAGCGCCTGAGCGAGCAGTGCGCGCGACGCGAAAACGTGGCCGAGCGCCTGCTCGATCTGGGCATCCGGGTTCAACGCGTCAGTTCGACCCCGAGGCCGACCCTTCGAAGTCGAACAGCAGGCTCACCGGCCCGAACAGCGGCACCTTGCGCTGGTAGGCAAACGAAATCTCGACGCCCTGAGTGTCCTTGACGATGTCGAGATCGGCCGGCGTGACGCTGGACATCTCGTCCATGATGGCGCGCTTGGCGTAGGCATTGCGGTAGTCGGCGACGGTACCGCCCTTGACCTCGCCGCTCTTCACGATGGCTTTCACGTTCTTCAGGATGGTGTAGTACTCGATCACCGCCGGCACCGACTTCATGCCGAGGATGACGACGATGGCGACCAGACCCGCCACCAGAATGAATCCCACCATGCTCAGACCGGACTGCTTGCGCTGCATCGCTGTCTCCCTGTTGCCTGTTCTGATTGTCTGACGCTGCCGGATCAACGGAAGCTGCCGATGCGGCCGAAATCAATGCCCTTCGGCGGCACGATGGCATCCGCGTGGAACCAGACGAAGAAGGCCTTGCCGACGATGTTGGCGTCGGGGACGAAGCCCCACACACGGCTGTCCGCACTCTGGTCGCGGTTGTCGCCGAGCACGAAATAGTGGCCGGCCGGCACCTCGCAGCGCACCCCTTCATGATTGTAGACACAGTTCTCGCGCCCCGGAAAATCGAGCGGCATCGGTACGTCGGCGCGTGCGTCGCGGTCGTTCAGGATGGAATGTTCGACCTCGCCCAGCGTTTCCGAGTAACGGTTGGAATAGTAGGCACGTTCCTTGTGGAAGTAGTCCTCCTGCGCCTTCACCGGCACCTCGACGCCGTTGATGGTGAGTCGCTTGTTCTGGTAGGCGATCTTGTCGCCCGGCAGGCCGACCACGCGCTTGATGTAGTCGACCGACGGATCGGCCGGGTAGCGGAACACCATTACATCGCCGCGCTGCGGGTCATTCATGTCGACGATCTTGGTGTTGAGCACCGGCAGCCGCACGCCGTAGGTGTACTTGTTCACCAGGATGAAGTCGCCCACCAGCAGGGTCGGAATCATCGAACCGGACGGAATGCGGAAGGGCTCGACGACGAAACTGCGCAGCGTGAATACGACGATGATGACGGGGAAGAAGCTGGCACCGTATTCGACCCACCACGGGTCGGGGGTGCCGGCCGGGCGCTGCTTGGCAAACACTGCCTTGTCCATCACCCACAGAATGCCCGTGAGCACACACAGCACAAAAAGAATCAGTGCGAAATTCAAGATGGAAATCCAGTCGTATTGTCGGGCATCCGGGCGGATGCCTCGTTTGTCGTCCGAGCCTGTTGGTCCTTACTTGTCGTCAACGCGCAGCACGGCGAGGAAGGCTTCCTGCGGAATTTCCACATTGCCCACCTGTTTCATGCGCTTCTTGCCGGCCTTCTGCTTTTCAAGCAGCTTCTTCTTCCGCGTGATGTCGCCGCCGTAGCACTTGGCCAGCACGTTCTTGCGCAGCGCCTTGATCGTTTCGCGCGCGATGATGTGGGCGCCGATCGCCGCCTGCACCGGCACGTCGAACATCTGGCGCGGAATCAGTTCGCGCATCTTGGCCGCCACCTCGCGGCCACGGAACTGCGCGTTGGCGCGGTGCACGATGACCGACAGCGCATCGACCTTCTCGCCGGCCACCATCAGATCGAGCTTCACCACGTCGGCGGCGCGGTATTCCTTGAACTCGTAGTCGAGCGAGGCGTAGCCGCGTGACACCGACTTCAGCTTGTCGAAGAAGTCGAACACCACTTCGGCCATCGGCAGGTCATAGGTCAGCTGCACCTGGCGACCGTGGTAGAGCATGTTCACCTGCTGGCCACGCTTCTGCTCGCACAGCGTGATCACCGCACCCAGGTAATCCTGCGGCATGAAGATGACCGCCTTGATGATGGGTTCGCGGATTTCGGCGACCTTGGACGTTTCCGGCAGCTTGGACGGGTTCTCGACCATGACGACGCTGCCGTCGTTCATCAGCACCTCGTACACCACGGTCGGCGCCGTCGTGATCAGGTCCATGTCGAATTCACGCTCCAGCCGCTCCTGCACGATTTCCATGTGCAGCATGCCGAGGAAGCCGCAGCGGAAACCGAAGCCCAGCGCCTGCGACACCTCCGGCTCGTACTGCAGCGAGGCGTCGTTCAGCTTGAGCTTTTCCAGCGACTCGCGCAACTGGTCGTACTCGCTGGCCTCGACCGGGTACAGACCGGCGAACACCTGCGGCTTGATTTCCTTGAAGCCGGGCAGCGGCGCGTCGGCGCGGCGGTCAGCCAGCGTGATGGTGTCGCCGACCTTGGCGGCCTGCAGTTCCTTGATGCCGGAAATGATGAAGCCCACCTCGCCCGCCGACAGACTGGTCTTCTGCACCGATTTCGGCGTGAACACGCCGACCTGGTCGCACTGGTACTGGGCACCGGTCGACATCAGCAGCATCCTGTCCTTGGGCTTCAGCGCGCCATCGACCACGCGCACGAGCATGACCACGCCGACATAATTGTCGAACCAGGAATCGATGATGAGCGCCTTCAGCGGCGCGTCCGGGTCGCCCTTGGGCGCCGGAATGCGCGCGATCACCGCTTCGAGGATGTCGTCGATGCCCATGCCGGTCTTGGCCGAACACGGAATGGCGTCGGTCGCGTCGATGCCGATCACGTCCTCGACTTCCTGTTTCGCGTTGTCCGGATCTGCCTGCGGCAGGTCCATCTTGTTCAGCACCGGCACCACCTCGACGCCGAGGTCGAGCGCGGTGTAGCAGTTGGCGACCGTCTGCGCCTCGACCCCCTGAGAGGCGTCGACCACCAGCAGCGCGCCTTCGCAGGCGGACAGCGAGCGGCTGACCTCGTAGGAAAAGTCGACGTGCCCCGGGGTATCGATCAGGTTCAGGTTGTAGACCTGACCGTTCTTGGCCTTGTACGACAGCGCAGCAGTCTGCGCCTTGATGGTGATGCCGCGCTCGCGCTCCAGATCCATCGAGTCAAGCACCTGCGCCTCCATCTCGCGGTCGGACAGGCCGCCGCAGCGCTGGATCAGCCGGTCCGCCAGCGTGGACTTGCCGTGATCGATGTGGGCGATGATGGAAAAATTTCGGATGTGCTGCATCAGTCGAATGGAATCGGGAACGGAATCAAAAAAGGGCGGCGGAAAACAAAAAAGGGCGCCGTGGCGGGCACCCCTGTGCGGTCAGCCGGACCGGGCCTGCAGTCAAGCGCGCGATTCTAGCAGATAGGCCCGTACAGCCCCCTCGTCCAGCCGGTGCCGGCACAGTTCGCGATCGCCCGCACAGAGCACTGGAATGTGCTCGCCGTAGGCGTCCTCGAATTCCTCGTGCTCGTCGATATCGATTTCGCGCACGATTACGCCCTGACCGGCGATCAGCGGCTCAAGCGCCTCGATCAGTTCGTCGCAGAGGTGACACCAGCGCCGCAGGTACAGCGTCAGCTCGCGCTGCGTCCCGCTCACTTGCCGTCGCCCTGCCCGTTCGGCGCGCGCAGCGTCAGGAAGGTCTGGCTGTCGCCGCGGCGCACCAGCACCGTCAGCCCGACCTTGGGTTCGATGCTGGAGAGGATCTTGTTGAACTGCTCCAGCGTGCCGACCGGCGTCTGCTTGCCGCGCGCGATCACCGCCAGGATGATGTCGCCGGCGCGCAGGTCGGAACGCTGGTTGCCAGCGACCTCCTCGACCTTCAGCCCGCCCTCGACCTTCAGTTCCCGCTTCTGCTGCGGCGTCAGCTCGGACAGCACCAGGCCGAGCCGATTGGGAGCAGGCGCTGCCTCGGGTGCTGCGCCCCGGCGTGCCTTGCGCGGGTCGATACGTTCGTCGCTCAGTTCGGCCACGGTGACGCGGATGTCGCGCGTCGCACCATTGCGCCAGATCTGCGCCACCGACGCCGTACCCGGCTTCGTCCCGCCCACCAGCCGCGGCAGATCGCCCGACTTCTCGACCTGCTTGCCGTCGAAACGCAGGATCACGTCGCCCGGTTCGATACCCGCCTTCTCTGCCGGGCCGCGCGGCTCGACCGAACTGACCAGCGCACCTTCGGCGTTCGGCAGGCCGAAGGAGTCGGCCAGTTCCTTCGTCACCTCCTGGATGACCACGCCGATGCGCCCGCGCTGTACCCGGCCGGTGGCGCGCAGTTGCGACTGCACATCCATCGCGACATCGATAGGGATGGCGAAGGACAGGCCCATGAAACCGCCGTTGCGGCTGTAGATCTGCGAATTGATGCCCACCACCTCGCCGCGCAGATTGAACAGCGGCCCACCCGAATTCCCGGGGTTGATGGCGACGTCGGTCTGGATGAACGGAACGAAGTTCTCCTGCGGCAGCGAGCGGCCCTTGGCGGACACGATGCCGGCCGTGACCGAACTTTCGAAACCGAAGGGCGAACCGATGGCAACGACCCACTCGCCCACCTTGAGCTTGCTGGCGTCACCGAAACGGACGACCGGCAGGCCGGAGGCGTCGATCTTGAGCACGGCGACGTCGGTGCGCTTGTCGGCACCGATCACGCGGGCCCTGAACTCGCGCTTGTCCGACAGGCGTACGGTGATCTCGTCGGCTTCATCGACCACGTGAGCATTGGTCATCAGGTAGCCGTCGGCCGAAATGATGAAACCGGAACCGAGCGATCGGGCATCCTGCGCGCCCGGTACGCCCGGCTGCTGCGGAATGAAGCGGCGAAAGAAATCGAACATCGGGTCGTCTTCGTCCAGACCCGGCGGAAGCTGCGACATCGCCCGCGTACTGACCTTCTGCGTCGTGCTGATGTTGACCACCGCCCGCCCCTGCTGCTCGACCAGCTGAGAAAAATCGGGCAGTTCGCGCTGCGCGCTGGCCGGGGGAACGAGGGCAAACAGGCAACTCAGGCTGAACACCGCAGCCGCAAACAGGGATTTCATGATCTGGGCGAAAGGTCGCGACCGGAAAGGATGCGTACGGAAGGAATGAGCGTGCTGCGCGAGCGACTGCCGCGCAGCCAGAGCGCTGCCGCGATCAGACCGACTAGGGCCCCTGCGGCCACGGAGAGGTCAGAATCGCCGGCGAGCAGCATGGCCAGTGCAACGCCCACGAACAGCGCGAGCAGCGCCACGCCGTAGGTCAGCAGCGCGGCGATCAGCGGCGCCCGCTGCGATACGACGACATCGACACGTTCGCCGGGCAACACGGCAACGTCGACGGGTATGACGTAGGTCGCCGCCGCTGATTCACAGGCCCGACCGCAGCCACCGCTTTCGGCACATCGACCACAACCGCTCTGGCGCTCGACATCGACCCAGGCGAAACCATCGGCGACGCGGCGGACCTGGCCCGAACGGACGTTCATCAACGCTTCTGTCCCACCGCGTCCGCCATGCGCTGCAGACTGTGCGGCGGCACTTCGCCGAGCGCGGTGATGACGTAGCCCGCCAGCCGTCGCTTGTAGACGTTCACCGCGCCATGTTTCATCGGCCCGACGACGTTTCCGTCCTCCTTGCGGTAGGGCTCGATGAATACCGAAATTGCGGCGAGGCCGTCGGAAAACACCATATGGACCATGTCGGGGCGGTCCGGACCGAGCGACCGCTTCATGCCGGCGATCTGACGGAAGCCCGGCACGTCGCCGTTCAACGTCCAGCCGAGATCGGCATTCTGGGCCTGGGTCGAATTCGCCGTATGTACCTTCCAGCCGGACGACGAGGCGGCCAACCTGGACTGCACGTCCTCACGCGTCAGCGCCGGACCGAGCTGCAGCTGGGCGAAGGCGAACTGTTCTATCGGCTCGCTGCGCTCATTCACCATGCGTGCCTTCAGCAGCAGACCGGTCTGTGCCTCGATCCAGAACATGTGACCGTAACGGTAACCGTCCTTCGGTTCGAGCAGCACGGACTGAGTATCGAAACCCGCGACGCGGCCGGGCGGGCCTTTGCGAACCGTGTAGTAATCGCTGAGCGCACCGACCGATTCCGGCAACAGCGACGGGAAGGTCTTCCGCGCCCCACGCCGGTCTTCGATGATGATCTTTTCCTTCGGCAGGTAGCAACGCACCTCGTCATTGACGCGGATGACCTCGCGCGGGCTGCCGTCGAGCACTTCCAGCCGTTCGACCGAATTGCCGTCGGTGTCGACGTAGTGCGCGACACGCGAGGTTTCGACGTTCGAACCGCTCTGATAGACGAAGGTACCGATGTAGGAAGTGCGCTGCGAGGCGCTCACCGCTCGCCCGAGGAGGGACAGCGCTTCAGGCTGCCCCTGGGCCAGCGCGCCCTGCGCAAACAGCAGGGACGCAAACAGCCAGACTGCCCGCACGATCATCGACGGTCGTCGGTCTGCGGATCCGAAACGCCGCGCGCGTAGAGCGCGACGCCCTGCATGCTGCCGGTCGGCGAGTAACCCTGATGCGCGACCAGATAGGCGCGAAGGGGGGATTCGGTCTGTGCAAGCTGCACCGGCACGACCACCGGAGCAACCGCCAGTTGCGGCTGCACGTCAGGAGCGGACATGAAGTCGAGGCCCAGCCAAGACACCAGCGCGACACCGGCAACGGCCGCCGCCGCGGGCATCCACAGCCGCTTCGCTTCGGGCTGCACGCGGAAGGCAACCGGCGCGAGCACCGTAGGCTCGTCATCGAGCCTGCTCATGACCGAAGCCGTGAAGCGCGCATCGAAACCAGTGTCGCCGCGCAGCACATCACCGATCATCACCTGTAATGCAAACTCATCGCGCAGATCGCCGTCCGCGTGCAGGCGATCCAGCACCTGCTGCGACGTGCGCTCATCGAGCTCGTCATCGATGAATGCGCTCAGATTCTCTTTCATGCCTGTTACCACCTCTTGTCGGGAGCCGTGTCGAGCAGCGGCCGCAGCTTCTCGGCGATCGCCTCCCGGGCACGGAAAATGCGCGAACGCACCGTCCCGATCGGACAATCCATCACTGTCGCAATCTCCTCGTAGGCCATGCCTTCGAGTTCGCGCAACATGATGGCTGTGCGCAGTTCTTCGGGCAGTGCTTCCATTGCGGAGGTCACCGTCTGTCCGATCTGCTTGGTCAGCAGCAGCCGCTCGGGGGTGTTGATGTCCCGGAGGTTGTCGCTGTCGTCAAAGTTTTCCGCCTCTTCGGAATCGAACTCCGTGCTGGTCGGAGCTCTGCGCCCCTGCGACACAAGGTAGTTCTTCGCCGTATTGACGCCTATCCTGTACAGCCACGTGTAAAACGCGCTTTCACCGCGGAACGAGGGCAGCGCACGGTAAGCCTTGATGAAGGCCTCCTGTGCGACGTCCTCTACCTCGGCCGGGTCGCGTATCAGGCGCGACAGCAGCCGTCCGAGCTTGCGCTGATACTTGCTGACCAACAGACCGAAGGCCTGCTTGTCGCCGCGCTGCGCACGCTCGACAAGCAGCTGATCAACCTCTCGCTCGCTCATCTGGGCCGATGTTGTGCCACCCGGGTCTTTCACCGGCGCGGGTTTTGAACTGGCGCGCAGTATATCCGAGCGCGCAGGCCTGGGTACCACTTGGAGGGGGTGTAGTGTCGCGTCCATGCCTGCACAGACCGGGGGCTTCCGACAAAGTTCATTGCGACCAACGCGCCCGCGGCCGGCATCCTCTCGCTGCGCTGCGATATAGTGCAGCCCTCCCATTGAACTGCTGATCGCCGTGCAGACATTCGACGTGCTGGTACTCGGAAGCGGCCTGGCCGGACAGGCGCTCGCTTTGCGACTGGCGGAAGCCGGTCGCCAGGTCGCGCTGGTCACCAAGCAGAAGCTGGAGGATTCGGCGTCCAGCTGGGCCCAGGGTGGCGTCGCTGCCGTGCTCGACAGCGAGGATTCGGTCGAGGCGCATCTGCGCGACACGCTGGTCGCCGGTGCAGGACTGTGCGACCCGGAGGCCAGCCGCTTTGTGGTCGAGAACGGCCGTCGGGCGATCGAGTGGCTGATCGGCCGCGGCGTCCCCTTCACGCGCGACGACCAGACCTCGCTCGGTTACCACCTGACTCGCGAGGGCGGCCACAGCCACCGCCGCATCGTGCATGTGGCCGACGCGACCGGCTCGGCCATCCAGATGACGCTGACCGGTCAGGTCAAGGCACACCCGAACATCCATATCTTCGAACGCCATCTGGCGGTCGATCTGATCGTCGGCTGGAAGATCGGTCGCCCCGAACTGGGCTGCGCCGGCGCCTACGTCCTCGATATCGAGAACGACCGCGTCGACACCTTTGCGGCGCCCGTGGTCGTGCTGGCAACCGGCGGTGCCGGCAAGGTCTATCTGTACACGACCAATCCGGATACCGCGACCGGCGACGGCATCGCGATGGCCTGGCGTGCCGGTTGCCGGGTCGGAAACATGGAGTTCATCCAGTTTCATCCGACCTGCCTCTACCATCCGCACGCCAAGTCCTTCCTGATCACCGAGGCGATGCGTGGCGAGGGCGGCCTGCTGCGGCTGCCCGACGGCGAACGCTTCATGCCGGCGCACGACGAGCGCGCCGAACTGGCGCCGCGCGACGTCGTGGCACGGGCGATCGACTACGAAATGAAGAAGCGCGGTCTCGACTGCGTCTATCTCGACGTGTCGCACAAGCCGGCCGACTTCCTGATCAGCCATTTCCCGAACATCCACGCCCGCTGCCTCGAACTCGGCATAGACATCACGCGGCAGCCGATTCCGGTGGTGCCGGCGGCGCATTACACCTGCGGCGGCGTCAAGGTAGACCAGCGTGCGCACACCGATGTCGACGGCCTGTACGCGATCGGCGAGACCAGCTATACCGGCCTGCACGGCGCCAACCGGCTGGCCAGCAACTCACTGCTGGAATGCCTTGTCTATGCGGAGTCTGCGGCACAGGACATTCTCGCCCGCCCCGGCTCTTCCCTGCCCGACCTGCCGGCCTGGGACGAAAGCCGCGTGACCGACGCCGACGAAGAGGTGGTGATCGCGCACAACTGGGACGAGCTGCGCCGCTTCATGTGGGACTACGTGGGCATCGTGCGCACCAACAAGCGCCTCGAACGCGCACTGCACCGCATCCGCCTGCTGGAACGCGAGATCGACGAGTACTACGCGCACTTCCGCATCAGCAATGACCTGATCGAATTGCGCAATCTGGTCATGACCGCCCACCTCATCGTGCGCAGCGCGATGCAGCGGCACGAGAGCCGCGGCCTGCATTTCAGTCGTGACTACCCCGATACCAGCGACGCAGCCAGCCCGACCATCCTGCGTCCGCGTCGCTCGCGTCAGCCTGAAGAACAGCACGCAACCACAGTCTGAAACGTCGGTAGTCGTCGACGCTGTCGAACTGGTCCGCAAACAGCAGCAGGTGCTGTCGACCGCCCTCGCCGTCCAGCGTGACCGAAGTCCATGCACGCCCCATTCTCGCGGCGCAGGGGCGGCCGCTCAGCGCCTCGCCGACGGACTGCACGCAAGCGAGGGATACGCCATCCTCGCTCGCCAGCCCGCACAGGCGCCCCGCTCGCACGCGCGCCGCTACGGTCAGCAGCAGCGAGAGCGCACAGAGCGCGATGGCGAGAGGGCCCAGCAATACCGACGCGACCACAGCGGCAAGCGAGGCGAAAAAAAGGGCCACGTCGCGAAGACGTGACCCTTTCAGATGCATCTGCCGGAAGCCCTGAAGCCGCTCGCGGTTCAAGGCCGGTCGCTCACATGCGACGGAAGACCAGCGTCGCGTTCGTGCCGCCGAAACCGAAGGAATTCGACAGCGCGGAACGGATGTTGATCTCGCGCGGCACCAGCGGCACGTAATCGAGATCGCAGGCCGGATCCTGGTCGCGCAGATTGGCGGTCGGCGGCGCGATCTGCTTGTGGATCGCCATCACCGTCACCACCGCCTCGATACCCGCGGCCGCGCCCAGTGCGTGGCCAGTCATGGACTTGGTCGAGCTGACGCACAGCGTTTTCGCGTGCTCACCGAAACAGCGCTTGATCGCCACCGTCTCGGCGATGTCGCCCAGCGGCGTGGAGGTGCCGTGAGCGTTGATGTAATCGACCTCATCCAGCGCCACACCGCCGTTGCGCAGCGCATTCGCCATGCTGCGCGATGCGCCTTCACCGTCCTCGCAGGGCGCAGTGATGTGATGCGCGTCGGCACTCATGCCGTAGCCCGCGAGTTCGCAGTAGATGCGGGCGCCGCGTGCCTTCGCATGCTCGTACTCTTCCAGCACCAGCACGCCGGCACCTTCGCCCAGCACGAAGCCGTCACGACCGCTGTCCCACGGACGGCTGGCGGTCTCCGGATCATCGTTACGACCCGACAGCGCCTTGGCAGCCGCGAAGCCGGCCACGCCCAGCGGGCACATCGTCGATTCGGCACCACCGGCAATCATCACGTCGGCGTCGCCGTACTCGATCAGGCGCATCGCTTCGCCAATCGAGTGGTTGGCCGTAGCGCAGGCACTGACGGTCGCAAAGTTCGGGCCTTTGAAACCGTAGTTGATCGCCACGATGCCGGAGATCATGTTGATGATCGAGCCCGGCACGAAGAACGGCGACACCTTGCGCACGCCGCCTGCCAGCATGGCGTTGTGCGTTTCCTCGATCATTGGCAGACCGCCGATGCCCGAGCCGACGCAGACGCCGATGCGTTCGGCGTTGGCCGGATTCGCCTCGAGTCCGGCGTCGCGGATGGCATCCATCGAGGCAGCGATGCCGAAATGGATGAAGGTGTCGAAACGCCGTGCCTCTTTCGGAGACAGGTAGTTGGCGACGTCGAAATCGCGCACTTCGCCCGCGATCTGGACAGGCAGGTCGGACGGATCGAAACGCGTGATGCGACGGATCCCCGACTTCGCCGCCAGGATATTCTCCCAGGCTTGTCCGACCGTGTTCCCGACCGGGGAAATGATGCCCAGGCCGGTGACAACTATTCTTTTACGTGCCAAAACGTACTCCGCTCGATGAAACGATCAGGCCTTGCTGGCCAGATGACGGTTCACGTAATCGATGGCCTGCTGCACCGAGGTGATCTTCTCGGCTTCTTCGTCGGGGATTTCGCATTCGAACTCTTCTTCGAGCGCCATGACCAGTTCAACCGTATCGAGCGAGTCAGCGCCCAGATCGTCCACGAAGGACGATTCGTTCTTGATCTCGGCTTCGTTGACGCCCAGTTGTTCGGCAACGATCTTCTTGACGCGTTGTTCGATGTTTTCCATTGCGGTACTCCTTCCCTGTGTATGCCCTGACTAGAGCGTGAGAGCGCGAAAAAAAAGTGGCGCGAGTGTAACAGAAAGCCTGGTCCACTTCGCCTTTGGAGGTGTATGGCGCTCGCGCGCCGCACACCGCCGAATATCAGTGCATGAACATCCCGCCGTTCACGTGCAGCGTACTGCCGGTCACGTAGGCGGCCAGCGGCGACGCGAGGAACACGACGGCAGCGGCCACTTCATCGGCCGAGCCAAGGCGGCCCAGCGGAATCTGGCCAAGCAGCGCGTCACGTGCGGCATCGCCCAGCGCCTCGGTCATGTCGGTGGCGATGAAGCCCGGCGCCACGCAATTGACGGTGATGTTGCGCGAACCCAGTTCGCGCGCCAGCGCCATGCTCATGCCGGCGACACCAGCCTTGGCGGCGGCGTAGTTGGCCTGCCCGGGATTGCCGGTTTCGCCGACCACCGAAGTGATGTTGATGATGCGGCCACTGCGCGCCTTCATCATGCCCTTCATCACCGCGCGCGACATTGTGAACACCGCCTTCAGGTTGGTGTCGATGACCGCCTGCCACTCGTCGTCCTTCATCCGCATCGCGAGGTTGTCGCGCGTGATGCCGGCGTTGTTCACCAGCACCGAAACGGTGCCGAAGTCCTTCTCGATCGCGCTGATCGCGGCGGGAATCGCCGCGGCGTCGGTCACGTCGAGCACGATGCCCCGCCCCCGGACGCCGGCAGTCTCGAAAGACTGCTGTATGCCTGCAGCGCCGGCTTCACTGGTCGCGGTGCCGATCACCGTGGCCCCGGCCTGGCCGAGCGCCAGCGCAATGGCGCGGCCGATGCCTCGGCTGGCACCGGTCACCAGTGCGATCTGTCCGTCGAGAACACCCATCAATTCACTCCGATCTGTTGAGCAAGCTGTTCCAGCGCGGCACCGTCGGACAGCGCCACGCCGTTGAGGTTGCGGTCGATGCGCTTGGTCAGGCCGGCCAGCACCTTGCCGGGGCCGCACTCGGCGACCGTGACGACGCCCAGCTCAGCCATACGCTGGATCACCTCGACCCAGCGCACCGGTGCCGCCGCCTGACGGACGAGGGCATCGCGGATCGCGTCCGGCTCGTCCGGCGACGCCACATCGACGTTATTCACCAGCGTAATCTGCGGCCGGCGGAACTCGACGTCGGGCAGCGCCTGGGCCAGCTTCTCGGCCGCCGGCTGCATCAGGCTGCAGTGAAAGGGCGCACTGACCGGCAGCGCGACCGTGCGCTTGGCACCGCGCTCCGACAGCAACGCCATCGCACGCTGGACGGCAGCGGCGTGGCCAGCGATCACCGTCTGCTCCGGCGAGTTGAAATTCACAGCAGCGACCACTTCACCTTGCGCGGCTTCGTCGCAGCAGGCCTGCACTGCGGCTGCGTCCAGGCCCAGCACGGCGGCCATCGCGCCGGTACCGGCGGGCACCGCGTCCTGCATTGCCTGCGCGCGCAGACGAACCAGCGGTACGGCGTCCTTCAGTCGGAGCACGCCGGCAGCAACCAGCGCTGCGAACTCGCCAAGGCTGTGCCCGGCGACGACATCAGGAGTGCGGCCGGTACGTTTGACCCAGCTGCGGAACACTGCGACGCCAGCAGTCAGCATCAAGGGCTGCGTGTTGGTGGTCAGCGACAGGCGCTCGGCAGGGCCGTCGGCTGCCATCGCCCACAGATCTTCGCCTAGTGCGAGCGAAGCCTCGTCAAAAGCCGCGCGGATTTCGGCATCGTCGCCATAGGCGGCCATCATGCCGACCGATTGCGAACCCTGGCCCGGAAAAACGAATGCGAGTTTCTGCATGGAAGACATCGGAAAATCGGTGGATCGGAAGCGAATGGATCAGAAGCGCAGCAACACGCCGCCCCAGGTGAAACCGCCGCCCACACCCTCGAGCATCACGTTCTGGCCCCGCTTGATGCGACCATCACGGACGGCGATGTCGAGCGCCAGCGGCACCGACGCAGCCGACGTATTGCCATGCTCGGCCACCGTGGTAATGACCTTGTCCATCGACATATCGAGTCGCTTGGCAGTCGACTGAAGGATGCGGATATTGGCCTGGTGAGGCACCAGCCAATCGAGCGCCGTCATCGGCAGTTCCGCCGCCTGCATCAGTTCGACCGCGGTATCGCCAAGCACGCGCACGGCGAACTTGAAAACCGCCTGGCCGTCCATCTGCAGCAAGGGCTTGCCGGCAACGGAGCCATTGCAGACCTGGCCCGGCACCGACAGGATGTCGTGGTAGTGGCCATCGGCATGCAGCGCCGACGACAGGATGCCCGGCTCGCTCGACGCCTCGAGCACCACCGCGCCGGCACCGTCACCGAACAGCACGCAGGTGCCGCGGTCGTTCCAGTCGAGGATGCGCGAGAACACCTCGGCACCGACCACCAGCGCGCACTTGTGCGAACCGGAACGGATGAACTTCTCGGCGATGGTCAGCGCATAGACGAAACCCGAGCACACCGCCTGTACGTCGAACGCGGTCGCCGCGCGATTGCCCAGCTTGTGCTGCAGCAGGCAGGCGGTGCTCGGGAAAACCTGATCGGGCGTCGACGTGGCGACGATGATCAGATCGACCTCGCTCGCCTCGCGACCCGCCATTTCGAGCGCCTTGCGGCTCGCATTCAGCGCGAGGTCGCTGGAATGCTCATGCTCGGCGGCAAAGTGACGGAAGCGGATGCCAGTGCGATCGGCAATCCACTCGTCCGACGTTTCGATGCCCCGTGCGACCAGATCATGGTTCGACACCGGCGCGCCGGGCAGATAGCCGCCCGTGCCGGTGATGCGGCAAAAACTCATGCAGCTACCTCGGTACGTGTCATGCATTCGGTGATGCGGGCGATCAGATCATTGCGCACTGCGTCTGCCGCGCGGGCGATGGCCTGCTCGAATCCGTAGGCATCGCTGGAGCCGTGGCTCTTCACGACGACACCGCGCAGCCCGAGCAGGCTGGCGCCATTGTAACGACGATGATCGACGCGGCGGCGGAAGGCGGCAATGACCGGTCGGGCAACCAGGTACATCAGCTTGCGCAGCGGTCCGCGGCTGAATTCCTCGCGCAGGAAGGTGCCTATCATCTGCGCCAGGCCTTCCGAGGTCTTCAGCGCGACGTTACCGACGAATCCATCGCAGACCACGACGTCGGTCGTGCCCTTGTAGATGTCGTTACCCTCGACATTGCCGTAGAAGTTGAGATCGCTGGCGCGCAGCAGATCGGCCGCGCCCTTGACCGCCTCGTTACCCTTGATCGCTTCCTCGCCGATGTTGAGCAGCCCGACGCTCGGGCGCTCGCGCGACTCGAGCGCCGACACCAGCATCGCGCCCATCAGGCCGAACTGGAACAGGTGCTCGGAGGTGCAATCGACGTTGGCGCCAAGGTCCAGCACGTAAGTGTGGCCCTTTACAGTCGGCAGGATGGAGGCAATCGCCGGCCGGTCGATGCCGGGCAGCGTCTTCAGGACGAACTTGGAGATCGCCATCAGTGCGCCGGTGTTGCCGGCGGACACTGCGGCCTGCGCGCGACCTTCCTTCACCAGGTCGATCGCCACACGCATCGATGAATCCTTCTTGCCGCGCATGGCTTGCGCGGGCGGCTCGTCCATGCCGACCACTTCGGACGCATGGACGACAGAAATCCGCGGCTCGTTGTTCGCACCGAGACGCTTCAGTTCAGCGTCGAGCACATCCTTGAGCCCGACGAGCAGCAGACTGCAGGCCGGATCCCTGCGCAGATAGGCAAGGGCGGCAGGCAGGGTGACAGACGGACCATGATCCCCGCCCATGCAATCGATGGCCAGGGTATAGCTCATGCCGCGCATCCGATCAATTCAAAGTCGCCCGGGGAGGCCGCACAGGTGCGGCGTGCCGGAAAAAACGACAAAGCGATGATCACTCGCCCTTGGTCTTGAGCACCTTCTTGCCGCGGTAGAAACCGCTCGGCGAGATGTGATGACGCAGGTGGACCTCGCCCGTGGTCGACTCGACGGCGGTGGCCGGCGCGGTCAGAAAATCATGCGCACGGTGCATGCCGCGCTTCGACGGCGACTTCTTGTTTTGCTGGACAGCCATGAACAACTCCCCCGGATAACCGGATAAAAAACCACACAACCGCGCCCGCCGGATCGGATGATCCAGCCAGCCTCATTCAATTCCGTTTCAGCTGCCCGAGCACCGCAAACGGTGACGGCTTCGCCGAAGTCGTTTCCTGCTCACTCACACCTGCTATCGCCGGCGCATCGCACTGCTGATGCAGCGGTACCGCGGGCAACGCAAGCAGCACCTCGTCTTCGACCAGTGCTGCCAGATCGAGCGGCCCGTCGAGTTCCAGCGCCTCGAAGCTGTCGTCGTCGAGATCTTCGTCGCCCCAGGCTTCGCCAGCAAATACCAGGCGGAAGCGGGACTCGCTATGCACATCGATCTGCACGTCGCCGAGACAGCGCTGGCATTGCATCATCACATCTGCCGACACGGCGAGAGTCAGCCAGCATGCGCCCTCGGCGTCTACGGAGCCCGCCAGCGACCACTCGATTCCGTCGGCACTGCGGCACTCCGCCGCCAGACGCCCGAACGACGCCAGCGCGACGCGACCGGTCAGGCGCTGCTGCGCACGCGCTAGCTGCTGCGCGTCGAGCCGGACACGTACGTCATCGCCGCTCGATTCATTGCCGGCCGACAACTTACCCGTCGACTTTCCGGCTCCGGCTGCTTCGGTCATGAACGTCTGCTTGCCCGATGATGCAATGGGCGGAGAAACAAACCCGAAATGATACTATCCCCTTGAAGCAGCTGTCAAAGCGCGCTCAGAATTTCGGCCTGCGAAGAAGCAGACCGGCACTCCGTTTCCCTCGTCCGCACATGTCCCCAGATCTTCCTCCGCTGGTCCTCGGCTCGTCCTCACGCTATCGCCAGGAGCTGCTGTCCCGGCTGCGCGTTCCCTTCACCACGGCGTCACCGGACATCGACGAATCGATGCTGGGCCACGAAACGCCGCGCGAACAGGCCATACGCCTCGCGCGCAGCAAGGCCGAGGCGATCGCGGCGCGCTTTCCCGGCGCCTGTGTCATCGGCTCCGACCAGGTCGCCTCCTGCGGCGGACGTCGCTACGGCAAGCCGGGCAGCCGCGATGCCGCGATTGCCCAGCTGGCGGAACTGAGCGGCCGGACCGTCGTGTTCGACACTGCGCTGTGCGTGATCGATGGCCGCAGGGGCACACGGCATGAAGCCCTGGTGCCGACCGAAGTCGTATTCCGCGCGCTGTCTCGACCGGAAATCGAGCGCTACGTCGATCTCGACGACCCGCTGGACTGCGCTGGCGCCGCGAAATCCGAATCGCTGGGCATTGCATTGCTGGAAAGACTGAGCGGCGACGACCCGACGGCGCTGGTCGGCCTGCCACTGATCCGTCTCAGCGCGCTGCTGCGCGGCATCGGCTACCCGCTGCCATGAGCGCGACGACCTCGTCGGGCACGCTCTACATGCTGCCCAGCCCGCTCGACGTCGGCGCCGCATGCGCGCTCGACACGCCGGCGGCGGTACGCGACTGCGCACACCGCCTCGATTACTTCCTGGTGGAAAGCGCAAAGTCGGCCCGCGCCACGCTGAAGCGTCTGGAGCACCCGACGCCGCTGCGCGAACTCGAAATCGTCGAGTTGCCACCGGAAAAGGACGGCCGACTGCTGCGCGACCTGCTGGCGCCCATGCTCGCCGGCCGCAGCGCCGGCGTGATTTCCGACGCCGGCTGCCCCGGCGTTGCCGACCCGGGTGCGCTGGCAGCACGCACCGCGCACACGATGGGAATTCCGGTCATGCCACTGGTCGGCCCGTCCTCCATCCTGCTCGGTCTGATGGCGTCCGGCCTGAACGGGCAATCATTCGCCTTCCACGGCTACCTGCCGGTGGAGGACGCCGCACGCGCAAAGACACTGGCAGAGCTGGAAAAGCAGTCGGCGCGACTGAGACAGACCCAACTGTTCATCGAGACGCCCTACCGCAACCTGAAAATGTTCGACGCGATCCGCGCTCACTGCCGCGGCAGCACCTTGCTGTGCGTGGCGGCGGCGCTGACGGCGCCCGATCAATTCGTGCGGACGAAGCCGGTGTCGAAGTGGACAGCGGAAGAAATCGGACGCATCGACCGCCGCCCGACACTTTTCCTCCTGCTGGCCGACTGAGGCGTAGCCAGACGCCTCAGCGCATTCCGACGCGATTCAGCGCGCCGGTCACGCTCTCACCCAGATCGGCGCCCAATTGCTTGGCAAAACGCTCGGCAATGTTCTGACGCTGCGTGAAATCGACGATGTCGGCAGCCTTGACAACGTCGCGCGCAACATACTCGACGCTGCCGAGGTCGTCGGCCAAGCCAAGTTCGATGCTGCGCGAGCCGCTCCACATCAGGCCGGAGAACATGTCCGGCGATTCCTTCAGCCGCTCGCCGCGACCCTTGCGCACCACTTCGATGAACTGCTGGTGCACGTCGCCGAGAAGCTGACGCGCATGATCCTTGTGCCGTTCATCCTGCGGCGAAAACGGATCGAGAAAACCCTTGTTCTCGCCTGCGGTCAGCAGCCGGCGCTCGACCCCCACCTTGTCCATCAGCCCGGTGAAGCCGAAACCGTCCATCAGCACACCGATCGAACCGACGATGCTCGCCTTGTCCACATAGATGCGGTCAGCGGCCACGGCAACGTAATAGCCGCCCGACGCACAGATGTCCTCGACCACGGCATACAGCGGCGTATCCGGATAGAGCGCGCGAAGCCGCCCGATCTCGTCGTTGATGATGCCGCTCTGCACCGGACTGCCGCCCGGGCTGTTGATCTTCAGGATGACGCCCTGGGTGTTCTTGTCGTCGAATGCCGACTGCAGCGAGGACACGATGCGCTCGGCGCTCGCTTCGCCATTCGGCGCGATGACGCCACTGAGCTCGACCAGCGCCGTGTGCTTGCGGTGTTCCGCCTGGCTGAACAGGGAACTCCAGTCGATCAGCGCAAAGGTGAGCACGCCAAGGTAGGCGAAGCCGATCATCCGGAAGAAGATGCTCCAGCGCCGACGACGGCGCTGCTCGGTGACCGATTCGAGCGCGAGACGCTCGATCAGCTTGCGCTCCCACGTTGATTCAGGACGTTTGTCGGACGGCGTATCAGGTTCTGACATGATGTTTTGCTTACTCGCTGCGTGCTTCGGACAGCCACACCTGTCCATCGGATTCTTCGAGCTTCACCGGTTCCAGTCGTGCGCCGCGGCATGGGCCACCGACACACAGCCCGGTGTCCGGTGCATAAAGGGCGCCGTGAGTGGAGCAGATCAAGTATAACTTTGAAGTATCGAAGAACTCGCCGTGATTCCAGTCGAGTTCTATCGGCACATGGCGGCAGCTGTTTACATATCCGTGCACCCGCCCGCGGAAACGTACCGCAAAGGCCTGCCGCGACTTGTCGCCAGCACTCGCGATCTCGAACCGCACCCCTGCTCCGCCTTCCTCCAGCGCGTCCGACGCGCAGACGTTCACGCGTGACATCGCAGCCATTCCGTCAGTTCGGCCACGCTGGCGGCGTGCGCACGCGGCGCCGCGTCGAGCAGTTCATGCAGAGGGTGGGCCCCATAACTCACCGCCACCGCCTCGCAACCCGCGTGACGCGCCATCAGCAGGTCGTGCGTCGTATCGCCGATGACCAGCGTGCGCTCGGGCGCGTGCGACAGTTCGTCCATCAGTTCCAACACCATATCGGGCGCCGGTTTCGACACCGATTCGTCGGCACAGCGGGTGGACGCGAACATCGGCCCGAGGCCGGTGTGGCCGAGCGCGCGATTCAAGCCGACGCGGCTCTTGCCGGTGGCCACCGCAAGCGTGTGTCCGCGCCCGCGCAATTCGTCGAGCAGTTCGGGCACGCCGTCGAACAGCGTCAATTCATGGTCGCGCGCCAGATAGTGATAGCGGTAACGGCCGGCCAACTCCTGGTGGCGCGAAGCCGGTAGCTCGGGCACGGCGCGCGCCAGCGCGTCGATCAGCCCGAGGCCGATCACCGAGCGCGCGGTCGCGTCGTCCGGCGGCACGACGCCCAGGTCGTCGCAGGCGTGCTGGATGGCATGGACGATGGCCGCCGCCGAATCGAGCAGCGTGCCGTCCCAGTCGAAAACGATGAGGTCAAACTGTGCGGGCATGGTCTTGGTCGGTATTGCGGGCTGCGCGGTCGAAGTCGCGCGGGTGCTGTGCGTCGAGCCGGCGCACGAAACCCGCCAGGTCCTCGGGCAGCGGCGCCTCGATCTGCAGGCGCTCGCCGGTCAGCGGATGGTTCAGCGTCAGGCTGTGGGCGTGCAGGAACATGCGCGGCAGCCCCTCCTTGCGCAGCGCTTTGTTCAACGGGAAATCGCCGTACTTCTCGTCGCCGGCGATAGGGAAGCCGCTGGACGCCAGGTGCACGCGGATCTGGTGCGTGCGGCCAGTCTTGATGCGCACACCGAGCAGGCTGTAGCCGGGCCAGCGCGCCTCAAGTTCGACAATAGAGTGGGCCGCCTTGCCGTCGGGATCGACCGATACGCGGCGCTCGCCCGACTCCGTCAGATACTTGGTCAGCGCCAGCTTGATGTGCTGCAGCGGATTGAGCCAGCGGCCCTTCACCAGCGCGAAGTATCGCTTGTCCATGCCGCCATCGCGGAAGGCATCGTGCAGCGCGGTCAGCGCCGATCGCTTCTTCGCCACCAGCAGAATGCCCGAGGTTTCACGGTCCAGCCGGTGCGCCAGTTCGAGCAGTTTCGCCTGCGGACGCGCCCGGCGCAGGCTTTCGATGACGCCAAAGCTCACGCCGGAGCCGCCATGAACGGCAATACCGGCCGGCTTGTTGATGGCGAGAAAGGCGTCGTCCTCGTACAGGATGTCGAATTCCATTGCCGGAATGGCTGCCGGCGTACCCGGATCCGCCATGCGGATCGGCGGAATGCGCACCTCGTCGCGCTCGGCAAGCCGGTAGGTCTGATCGACCCGCTTGCTGTTAACACGCACTTCGCCGGAGCGCAGGATGCGATAGACGTGACTCTTCGGCACGCCCTTGCACACCCGCAGCAGGAAGTTGTCGATGCGCTGCCCGGCCTCTTCGACATCCACGACATGCCGCACAACTTTCGGAGCTTTACCCAACTCCTTCATTTCAAATATACTGCGACGGGTTTTCGGTCTGATTTCGAAGCAGACGCAGTGCGGAGCACATCCAGCTCGAAGTGGCGGACGCCGGGTGACAGATTGACGGTGAAGTGCTTCCTCATGCAGTCCTTCTTGGCAGACGAAAACCGGATCACGGGTTAATCCCGCTCACCCAAAGTAGCGAGTGTACTGAGTAGCGCGAGTACCGTACAGGCAGAATCCCCCAGGCAGTCGCGAAAGCGCGGCTGCATTGAGAGTTGGCAGACCCCTCCACGTCCCCCAGTCCGTTCCCATCGAAAAAACCCGATTGCAGCCGACACGATAGACGTTATTTACTGACGAGCGGTTTGTCCTGCCCGTGTGCGGTGCGCGCGGGAGAAGTTGATGAAACGAATGCTCTTCAACGCGACGCAGGCCGAAGAGCTGCGCGTCGCGATTGTCGATGGTCAGAAGCTTGTTGACCTCGACATTGAGTCATCCAGCAAGGAACAGCGCAAAAGCAACATCTACAAGGCAGTCATCACCCGCATCGAGCCCAGCCTCGAAGCATGCTTTGTCGATTACGGCGCAGATCGCCACGGCTTCCTGCCGTTCAAGGAAGTTTCCAAGTCCTATTTCAAGCCCGATCTCGAACCCGGCCGCGCCCGCATCCAGGATGCGCTGTCGGTGGGTCAGGAACTGATCGTCCAGATCGACAAGGACGAACGCGGCAACAAGGGCGCCGCACTCACCACCTTCATTTCGCTGGCCGGCCGCTACCTGGTGCTGATGCCGAACAACCCGCGCGGCGGCGGTGTTTCGCGCCGCGTCGAAGGTGACGACCGCGCCGAACTGCGCGAAACCATGGATCAGCTCGAAGTGCCGTCCGGCATGAGCCTGATCGCCCGCACTGCCGGCATCGGCCGCAACGCCGAAGAACTGCAGTGGGACCTGAACTACCTGCTGCAGCTGTGGACCGCCATCGAAGGCGCCGCCCAGTCGCAGTCCGGCGCCTTCCTGATCTACCAGGAAGGCAGTCTGGTGATCCGCGCGATCCGCGACTACTTCCAGCCCGACATCGGCGAAATCCTGATCGACACCGACGAGGTGTACGACCAGGCCTACACCTTCATGGAACACGTGATGCCCGGTAACGTGGCGCGCGTGAAGCGCTACCGCGACGACGTGCCGCTGTTCTCGCGCTTCCAGATCGAACACCAGATCGAGTCCGCCTACTCCCGTCAGGTGAACCTGCCCTCGGGCGGCGCCATCGTGATCGACCACACCGAAGCACTGGTAGCGGTGGACGTGAACTCCGGCCGCTCGACCAAGGGCAGCGACATCGAGGAAACCGCGCTGCGCACCAACTGCGAAGCGGCCGACGAAATTGCCCGCCAGTTGCGTCTGCGCGACCTCGGCGGCCTCATCGTCATCGACTTCATCGACATGGAAAACCCGCGCGCCCAGCGCGAGGTGGAAACCCGCCTGCGCGATGCGCTGCATCACGACCGCGCGCGCGTGCAGATGGGCAAGATCAGCCGCTTCGGCCTGCTCGAACTGTCGCGCCAGCGCCTGCGCCCGGCGCTGGCCGAAACCAGCTACATCCCCTGCCCGCGCTGCAGCGGCACCGGCCACATCCGCTCGACCGAATCGGCCGCGCTGCACATCCTGCGCATCCTCGAAGAGGAAGCGATGAAGGAAAACACGGGTGCCGTGCACACCCAGGTGCCGGTCGACGTCGCCACCTTCCTGCTGAACGAGAAGCGGGCCGACATCAACGCGATCGAACTGCGTCACAAGGTCAACATCGTCCTGATCCCGAACAAGTATCTGGAAACGCCGGCGCACGAAATCACCCGTCTGCGCCACGACCAGCTGAACCTCGAAGGCGTGGCCCAGCCGTCCTACCAGATGGCAGTGAATCCGTCGGCCGAGAGCTATCAGCCGCCGTCCGCCATTCCGGCCGACGAGCGTCCGAAGCGTCAGGAAGCGGCGATCAAGCACATCACGCCGGACCAGCCGGCACCGGTCGTGGCCGAGACCGCACCGGCCGCGCCGGTCGCTGCAGCGCCGGCGGCTGCACCCGCGGCCAAGGGTGGCTTCTTCGGCTGGATCGCCGGGCTGTTCGGCGGCGGCGCAGCCGCGCCAGCCCCGGCGCCCGCTCCGGCCCCGGAAGCGAAGCCCGCACAGACGCGCGAACGCGGTCCGCGTGGCGAGGGCGAACGCGGTCGCAACCGCAACCGTCGCGACAACCGCGAAGGTCGCGAGGGCCGCGAAGGTCGTGAACAACGCGAGCCGCGTGAACCGCGCGAAGCGCAGAACAAGAGCGAAGGCCGCGACGGTCAGCGCAAGCAGCGCGAACCCCGTGAGCCGCGCGAGCCGCGCGAGCCGCGCAACGAGCAGGAAGCCGCCGCGCCGCGCGAACCGCGTCCGCCGCGCGAGCCGCGCCCGCCGCGTGAGCCGCGCGAGCGTGCCGCCAATGACGCACGCGAACAGCAGCAGGCACAGACCGATCTGCCGCTGGCCGCCGCCACCGGCACTCAGCCGGAGAATGTCGCGCCGGCGGAGGGTGGCGAAGGTGCTGCACCGCGCAGCCGTCGCCGCCGTGGTGGCCGCCGCGAACGTGGCGAGCGCCGTCCGGACGGCGTGGAAGGCGCAGTTGCCGATGTCGCCGCAGTCGAGGGCGATCTGACGGTGACCGATTCCGCCGCCAATGAAGTGCCCGCTGCCGCCGTGGAAGCCCAGGCCGCGCTGCCGCTGGACGTCCCCGTCGCAGCACCGATCGCCGCCGAGCCGGCCCCGTTGGCCGACGCTGCACCGGTGACCGAAGTCGCCGCGGTGGTCGAAGCACCGGTGGCGCCTGTCGTGTCGGCACCGATGGTGTCTGCACCTGCTGCCCCGGAGCCGGCAGTGGTCGAACCTGTCGCGGTCGACGCACCGGTGACCGAGCCCGTCGTGGCTGAAGTGGCTGCACTGCCGGTGGTCGAAGTGGCTACCGAACCGGTGGCCGCGCCGGCACCCGTCGTCGATCAACCGGCACAGATCGCAGCCTCGTTGAACGATGCTGGCGAATCGACGCTGGTGCGCGCGATGGAAAGCTTCGGCTCGGCGGCGCAGCCGTCCGCGCCGGCGCCGACAGTCGCACCGGCAGCCGATCTGCAGAGCACGCTGGCCGAGAGCGGCCTGGTCATGGTGGAAACCTCGGCCGAGCGCGCTGCCGGCATCGAACCCGTCATCGTCGAGCAGCCGCAACTGGGCCGTCGCCGTCGTGCGGCACCGGTGATCGCCAACGAACCGATGCAGCAGGTGGAAACACGCAACGAGTGAGGCGCTGACACCGCCAGAGGGGCCCGGCATTGTCCGGGCCCTTTTTGCATGTCCGTCAGCAAGCCCGCCCGGCACCGGGTGATTTTCCCGTGCTGGCACCGCCCGTTTTCACCGACACTGCGCACGCTTTTTTCAATCACAACAAACGAGGAGAACACCCCATGCGTCTTTTTGCAGCCCTGCTCGCCATCGTCGCCAGCACCACGGTTTTTGCGCACGGCCCGTCGCGCCTGAAGGCGAACGAAACGATCACGCTGAAAGCCAGCCCGGACGCCGTGTGGGCCAAGGTGAAGGACTTCACGCAGCTGCAGTCCTGGCACCCGGCGGTCGAGAGCAGCACCGCCACCGCCGGCAGCGATGTCGGCTCGGTACGTACGCTGAAGATCAAGGGTGGCGGCGAAGTGGTCGAGAAGCTGGAAGCAATCTCGGACGCTGATCGCAGCTTGACCTACACCGCCCAGGACGGCGGCGCGCTGCCGGTCAGCAAGTACAAGTCGACGATTACCGTGAAGCCGGCCGACGGTGGCGGTTCGACGGTTGAGTGGAAAGGCGTGTTCTTCCGCGCCGACGCCAGCGAGCACCCGGCCGCGGGCAAGGATGACGAGGCGGCCACCGGCACCATCAAGGCGGTCTATACCGACGGCCTGAACAACCTGAAAGCGCTGCTGGACAAGTAATCGTCACAGCAACGACAAGACGGGCGGCCTTGGCCGCCCGTTTTCATTTGAGTCGTTGCTGCAGCTCGCGGACCAGACCGTCGGCTGCGTCCTCGATCAGGTCGAGCACCCGTTCGAAGCCAGCCGGGCCACCGTAGTAGGGATCCGGCACCTCGTCCTCGTCGAAGCGTTCGGCGTGCTGGAGGAAGAGCGCCAGCTTGTGGCGCAGCGGCTCCGGGCAGTTGCGTTCGAGATTGCGCAGGTTGTCGCGGTCCATCGCGTAGATCAGGTCGAACTGCGCGAAATCGGCGCCATCGACGCGACGCGCCCGGATGCGCGTCAGATCGACCCCACGCGACGCAGCCGCCGCAGCCGCACGCGGGTCAGGTTTGCTGCCGACGTGATGGGCGTGCGTGCCGGCCGATGCGACCTCGACGCGTTCGTGCAGCCCCGCGGCCTCCAGCCGCGCGCGCACCACGCCCTCGGCAGTCGGCGAACGACAGATGTTGCCCATGCAGCAGAACAGTATCTTCATGTCGGGATCCCGTGCAGCGCGCAGCGGCCGGCGCATCCAGCGCTCAAGCACAGCCACCGCCCGCAGCGACATCCAGGCGGACCGGGATGCCACCCATTGCGTCCTCGTCGCCCCATGAACGGACAGGCAGCTCGGGCGGATCGAAGGCGGTATCGCCCTCCTCCACTACGCTGCCCGGCTTCAGACCGGCGAAATCGAACAGCTTCTGATCGGCCAGGTGCGACGGCACGACATTGCGCATCGCCGTAGCCATCGATTCGATCCGCCCCGGATACAGCCGCGCCCACTCCTGCAGCATGGCCTTCACCTGCTTGCGCTGCGCGTTCTCCTGCGAGCCGCACAGATTGCACGGAATGATGGGGTAGTCCATTACCCGGGCGAAGCGCTCGATGTCGCGCTCGGTGCAGTAGGCCAGCGGCCGGATCACGATGTGGCGGCCGTCGTCGCTGACCAGCTTGGGCGGCATGGACTTGATCTTGCCGCCGAAGAACATGTTCAGGAACAGCGTTTCCAGCAGGTCGTCGCGGTGGTGGCCCAGCGCGATCTTGGTCGCACCCAGTTCGGACGCCACGCGGTAGATGATGCCGCGCCGCAGCCTTGAGCAAAGGCCACAGGTGGTCTTGCCCTCGGGAATCTTGTCCTTGACGATGGAGTAGGTGTCTTCGGTCTCGATCCGGTACTCGACGCCGATGCGCTTGAAGTAGTCCGGCAGGATGTGGTCGGGGAAACCGGGCTGCTTCTGGTCGAGGTTGAAAGCGATCAGCCGGAAGCGCACCGGTGCCCGCTCCTGCAGGCCGCGCAGCAGTTCCAGCATCGTGTACGAATCCTTGCCGCCGGACATGCACACCATGATCACATCGCCGTCCTCGATCATCGAGTAGTCGCCGATGGCCTGCCCGACCGCACGTTCGAGGCGCTTGCGGAACTTGAGGAAGGTGTTGGACAGCGTCACCGATTCCGGTGACACCGATGAAAGGTCGGACATGAACACTCCACGCGTCCGCACTGAAGTTTCGGACTTAAACGCCGATTATATCCACGAGCGTCACGGCCGGCGGGCATGCCACCCGGCGGCACACGGCCTCTCCTGCGCACCGTCTCACAGATGCCTACAATCGAATTGCCACATTCATGACGCCGCGTGATGAACCCGTTGTTCCGCATCGCCTGCACCGGCCTGTTTCTGATATCGCCCGCACTGGCTGCGCCCGTCAGCGCGCCCGCGTTCAGCGGGTTGCCGCAGGATGCCCGCGTTGCATTGATGCCGCTCAACGTCGAACTGTTCATGATCAGCGCGGGCGGTCTGCCTGAACCTGTGGCCGAGTGGAGTGCGCAGGCACGCGAGAACATGTCTGTCTCCATTCGCAACCGCGAGGCGGCGGTCGGTCGCACGCTCGTTACCGACATCGATGCCGACGATCCGCAGGTGGTCGACCTGATCCGCCTTCATGGCACCGTCGCCAGCGCAATTGCGCTGCATCACTACATGGACCGGTATGAGTTGCCGACCAAGGGCAAACAACTGGACTGGCGTCTGACCGGAGACACCGCCCGTCTGGCTGAGCGGACCGGCGCCGATTACGGTCTGTTCATCTTCCTGCGCGACAGCTATGCAACGATGGAGCGCAAGGCAACGATGGTCGTCGCGGCGCTGTTCAAGGTGAATCTCGGTGGCGGCGCCCAGGTCGGCTATGCCTCGCTGGTCGACCTGCGCAGCGGCCGTGTTGTGTGGTTCAACCGCCTGTCGCGGCAATGGGGCGACCTGCGAGACCGCGCGTCCGCTGAAGGGACGATGGACGTACTGCTGGAGGATTTCCCGCAATGAAAGCGGTGCGAAACGTATGGCGTAGCGCACTCTGTGCGCTGGCTCTGGGCGCCATCAGCAGCTGCGTCCGCGCCGACTTTGCCGTGCCTGCCCCGTTTGAACGTCCAGACGCCATCGCCGATGAGGGTAGTCTCTGGGCACTTATGGACAGGGAAGAAAGCCGCCTGCGCCACTCCCCGTTCGTACTGCAGGACCCTGCGCTCAATGAGTACCTGCGCGGCATCGTGTGCCGGCTGGCCGGCGACCGGTGCGGCGAAATCCGCGTCTATCTGGTCCGCACCCCATATTTCAATGCGAGCATGGCGCCCAACGGCACGCTGCAGATCTGGACCGGCCTGCTGCTGCGCGCGGCCAACGAGGCTCAGCTCGCGGCGGTGATCGGCCACGAGATCGGTCACTACATGCGGCATCACACGGTCGAACGTCTGGCCGATGCGCGCTCGAAATCGGCCATGGCGCAGTTCGTCGACATTGCGCTCGGTGCCATCGGCGTCGGCAAGCTCGGCCACATCACGCAGCTCGGCGTACTGGCCAGTCAGTTCGCCTTTTCCCGCGACAATGAGTCGGAAGCGGACGCCATCGGCCTGGAGTTGATGCATGCGGCCGGCTATGACCCCATGGAAGCGTCAAAAGTGTGGGAACAGCTGATCGAGGAAGGCGAGGACGACTATGGCGGCGGTCTCGCGCTGTTCGCTACCCATCCCACGCCGCGCACTCGCCATGACCGTCTCGCCGCCCAGGCACAGAAGCTGGGCGCCGGCGCGCAGGGCGGAGATGTCGATGCACAACGCTACCATGCAGCCATCGCCTCGATCCGGCCGCAGATAGTGCAGGATGAACTGCGCCGCCGCGTACCTGACAGCTCGTTGCGCCTGTTCGATCGCCTCATCCGCTACCAGGGCGAAGACGGCCTGCTGCTCTATGCGCGAGCCGCAGCGCTGTCGGCCCGCGACCGCGACGGCGATGCAGACCGTGCCCTGACCAACCTCGAAGCGTCGGCCGGCCGCGCCGACCAGCCCGCTGAAGCAGAACGTCTGCGGGCACATCTGCTGCGGCGCAAGGGCGACAACGCTCAGGCACGCGAAGCCTTCACCCGCTATCTCGAGCGTGCGCCGGACGCGCCGGAAGCTCCGATGATCAGGCACTACGTCGATACGCTGTGATCCGGCTGCTCGCCGTCCTTTTCCTGTCCGCACAGCTTGCCGCCTGCGGCACGGTATTCAAACGCACATCGGACACGGTCACTGTCGGTAACGTGCTGCAGGTAAACACGGCCGGCAGCGAGCCGTGGAACCGGTTCACCCCTGATGGCAGCAAGCACCGCGAAATCTGGACTCGACACGGCCTGCCGCTGGACACGCTTACCTTCTTCTACGCGGTGAAGGACGGCGAACCGCTCGACGATCTGGGCGAAGCCGGTCGCAAACCGCCGCGGTTCCGCGCACACATGGCTGCGGAGGATGTGGTGGCGCTGACCGAAACAATGTTGGTCGGACACGGCGGTCACTTTGAACTGGGCAGCCTCGAACCCGCGCGCTTCGCCGGGCACACCGGCTTCCGCTTTACCTTCGACTACGTCACGCGCGCGGAAGAGGTACCGCGTCGCGGTCTGGGCAGTGGCGCAGTCATTAACCGCAAGCTCTATCTCATCCTGTTTCTGGCGCCGTCCGGTTTCTTCTTCGACGAAGGGGTGCGCAACGCGCGCACGCTGATCGACGGTGTGCAGCTCGTCGCAATACAACGCTAGCAGTTGGTCAGAAAACGCTCCCTGCCCGGTGTTCGAGAACCGAGACGGGTTCCGGGCTCGGATCGTCTTTAAGCACTTTCGGATTTCCCATGCCCGGCCATGAGAAACCCCAAGCCGCGAAGTTCAGCGACATGAGCCCGGAACATCGATTGCCTTAAGGCCACCTGCGCACACCGCTCGTACCGCTCCAGTAACCATTCGCAGCGAGCGTCCGCTAGTCGATCAGCTCGACTAAAACCTGCTCTTCGCCAGCTCGTCGCCCGAGGCATGGCTGGCTCGGCAGGGGCTCGGATCGCGCTCAGCGCCAACAGCCGCCCGCTAGGTACGAATACTGCGTGCGGATACTCCAGCAGCGCACTGCCATGTGGCCAAACGGCTGAGCTTCGTGGCAAACGACCACTTCAGCATGGATGGCGTGATGATCAAAGCGTGGGCCAGTCGCGAGAGCCTTGCGCCAGGGACGGAGGCCGACCAGAGGAGCCTGCTGGCGTAATCCGGAAGGATTCATGGTTTCTCACCAGCGTGTTGACGCCCTCTTGAGGAAAGAACGCGCATTTCCGGATGACACGCTGATGACTCGCCAATTGAGGCAGTACATATCATTCATGCCTCTTGAATTATCTGCACAGCCGGGCTGTAAGGACTTCGTCGAGCGCCGACAACATTCAATCCAGTTAGCGCAGAGCACGAGTCGGACTGAAATTCTCCATATCGCTTTGCACCGATCTGTGTCGGGTACCACAGAACGCTCATTCGATGGGTGGTCTGCGTATCCAGAATCGTCACTGTCAAAAAATGACAAATGATCAATTTAGACGAGGATGAGCGTCGCCCAAGGCGTGTACATTACGCCGGACTGAATGAATGACCGTGCTTCGTAAAACCATGAAAATTCGACGAACCACCCTCCGATTGTTCACTTTCGCCTGCCTCTCTGTCGCAACAGCATTTGCTCACGCAGAGGACAGCATCGAAATAACCGCTCCGCTCCTGCTGACCGTCGGCCAGCCCCCGGTAACCATCGCCGCGCAATCAGCGTCCGGCCGCCCGGTTTCGCTCCGGACGCTCGATCCGGAAGTGTGTTTCATTGATGCCGATGGATTCCTGCACGCGCTTGTCAGCGCAGCGTGCCGGATCGAGGGCACCACAATCGACGATGAAGGCATACCCGCAGCGACGGCGGTTCGGCACGTCAGAGTTTCAGAGCGCATGGAGCTGGCACCTGTTTCGTACGGTCTGCCGCGCGGCTACGGTTTGCTTCCCGATGGATCACCCTATGTGCTGGTCCCGCGTAATTCAAGCAGCCAGCGTGAGCGCATGGAAGGCGATATCGCCTTCGTTCAGTTCTCTGCGTCCGGAGTCCATCAGCTCGCAATCGACAATGAAGGGCGTGTCCATGCATGGGGCAAGAATGTCTATGGCGCGGTAGGGGATGGCACAACGACTCTGAGAACAGAGCCAGTTCTGGTCACGCTACCCGATGACGAGCTGGCAATCCGGGTCGTTGCCGGTGCGATCAACGTCTCGCCGCAATACGAATTCAGCTTCGCGATCGGGCAAAGCGGGCAGCTTTATACATGGGGCTTGAGTTCAGCCACGCGAGAGGGTTCGGGCTGGACTGCGGTCACTCGTCCCCGGGCTTTCCCTCTTCCAGGCAATCCACGCGTGGTCGACCTCGTCGCAAATCAGGCATATGCGCTCGCTCTCGACACGAACGGGACCATCTACTGGTGGGCAACATCGTTGAGATATGCAGGCCCGGGAAGTACGCCCGCAGCGGTCACGGCGCCCGGCGGCGTACGGTTCAAACAGATGGCAGTGAGCGCCCAGTACCAATATGCGCTCAGCACCGATGGCTCAGTCTATCTGATCAATGGTTCTGGCTTTCAGGCCAAACACCAACCATTACCCGCGGTGGTTCAAGGTCGGGTGATTTCCATACACGCAGGCAAGGGCAGCGAAGTCTGCCTGATCGATGAAACCTACACGCTCCATTGCTTCGCATCGTTCTGGGACGGCGCACTTTCGACGCCCCTATCCCTGCCCGGGGTCAGCGGTGTGGATATGGACACCAACGACGTTGTTGTTGCCATGATGCTCGATGGCGGTTTAAGCACGCCGAGCGGGAGTAGCCCGCCCATAGCGCCTCTGAACGATCAGTTCGTATTCCGGGCACCGCTTGTCGGCCCGAATGGAACAACCGGCGGCGATAACGCGTATGCAAGCTACGAAGAAGCCGAGGACATTCAGGTTCGTTCCAATCTGGGGCGTACCGTTTGGTGGAGCTGGGTTGCCCCGGCCGACGGCCTGCTCGATCTGAATCTGGACGGCAGCGATTTCGACACCCTGCTGACCGTATTCCAGGGCACGGATCTGGCCACATTGCGACCTGTCGCCGCCAACGGCGACGCAGGAGCCCGGAAAACAAGTCAGGTCACTTTTCCGGTGAGCGCCGGGATCGAGTATCAGATCCGCGTTGACGGGCAATCGCCTCAGCCGGCAAGCCGATACTTTCCTGATCCGCCGAACACCAGGGGTCGGATCCGTCTCGCATGGTCCCTGGATACGCGCTATCTGCAAAGGCTGATCGACGATCCGCCACCGCGGGTGATCGCTTCATTCTCACCGGGCGCCAGCATACCTCTGACCCTCAATCTGGATTCCGGCCTCATTCCGGTCGTCGTGAATGAATCACCCACCTTCTGCAACTGGTCAGCCGGCAGACTGTACTTCCTTCATGCCGGACGCTGCCGGCTATCGATTTCGCACCCTGGGGACACACACCACGCTCCACTTGTTCAGCAGATTGACGTCACCACTGGTGTGCCTTTCGGAGGAGGCTGGCTACACAGCATAAAGGCATCGCTCGACAGACGATTGATGAGCTGGGGATTCGGTGAGACGGGCTCACTGGCTGACGGAACGCTGGCAAACCGGCGGCGCCCTGGTCCGGCGCGATCATTCAAAGGCGAGGCCGTACAGCTTTCAATCGGCATGCAACACACTCTCGTAGTGGACAGCGATGGAAAAGTTCATGCGTATGGCGTGAATTTTTCCAACGAATTAGGCGCGCCGCCAGACCCCGACCATGAAGTGATTGCCGGAGAACCAGCCTTCCCTGAGGGAGTCCGCATCCTTCAGACCGCCGCGGCGGGCGCCGTCAGCGCAGCACTTGGCGATGACGGAAACGTGTACGCATGGGGCCGACCGTGGGGACAATCGCTGGGTACCGCGAGTACGCAAGGTTCGTGGATTCCCTCCCGGGTACTCCTTCCACCCGACGCGAACCCGGTTGCAGTGGCAGTGAGCGAGTCCTACACGCTTCTTCTCACTGCTGACGGCCGGGTCTTCGGCGTTGGCAATCTGGCCGGCAGGTATCCGACCATGGAAGAGACGCGGCCGCGGCAACTGTCCTTCCCTGAGGAAGTGCTCATTGAATCCATATCGGTCAGCGCGACTCACGCTTTGGCCGTAACGCGCACTGGCGAGCTGTTTGGCTGGGGAGCCACACGCTATGGTGCCCTGGGGATCGCGGATGATGCTTTTCAGGAGACTCCAGTCAGAATCTCTCTGGCAGGAACCCCTCGGGTGGTCGCCGCCAGCGCCCACGGTGGATTTTCGGCGATCTTGACCGCCGACGACAGACTTCTGGTTTCGGGCCCGGTCGGGCAGGTCGGTCGCACTATTGCATCATTCACTCCAGATGTGGGCTTTCGCGAGATTGCGCTGCCCTCAGGCGTCCAACCCGTTCAGTTGCCCCTGCACGGTTATAGCCATCTGCTCGTGATGGCCTCTGATGGGCAGTTGTATGGCTGGGGCGACAACGACTACGGTCAGTTGGGCCTTGGGGATCTGTCGAGGCGAGCAACGCCGGTACGTATTCCGGTCCCCCCGCATAACGACAAGCTGGTCGACGCCATCAGCATTGCCGGTCCCGTCGGAATGGTGCCCAGTTCAAGTATGGATTCAAGCCGGGAAGAGGGAGAAAGTGACCACAATGTTCCGCTGCAGCGTGGCAGCAACTGGTGGTCCTACCGAACGAATGTTTCCAGAGACATGCTGTTCCAGGTTCTCGGCAGCAAAGGCACCCATGCGCTCGCCTTGTATGAGAAGGGAGCCTCCGGTCGCTTGACCCGGCGTGCGGTCAGTCAGATCGTCGACGGCGCTCTTCAACTCCATTGGTCGATGAGCGCCGATACGACCTACTTCATCGCACTCACCGGCGAGGTCGCCGACAAGACTCAGGTCTGGTTGCAATGGCGTCCTTCCACGGCGGCATCGATGGTTGTCGGTGAAAGCGCCTCCCTCCTGCTTTCGCGCCCCAACCTGCCCCTCGGAACTGCCCTTGAACTCAATGTGCTGGCAGTGAACAGTCCGGCCATTGAAGCGGTAACGCTCTCTCCTGACATCTGCGCGGTCAGCAGCAGTCAGGTCATCGCCATACGCTCGGGTTTGTGCTCCATCGAAATCCTTGTGCAGGGTGATGCAAACGGGCCCCTGACCCTGCACCTGCCTGTCAGACCCATGCTGGCCCAGGGCCGTACTCATCAGATGCAAAGCGGGCAGGATGGATCCTTGCTGGGCTGGGGTTCGAACAACTTCGGTCAGATTGGCACCGGCACAGTCGACGAGATCGTTTCGCCGGCGCAAGAGATTCGGTTCCCAGGAAATGCGCAGATCGTAGCGATTGCCGCATTTGGTGAACGCAGCGCAGCGATCGGTAACGACGGTCGGCTGTACACGTGGGGAGTCGCCTGGCCCATGACGCCTCTCCGCAGCATACGACCACCCACGCCCTCGCCGGAGTATTCCAGCCGCGTTGCAAGGTTCACTCAAGCGTTCGTAAGCGCTTTCAGCGCTGCGCGGCCGATTTCCATACGAAGCAGAGCAACTTTGCTGAACACGCCTTCCGGTATGGCGCTGTCCGACGTAAAACTGGGTGGAAGTTTTGGTCTGGTCATGTCGTCTGACGGCGCGGTGCTGGTGTGGGGCGACAACAATCTGGGGCAGTTGGGAAATGGCTCGTTCGGCGGCGTGGCAGTAACCCCCCGAGCGCTTGAGCTTCCCCTCGATGATCGCGCCATCATGATCGCGCCAGGCCTAGATCATGGTCTGGCTGTCATGGCGTCGGGCAACGTTTACGCTTGGGGAGACAACCGCAACGGCCAGAGCGGAGGTTCCCCGACGTACGTAACAACGCCGTCCGCTATCTCCCTGCCCGGAGAAAAATCGGCAGTTCTCGCTGCGGCGGGCGATCAGCACAGTCTCGCCTTGCTCACCGACGGCCAGGTCCTTGCGTGGGGAAGCAACCGTCACCAGCAACTGGGATACACGGACATCGAAAAGAGCAGCGAACCCCTGACCGTCTCATTCCCTGACGCCGCTCGGATCATCGACCTCGTCGCGGCAGCCAATTACTCAGCGGCCTTGGATGCCGATGGCAAGGTGTACGTATGGGGCCAGCTTGCACTCGCCGACCGCCGCACAATCTTTGCTGATCATCGTCCGCGGCAGCTCGTGCTGCCAGCGGGAGCACGAGCGCTTGGAATGGTCGCAGGGCCGTATCGGCTCAACGTACTTGCGGATGACGGAAATCACTACGTGCTGGGTGGAGATTCCGAATCCGACCCGCTCGTTCAGGCCATCAAGCTTCTGTCCGAGCAGGACCTGGCCGAGATTCACTGACAAGGCCATTTTGTCTGACGGACGGGAAACCGTCCGAACGGAAACCGACTTCATCACCAAAATGAGAAGCCCGTTCAGAACCATCCGCGAGCCCTGAAACCCGGGTCCCGACGACGAGACGCGGCGGCTTGCCCCTTCCGCCATCCGCCGCGTCCCGCCATCGGGATCGGTGTGCCGCGACGCGCTAGCGTCGTCGCAGCGCCGGCGCTGAGCCGGTGTGATGCGAGCGCGCCGCAGCCCAAGCGGCGTGCATGATTCTTTCAAGCCGGACGGCGTCGACCGCCAGTGCGCGGAACACGATGCCGGCGGCGTTCGGCAGATGACTGGCGCCGGCCAGCGCTCCATCCACCTCGGGCAACGCCCGCAGCACCTCCAGCAATTCGGCATCGGCTGACCCACCCAGCAGCCACAGCGACCCGTGCATGCGCAGCCCGGCATTCGCGCCAGCGTTGCCGGACAGCCAGTTCTCGCCGTCTATGCACATGCGTTCCCGCGCCAGCAGCTGTCCGTTTCCGTCGCGCACCGTCACCGCCGCTTCGATACGCGCGAACGATCGTTGCCCGCCGTCGGGGTCGTGCGGCAGGAAGCTGTCGGCGACCACGACCACTGCGCCGTCCGCCAGTGTCACCTCGACGTCGCTCACCATGTGACTGCCCGGAAACAGGATGAGCGGCGCCGGCATGTATTCGAGCAATGCACCCGGCTGAGCGACCAGCTGCATGCGCTGCGTCGCCGATCCGCCCTGCATCGCATGCACGATGGTCGACGCCGGCGTCGCAACGTGAGCGCGTGCGCCCTGCCCCACCTCAATACGGCCGGCCAACCGCTCGTGCTCGAACAGGCCGCCGGACACCGACTGCAGATACACCACGCACAGATCCGGCGCCGAGCCGTCGACATGCAGCGCGCGGCCGACGTGCACCGGGTAGCCGACGTACTGGCGTCCGAGATAGCTGCGTCCGGTCGCGTCGCACGCAAAGGCGAGATCGACACAGGGCCGCACCTCGACCGGTGGCACGTGCTCTGCCACTG